>NZ_JADYXC010000004.1:0-243738 GCF_015864505.1 Pseudoalteromonas sp. SWYJ118 | reverse complement strand
TGTTGCTTGCAGTGCTTGTTCTATATTCACAAAAAAATCCGTAGTTAGTTTCCTAACTACGGATTTTGCATGATCGTTTGGATCGGTCAACCGGTCATTTTCTTAACTGATCGGCATTAGGCAAAAGCTACCTTTTATATCCATTAATAATTATCTAGCCAAATATAAGACGTTCAAACCAACCTTTATCAAGCTCTTCTTCGCAGTGTTTTAATTGCGCACCATAACGGCTCGCTCTGTGCTTAACTTTGTTCGCAACACCCATTAGCCACTTTTTCTTTTTGTACGTGCCACGCTTATACCCACCCCAACCTTCATGATAATTAAGGTATTGTGCGTAAGCATCCCATTTAGATATTTTATTTACTTTATGCGTTTTATAAACAAACCACGCCATAAAGTCGATTGCATCGTCAAAGTCATCTCTATCAGCACCGTTGTTGCCTGTTTCACGAATATAATCAGACCATGTTGGTGTTTTAGCTTGCGAGTAACCATAGGCATCACTTGCGCGACCGGTAGGAATTATCCATAAGAAGTACTCCATAGGCGGAGCGGCATCATGCTTAAATGAGCTTTCTTGGTACATCATACTCATGAGTACATGCTTGGGAGAACCCCATTTTTCTTGTGCATCTTTTGCATCGAAATACCAATCGGGCTTTTCTTCAAAGATTTTACATAAATCGTTAGGTTGCTTTGGGGGCGCTGTAGCACAACCGGCTAAAGTAATGGCGAGAGATAGGATAATTGCATTTTTTTTCATTTTTCTAAGATCTCACAGAACTTTTCTAAAAAGTGTGGGTCTGACTCAATGAATGCACCAGTACAGCATTAATTCATCCCTGAATATATTTACGCAGCCAACTTAGGCTGCGTTTTTTTGCTTAAATGTTGCTAAATACTAAGGTTATTTACCGTCAAAATACGCATCTAAAAACGCGGTAAATGACTGGGTATCTGCTTGCTCAATTGCAGCTTGTGCTTCGTTAGACTCTACAACTTGTTGTTCCAGCCAAGGCTTTAAAAACTCGCTGTAGTCAGTATCTGCGTGGCTTTGCTTATATTTACTAGCCAATGCTAGTGCAAAGTGACCGTTGTCTAAACCAGACTCTTTTAATTGTGACACGTAACGTCCAGAGTAAGTAAGCTCTGGATTATGTATCCACGTTGCCATGCGCTTTATAGTATCTGAGTAATAGTTAACACCATAAGCATTATCCATCCATTTAGCGACATCTGTAAGCTGGGTAAATATTTCATCGCCCCACGACTGAAGGCTACGCTGTGTGTTATTAAAGTTAAGCATTAGCCCTTCTTCTCGACCTTGGTTTACTACTGTGTCGAGATTTTCAGTACTACGTGCTTGTTCTTTCCAATCCATTGGAGCTGAATCTTTTAATAAACAATACGTTAAAAACACATCTAAAAAGTGAATTTGCTCAATATCAATACCAACTTCGCTAAACGGGTTAACGTCTAATGCGCGAATTTCTACGTATTCAATGCCTGCTCGGAGCAATGCATCCGTTGGCGTTTCGCCACTTTTCGCATTGCGCTTAGGACGAATTGGCGAGTAAAATTCGTTTTCAATCTGCAGAATATTTTTATTTAACTGCTTAGGGTTTTCACTCTTGTAGTCATCAAGATCACCATAAATTTCTGATGGTGTGTTGATTGCTTTTTTAAGGCCCGCTACATATTCATCTAACGAGTTATACATTACGCGTAGTGACGACTGAGCGCTATTTGTATAACCTAAATTACCTAAACGCAGTGCTGTACCAACTTCTAAGTAAAGCGTGCCTTTACCTAGTTTTTTAAATGGTAAGTCAGTTTTTCGACCTTGCAAAAATGAGTTACACAATGCTGGCGATGCGCCAAACATGTAACTTATTAGCCATAGTTCGCGTTTAAAGTTACGAATAAGCGATAAGTAGCCTTCTGAAATAAAATCTTGAAGGCTTGCATTGCTTTTTTGTAAAGAATGAAGTGACTGCCAAAGCGTATCTGGGAATGAAATATTAAAGTGAACACCTGCAATTGCTTGCATCATACTACCGTAGCGATTTTTTAATCCTTCACGGTATAGTGTTTTCATTTGACCAGTATTTGAACTACCAAACTGAGCTAGCACTATATCGTCTTGGTGCTCAATAAAACACGGCATGCTAATGGGCCAAAGTAGTTCATCGCCCATTTTTTCTAGAGTGAACTTTTGAAGGTCTTTTAATTGCTTAAGCGTTTGCGTTGACGATTCACTAACTGGAGTAATAAATTCAAGTAAAGACTCAGAAAAATCAGTTGTGATATGGCCGTTAGTTAACGCACTGCCCACACCTTTTGGGTGACCTTGAGGTGATATTGCACCATTATCTTGTATTCTTAGCGACTCTCGCTCTATGCCACGTTTAATGCCTTTAACTGCATGTTGGTGCTCATTTACTGATAACGCTTCAAGTGCGTTAGTTAAATCATGTGTTGTCAAAAAATCTTTCCTCGGGCCACGTGGCTTAATCATAAGGTTATGGGGGCTAATTACTTAGACTCAAGATTAATACCAATTTTATTGAAAATATGATCATTCTATCGCATTAAATAGCGCACTCACTGCGTTAAAAATTATTCATATAGAACAACTATATGTCATAATTTTCGCCTTGTTATTGTGCTATTTTCTTAGCGCTATAATTGATCACTTATTTAATGCAACTGGTATAAATTGCTAGAACAATATAATTTTTCTAAGTTAATAATTATTTACCCACTCTATACATGCGCTCAATATGACCAACATCATTATATTAAGTCGTAATATTGCCATTGCTCTGGGCATTATACAAATGCTTTAAATGCGTATTTAAGTATAAATTAAATACGCAAAATATAAGCCTAAAATAATAGACCGGAACTTATTTAAAATGAGTTCAATTTAGCTACTCGATATTTAAATTTGATCTAGATCAATAAAAACAATTATTTGCCTTATGAGCATAAAAGGAAAGACGCTATTTTTTGCTTTGTAGTGTGTAACCAATATAATGACAGCAACAATAAAGGATGATAATAAACATAATGCACAATGATAAAAGCTTAAAAAATAAAGAAGTATACTTTGATGAGTCACAAGAGCTTGTTTCTACTACCGACCTCAAGGGTGTAATAACATACGTCAATCAAGAGTTTTGCTCTGTAGCAGGTTATAGCGCACAAGAGCTTATCGGTCAGCATCATAATATTGTTCGTCACCCTGATATGCCAAAAGCGGCCTTTAAAGAAATGTGGGCAACATTAAAACAAGAGCACTCGTGGCGCGGCATGGTTAAAAACCGCTGTAAAGATGGCCGTTATTATTGGGTAGATGCCTTTGTAACCCCTATTTTTGAGCATAGCCGACTTGTTGGTTATCAATCAGTAAGAACTAAAGCAAGCTCTCAACTTAAGCAACGTGCACACGCTCTTTACAACAAAATAAATGCCAATAAGTCATCATTTAAACTACGAGAACACACCACAATAAGACAAGGCATTACTTTTATATGCCTATTACTTTGGCTGATTTTTATTGCTGTTACGGGATCAATCTCTTTAGCTGTAATTAGCCTATTGATGTGCGCCTTAGTTATTGCGCTAAATTATGACGAACTGATTGTTACCCCTAAAATATTACGCGAACAAAAAGCAAAAGCCGATTCAATCTCTCGCTATATTTACAGCGGCCATACACCGCATAGCGTAAGTGATTATAGAGAGCAAATGCTAAGCGCAAAATTGCGCACGGTTCTTGGCCGTATGAAAGACTCCACATTAAGCTTTAATGGCATCGCAACTGATCTAGATAAACAATCTACGCTTACTGAAAAAGGCATTTTTTCGCAAGGTGAGCGTTTAGAACAAATTGCATCAGCGATGACTCAAATGAGCTCTACCATTGGTGAAATATCAGTAAATACCGCTCAAACAGCTGATAAAGTGAATAACACCCATCAAAGTTGCTCTGAAATAAAAGACCATATTGCAGATAATAGTAAAATGGTATCTGATTTAGCTTTTCAAGTAGAAAAGGCTGCAACCACAGCCACCAGCTTAGCCTCTGAAGCAGATAAGATTGGTAAAGTAATGAGTGAAATAGAAGGAATTGCCGATCAAACTAACTTACTTGCCCTTAATGCAGCGATTGAAGCAGCTAGAGCGGGAGAGCATGGTCGAGGCTTTGCTGTAGTAGCCGACGAGGTAAGGACCCTTTCGTCACGTACTCAAAATGCTACAACACAAATCCACAGTTCTATTAAAGAAATACAAGATACTTTATTTAGCTGGTCTAAAGTAATGCAAAGCACTAAAGCACAAGCCGATAATTGTGTGCTGACAACCGATAAAACTCAAGTTGAATTAGAGGGGATTTTTATCCAAATCAGTGAAATATCTCATTTAGCAATACAAATATCATCTGCTGCAGAAGAGCAACAAATGGTTAGTAATGATATTAGTAATAATGTTTCGCAAATTAAAGACTTTGGAGATAACAACTTAAGCTTAAGCTTTAATGTGGCAAAAGGAGCAGCTGAACTTGTTGAAGGTTCACGTAGGGTGAACGATTTATTACTAACTTTTAAAGTTTAACAAACATAAAAAAGCCGCTATTTTAGCGGCTTTTGAGTTTAATTATTTACAATTAACGCTTGGAAAATACCAGAGAGTCGTCATTTGCATCAATAACGATCACGCAACCTGGTAAGTAGTCTCCATTGAGTAACTTTTGTGCCAGCGGGTTTTCAATCGTTTGTTGAATAGCACGCTTAAGCGGACGTGCACCGTACACAGGATCAAACCCACTTGCTGCAATTCGCTCAAGAGCAGCATCGCTTATTTCAAGCAGATACCCCATCTCTGTTAAACGCTCACGTAATTTCATTAACTGAATATCAGCTATTTCTTTTATATGCTCGTTTGCTAACGGGTGGAACACGACAGTCTCGTCTATACGGTTAATAAATTCAGGCCTAAACTCATTAATTAATACTTCCATTACTTTAGCTTTAAGGGTCGTGTAATCATTATTACCCGCTTGCTCTTGGATAATATCTGAGCCTAGATTTGAGGTCATGATAATAACGGTATTTTTAAAATCAACGGTTCTACCCTGCCCGTCAGTTAATCGGCCATCATCTAATACTTGCAGTAAAATATTAAACACATCAGGATGCGCCTTTTCTATTTCATCAAGCAATATCACTGAGTAAGGTTTACGACGAACAGCTTCTGTTAAATAACCGCCCTCTTCGTAACCCACGTAACCTGGAGGAGCCCCTACTAGACGTGCGACTGAATGTTTTTCCATAAACTCAGACATATCGATACGCACCATGGCATCTTCGGTATCAAACATAAAACCAGCCAGTGCTTTTGTCAGCTCGGTTTTACCCACACCAGTTGGACCTAAAAATAAGAAAGAACCAATAGGACGATTAGGATCTGCAAGCCCGGCACGTGAGCGTCGTATTGCGTTAGAAACAGCAACAACCGCTTCATCTTGCCCTATTACTTTACTGTGTAACTTATCTTCCATTTGCAGCAGCTTTTCACGCTCACCTTGTAGCATTCTTGCAACAGGAATTCCTGTCCAGCGAGACAGTATTTCAGCAATTTCATCCTCACCTACTTGGTTTTTAAGCAGAGTCATTTCTTGCATTTCGGCTTGTGAGGCTAAATCAAGTTTTCGTTCAAGTTCTGGAATTCGCCCATATTGCAGCTCTGACATACGCTGTAAATCACTTGCTCTTCGCGCTACATCTAAATCTAATCTTGCTTGTTCAAGCTCGGCTTTAATTACTTGCGTGCCTTGAAGTGATGCTTTTTCAGCATTCCATATCTCGTCTAGCTCACGATATTGCCCATCAAGGTCGGTGATCAACTCTTGCATTTCAGCTCGGCGTTTTTGACTTGCTTCGTCTTTTTCTTTCGCTAGCGCATTATCTTCTAACTTTAGCTGGATGATACGGCGTTCAAGCTTGTCTAACGATTCTGGTTTGGAATCAATTTGTAATCGAATTGAAGAACCCGCTTCATCTATTAAATCAATCGCTTTATCGGGTAACTGACGGTCACTAATGTAACGATGAGATAACTGCGCCGCAGCAACAATCGCGGGGTCAGTAATTTCTACTGAATGATGTAACTCATATCGCTCTTTTAAGCCACGTAATATTGCAATGGTATCTTCAACAGATGGCTCTTCAATAAGTACCTTTTGGAATCGACGCTCAAGAGCTGCGTCTTTTTCTATATATTTACGGTATTCATCAAGCGTGGTTGCGCCAACACAGTGTAATTCACCGCGTGCTAATGCTGGCTTTAACATATTGCCTGCATCCATGGCACCGTCACTTTTTCCTGCACCTACAATAGTATGTATTTCATCAATAAATAAAATGACTTGGCCTTCTTCTTTAGCCAATTCGTTTAATACTGATTTTAAACGTTCTTCAAATTCGCCACGGTATTTAGCACCCGCAACTAACGCCCCTAAATCAAGTGATAGTACGCGTTTATTTTTTAATCCTTCAGGTACTTCACCATTAATAATACGCTGTGCTAACCCCTCGGCAATTGCTGTTTTACCAACACCTGGTTCACCGATTAATACAGGGTTATTTTTAGTGCGGCGTTGTAGTACCTGAATCGTGCGGCGAATTTCGTCATCGCGACCAATAACGGGGTCAAGCTTACCTTGCTCTGCTCGCTCAGTTAGATCAATCGTGAATTTTTCAAGCGCTTGACGTGTTTCTTCGGCATTTGGGTCATCAACTTTTTGACCGCCGCGAATCGCTTTAATTGCAGTTTCAATTTTAGTCGAGGTAATATTTAACGACCTAAATATATCGCCAAGTGGACCTTTATCATCGCATGCCGCCAGTACAAATAATTCACTTGAAATATATTTGTCTTTGCGTTTTTGCGCGTACTTATCACATAGATTAATAAGTGATGCCATATTGTTTGATAGCTGGACGTCGCCACCTACACCTTCTACTTTAAATAATTTTTCTATTTCTTGTGAAAGCTTGGTGTTGAGTTCGTCAGCGCTGACACCCGTTTGTGCAAATAATGCACGTACACTAGAGCCACTTTGCTTTAGCAATGAATACATTAAATGTACGGGTTCAATAAATTGATGATCGCGACCAAGGGCTAGCGATTGCGCATCAGAAAGCGCAGATTGAAATTTACTTGTAAATCTATCTAAACGCATGGTGTTACCTATTAAATAATCTAATTGCTTAATTAATGGGTATGTTTAGGTATTTGTTCAAGGTGTAGGGGGAAATATAATGATTAAAGATGTGAATTACTTGCGCCAGATCAAACTAGCCATACGTCCAGTTTGTCCATCTCGTCGATAAGAAAAAAATAAGTCACTTTGAGAGACTGTGCAGTAGTCGCCACCCGTAATATTTTTAACGCCTTGCTGGGTAAGTAAAGTACGCGCAATACCATAGATATCAGCAAGATATTTACCATTAGTTTGTAGTGTAAATGCTTGAATAAATAAAGGGGACCTTTTTTGAAATAACTCAAACACTTCAGCCCCAACCTCAAATCGAGTTGGCCCAATTGCAGGCCCTAGCCACGCATTTATATTTTCACACTTTGAGCTAAAACATTCCAAAGTATTTTTAATAATTCCCTGCTCAAGCCCTCGCCAGCCGCCATGTATAGCTGCAACTTCCTTTTCATCATCACTCACTAATAAAATAGGTAAACAATCGGCGGTCATTATAGCCAAAGGCTGATTTAATAACTGAGTATAAAGCGCATCAGCATCGTGTAACTCATCAAAATCAAAATATTCATCAACAATAACAACATTAGAGCTATGAATTTGATTTAGCCACACGGCAGGTTTAGGTAGGAGATTTGTTAATAATGAGCGGTTTTTTGATACATGATTTTGATTATCACCAACATGGAATCCCAAATTAAAACTTTTAAATGGGATTTTTGAAACACCACCTCCACAAGTAGTACTTAACGTTCCTACTTTATGAAGGTTTTGCCATGTCGCTGACAATAAGTGCATTATCTATCGATATCAGGATTAGCTTTGGTATCTTCACGTAATGCGAGTGTCATAGCAACCATATCGTCTGGGATAGGTGCTTGCCATGTCATCATTTCACCCGTAATTGGATGCGCAATACTCAATTTTACAGCATGTAGTGCTTGGCGTCTAAAGCTACGAAGTAACTCAAATAACTCAGGTGTTGCACCTTTAGGTGGACGCGGACGGCCGCCATAAGATTGATCGCCAATTAGCGGATGATTTAAATGTGCCATGTGCACGCGAATTTGATGCGTACGACCTGTTTCTAAGCGCAGGCGTAAACGAGTATGAGCACGGAATTTTTCAGCAACACGGTAATGTGTAATTGCCGGTTTACCCAGTTCATGTACTGCCATATGCGTACGCTGAGTCGGATGGCGGCCAATTGCTTTTTCAACCATACCACCTGCGGTCATAGTACCATTACACAGTGCTTCATATTCACGCGTAAAGTTTTCACGCTTTTGCAGCGCTGTCACTAAATGCGTTTGTGCTGGAATCGTTTTAGCTACAACCATTAAACCGGTCGTGTCTTTATCTAAACGATGCACAATACCCGCGCGTGGTACGTTAATTATTTCAGGGTAGTAATGTAGTAATGCGTTTAGCACTGTTCCATTAGGATTACCCGCACCGGGGTGAACCACTAGGCCCATTGGTTTATTAATTACCAAAATATCATCGTCTTCATAAACAATGTTTAATTTGATATCTTGTGCTTCGTATTCGCGTGGTGCTTCAATTGTTGTTTCAACACTTACAACTTCACCACCTAGTAGCTTTTCGCGTGGAGTGTTGAAAATTTCACCGTCTACGGTGATTTTATCATCCAATATCCACGTTTTTATACGAGAACGTGAATAATCAGGGAACAATTGTGCTAATACTTGGTCTAGACGTTTACCACCTAATTCGGTTGGAACGTCGGCTTGAAGAGAAATTTGCTCTGACATTAGTAACTTTACCCAATTTACCAGTGCAAGCTTTGCTCGACTGGGTTAGAATCGCTTTTAATAAAAGCATAATATAATACGCATAGTTTACTCGGTTTTACCGACTTGGCCTAGCCGAAGACATCGAAGGTAACAAATAAAATGATAAATAAAATAGGGAAACGTGCATTTGCCATTGTTTTTTCAGTTTCTGTACTTAGTTTAGGCGCTTGTTCGTCTGCTCCAGACCAAGAAGACATTCAACGTGTACCGAATAAGTCTGCACACGCTTTATATGAAGATGCAAAAGAAACACTAGATTCTGGTTTATATGCTCGCGCAATTGAACTTTTGAGTGCAATAGATTCTCGCTACCCGTTTGGCCCATTCTCTAAACAAGTACAAATGGACTTAGTGTATGCACATTACCAATCAGGTAATACTGAACAAGCACTTGCAACCATTGACCGCTTTATTCGCTTAAATCCAAACCATAAAGACCTAGATTACATGTATTACATGCGTGGTTTAGTAAACATTAAAGCAGATAAAAATGCGTTCCAAGAGTACTTTGGTGTAGATAGAGCTGATAGAGATGCAAACCGTACACGTGTTGCATTTACCGATTTATCGACACTAGTAAAACGCTTTCCGAAAAGTGATTACGCGCCTGAAGCTAAGCGTCGTTTAGTATGGCTTTTAAATCGTATGGCACGTTATGAATTAAAAGTAGCCACTTACTATTATGAGCGTGAAGCTTATTTAGCTGCTGCTAATAGAGGTAAGTTTGTTGTTGAGCACTACTCACAAAGCAGTTACTTGGATCCCGCGCTTGAAATGATGGAAAAAAGTTACGACCAATTAGGTTTAACTGAGCTTAGTGAGCACGCAAAGCAAACACGAAGACTAAATAAAAGAACTAAATAAACAAAAAGGCGCTTAGTAAGCGCCTTTTTACTGCGTAGAAGAAAATCTTAAATCGCTTCTTCATCTTCCTCAGCAGTACGAATACGTATTACACGCTCAACATCAGTGACAAATATTTTACCGTCACCGATTTTTCCTGTTTGTGCCGTTTTTACAATAACTTCAATTGCACGGTCTACATCTTCATCAGTCAATACAATATCAAGTTTTACTTTAGGTAAAAAATCAACCATATACTCTGCGCCACGATATAACTCAGTGTGACCTTTTTGACGTCCAAAGCCTTTAACTTCGCTTACCGTCATACCTGTAATACCTACATCCGACAACGCTTCACGCACATCGTCTAACTTAAAAGGTTTGATAATTGCTTCTATTTTTTTCATATTAATTACTTTTGAAAGCTCCAGTTGCCTCGATTTTAGACAATCATGATGTTCATAGCAAACAAAGCGATTGAATTACGGTGATAAAACAACCGATCATGGTATAATTTATTGTATAAAAATAGCTATACTTAAATGACTAGCAGTAAATGAGATTAATATGAAAAACAAACAAAACGGATTCACTCTTTTAGAACTCATGGTAACCGTTGCTATCGTTGGGATCATTGCATCCATTGCGATTTGGAATAGCAGCGATATGCTAGAAGAAAATAGAGCTGAGAATTTTTTGTTGGAATTAAAAAGAAATATTAGCTATGCACGCTCTCAAGCAGCAAGTACAGATGAAATAGTCGTTATATGTGCCGCGCAGCACGGTGAAGTAAAAAATCAAAATGACACAATGCAATGTCGTAATCGATGGGACAGAAATAAAATTATCATTGTATTCATTGATGGTGATAATAGCGGTCAATACAACAGCTCTACAGACTCTTTACTACGAGTTATGGAAAAAATAAGCCTTAATGACAAAATAAAATATACTGGTAATGATAGGAGATTACGGTTTAATACCAGTGGTCGAATAACAACGAACCCCGGTGATTTTGTATTTTGTCCTAATAATGGCAGTGAAAATAATAAAGCTTTAACAGTATCTCAATCTGGTACTTCTTTTTATACTGGTGATACAGCCCAGACTTGCGGTTAAAAAACATACAAATTCATCTTGTCATATTTGTATCATTTACTAGACTGAGTTAATCATTTATTAACTCAGGTCTTCAAGGATGAGATTATCAATATCAAAAAACAAGGGAGTGACACTTCTTGAATTAATGGTTTCAATGGCTGTTGTCATTGTAATCAGTCAATTATCGATGTGGTTTTATCCAGACTTCTTGGCTAAAAACCGATTAGATAACCATGTGAATCTACTACATCGAAATATAAATTATGGCCGCCTTTACGCAATTGAAAATGGTACTTACGTCACGCTTTGCGCACTAAAAGGCAGTCAATGTACAAAGGACGAGTGGGATGGTCAAATGTCACTATTTATCGATAAAGATAAATCAACGACTCTAGATGATGATGAGTTACTCTTAAGCACTTTCGAGGATGTCCATGATGCTGATACTTTAGAGTATCCGCGCAACGCCATTACATTTCGTCCAGATGGTTCTTTAAATGGTTTTCAAAATGGGACTTTTATATATTGCCCCAATAGCAATAAAGCCAATCTCGAAGGATTGGCTTTATCTGTAAGTCAAACGGGTAGAATTCGCATCAAATCAACTGATAAGTGTCAGAAGAAGTAATCTAGGCTATCGACCCCAACAATAATCAATATCAGAGTTACCTTTACTTCCTTTTGCACCTTTGAGGCCTGTGTCAGTAATTGTAAGCTCTTTACAATCGTTATCCCCCTTTACAGCACCGGCTATAGGCTTAGCTGTAATAGTGAAAGTATTGCTATCGACTACCTTTATGGATAGCTCAAAATGGCCATTTTCGGTCTTACTTTGCAATCCTAAATCAGTAAATGTCTCTGTATATTCCCTATTATCGACAAAATACTGCTCCTCCTTGTTTGCAGCATCTAACAATGCTGCAGCAGCTTCAGCGCGCGAAGCACGCTTTACATATTCAGTATAGTTAGGCAGCGCAATTGAAGCGAGTATGCCGACGATAGCAACGGCTATCATCAGCTCAATTAAGGTAAACCCGTGTTGTTTTTTCATCTAATTTCCTTAATTATTAACTTCGTCATTTTCTTCACGTTTATAGATATATGTTTGTTGGGTTTTAAAGCCAAACCCTACTGCATTGTCATTAACCAACACAACTTTACCATCAACAACAGTTAAACCAGGACCTTTTATTTCTACAGGTTTCATTGGATTTTCCGCATTTTCACCTTTAATACCAGGCCCAATTAAATAAAACTGACTTTCTTGTATTACGTCAACTGTTGGGTCGTCATCACATTTACCATCGCCATTACCATCTACACATGAAGGGCTTTCACCAAAGTATAACTGAGGTGTGTCTGGTACATCATAGCTGGTTGTAAATTTAAGGTCGTCATACACTTTAGTACCGTAATGTAAGTGAAAAGCGTATAAAGAACCACCACCACCACTTAGCGAACATTGATTTTCAGTCGATGTATCTGATGCAGGAGTGAAGCTTGTAAAATAGGCAACACCTCCAACAACTGTAGCAGCAGCTAGCGACTTTTCACCCGTTCCTAACTCATATCTCCAGCCATTAAATTTAGCCAAGCCCACTTCTAAGTCAACAAAATCATCAACGTCATCTAGAGCATTGCCAAATGGGTCTGAATTCATTTGCATCAAATCAGCAGGCACAATAGTATCTGGTGCATTCGTTTTATACGATTTAGTAACCGTATTTTCATCTCTGATCATAAACAATTGATCTTTTTCATTGGTGCCGGTTGGTTTTGAGCGATTACCACTGCCGATAACTATGGCATCATACGGTGTATCTAAGCGTGTTATAACGGTACTACCATTAACTGTTGACTCGCTTACTTTACTATAAATTGTACGTGCTACGAGTGGTTTATAGAAAAAGCGTCGGTCCTCAGTTGCTTTATTACTACCAAGCTCAGCTAATTTAAAGTGGCTAAACTCACTAGTATTACTACCAGGCATATCTATACGCCAAATATCTCCACCTGTATCTGCCGCATAAATTCGGTCTATATATCCATCATAATCTGAGTCAAGCGTGGTTATATCTGCAGCAATACTATGCTTACCTTTAAAGCCATTAATATCGGGTGTTAATGCCCATACTCTTTTACCTGTTTCGGCTTCAACAATATAGATACCTCGCCCTGTACCATCTTCACTACGGATAGCTGCGTCTTTATTAGTATCATAACCAGCACCAAAAACTAATAAGGGTTTATCCCCAAATGCTTTAATGTAGGCTATTTGTGGCTTTGACCAGGTTTGTGCAAGCTCTTTAAAATCACCTTTACCACCTTCGATTGGAGCGTCCCATAATTTTTTCGGTATGTTCGGGTTTGTTATATCAAGTCCGTAGTAATTTTTACCACCGCGACGCATCCCCGCAAAAGCCCACACTTTATCGTCGCCACTCGCATCAATAATACCGTCATTTAAACCATCACTATTTAAGTTTTTATTATCAAAATAAATACTAATAGGACCATCCATACCATATACTTTCGTATCGGCTTGATTTTCACGTAGAGGTTCAATAATGTTGTATAAAGCAGACGGTATAAATGCCCAACTTTCACTTACACTATCATCTGAATCCTTAAACATATGTAAAAAGCCAGCATTAGTTCCTATCAAAACTCGAATATCATCATTACCATAATCGATTGCAACAGGTTTAGAATGCAGAGGGTCACCAAAAATATCTTTGCGCTGGTCAACCTTAGACCCATCGCCATCTTCATCATCAACGTCTATACCCATTGCCCATTTGATATCATTACTCGATAAGCTTAGCGGATTGTTATCGACTAAATTGAGAATATCACTCACAACTGAGGTATTAAAATTTACTATAGATCCCTGATTGTCAGTGTATAAATTACGGCTATCTGAATCTAATGTCGTTAAATGAAGGTTCACACCACCTTGTGCAACTAAGTTACCATCTGCTGGCTCCCCACTTGGCAACCAAAATGTTTCTGCATTTTCGTCAATTAAACCATTCTCATCAAGTGCCGACAATCCTTTTGAGTCAACAATTTGATTCCCTGATACTTTCAGTTTTTTTAAGTTTCCACGCCAGCGAGCACCGGTTTCAGGGTAAAACATGGCAAAATAAACAGCATCCCGGCTACGAGTTTGATCTACATTATTACTCGCAACTGAAGGCGATGAAAAACTATCATTTACTTCTCTAATTCTTGAAATAGTATTTTTTAATGCTTCTGAAAGCGCTTCTGCAGTTCTTGCTTCTATATACTGCCCTCCACCAACACTTGCCGCCTTGTCTAGTAGAGCAATTCCCCCTTGACTCATTCCTGTACCAAAACCTATTGTGTATACACGGCCTGTATCTAATACATCACTTGTTGGAGTGTATAAATCCACTTTCGTGTCCGAGGTACCATGTAATATTTTAGCCATTGCAACTAAATAGCTTCCGCTATAGCGACCACTGTCAAAAGGGATGGCATCAGTAAAAAGGTTGTTATGGACAGCTGCAATTGAAGCGTCCCTTCCATCATCATTAGTTGGATCACCATCTGTCATTAAAATAATATTAATTGAGTTATCACAGCGTAATGGTTCACCATTACTCTGCTCAAAAGGTGATCTATAAGTTACATTGTTATCGATACTTTTATCTCGATCATTATAGAATCGACCATAATCAAGGTTTTGCCCTGTTATATAGCGATAAGCCTCCCATAATGTCTCTGTTATTGGAGTTCCACCACTGGCAGGTAAATCATCAATGTCTTGTAAAATATTTGATTTATTAGCTCCAACCTTAGCTACTACATACCCTCCAGCACTATCCTTAAATCGCATCAAACCAAAATCAATATCATCATTATCATTGACTAATTGTGTCATCGCATTTTTAGCTACATCGATTCTTCGGTCATGGCAATCTGCAACTGCAACGCCATTTACACCTATATAGCATTGCTCATTGTATTCATTATATTCTGGCTTACTTGCAAAGCATGTAACCTGTTGGTAAGCATCATATGTAACAGTTTGACGATTTCTGCCACGTCCAGTTGTCTCTTCATATTGATACTTTGTGTAACAGACTTGATCATCACCATTGATAACGCTCCAATCCATACTGCCAGAGGTATCAAATATCATTAACACTCTTGGATTTTCGTCTGTCTCTACATCATGATTTACATAAAGCTCAATATCCTCAGCGAATACCGACATACTTATTGTTAAGCCAAGCAAAGAGGCTAACACTTTGTTTAATTTAAATTTCATCTTAAATCCCCTTGCTTACGCTGGCCATTTCTTGTGCTATACCTGTAACAATAGTTAGTTCATGTTTACTTTTAGATCCATATTCTATTGTTGTGGCAACCTGTAACATATTGCACGATATACCTGCAGTAAAATTAAAGCGTCGAGGACATTCTAAATCTAGCGCCCCCTTGTTCAGGTTAGTCATTTTGCTTTGCATATCTGCATGATTTGCAATCACCATACCTTTGTCATCACCATCCGCGATTGCAGTTACTTCATCGGGAGTCAGGAAGAACTGATTATTAGCGCCTTGATTTGCCTCATCAGAGATCATGCGCTGCACTTCACCAATGAGTTCATTCTCGGCCACTTCGCGCTCTTGTGCTGCATTGGTAATTTTAATATCAATACTACTACTGCTCATAAGTGTCACAGCAATACCGGTCACTGCAATAACCATTATTAAAGCTGTAATTAGAACTACACCTTGCTGTTTTTTTTGTGATTGTTTTAGATACGCCATAAATTTGATCCAACATTATTTAATCGAATAGTAGTAGTAAACACAGTACGTCTGAAATTATCGGTAAATGTTAATACACGCTTATCTTCATCCTCACCTAATGTATAAGTTTGGTTTTTAATTTTAACTCCTGGGTCTGGTTGTAATGCGCGTATTAATAAAAAAACCTGAACAGTTAAAATACCTTTACGATTTTCCCAATCTGTATACTTCATATCTTGAATACTTCGGTAGGTATCTACACGATTATCACTGTTAGTATCAAGACCAAAAACAAACCGCATGTTCTCAACACCTTCCATAATAGTTTCTGTGTTGATGCTTCCACCAACCAGGCGCTTTCTCATTAATGCAGGTACAGTTAAATTTTTATTATTAACTTTATAAGTTTGTTCTGATAGATAATAAACATGATGGCTGTATGGCCAAACGGTTGCATTAACATTAAGAGTCGCAGCGTTAACCGTTCCACGGAAAAATTGAGCTTTCTCTTGCTCAGCTACAAAGTAGTTTTCATCGGCCTGAGTCTCATTAGTTACTGTATTAACTGTTAAACTCTTACCTTGTAAAAATTTTAATTGAATAATGTCAGTGCTTTTAATTGGATTATTTAGGCAGTTAAGCTCTTTTGATTCTCCAGCAACCTTTGCGTAAATAGTTCTAAAATTACTAGCTGTAGCAAAATCAGGAAAACTCCCATTATTTAATCCTTCAAAGCAGTCTGTTCCAGGGTTTGCTAGTGTATCTGTATTTACTGCAGTGAACGAATCGTCATAATAAGTTCCCCAAAAGCCAATTTGTTCAATATCACGTTGCATTATGTTAATTGCAAGGCGCCCTGATTCTTGAAGTTCACCAATAGTCATCGTATCTTTAGTGGTTACTTTCATACCTATATAGGTGAACATAACGCCACCTAGTATTAATCCACCAATAAATAATGAAATCATCATTTCTACAAGTGTAAAACCTTTTTGCTTCATGTTAGCTCCTAAGGTAAATGTAACTAGTTAATACAACTAAGCGGCGCTTTTTGTCAGCCGTTCCACACTTTATTGCGCCAGTAGCATCATTTGCATTAAACTCTTGTCGACCTTGCCACGAAACAATTACTTCTAAATTAAATGCCTTACCACCCGAGCCAGCAACTACTGTAGGTGCAATACATACGGTAGCACCATCTAAAGACCCCGTATTTTCTCGAGCTCTTATAGCCCTTTTCCACTGCTCAAGATCTAAGGCCGCAACTTGCGCTGCGCTACAAGTGTTTGTGAAGCACGCCTGCGAGGTTGTCGTAGCAGTTTCACTATCAAATGTTTGTGTGTACAGCCCGGCTATTTGAGGGGTATCGTTAGCACGGATACGCTGCACAATATCATTACCAAGTGCAACTGCAGCAGCACGCTGCATAGAATCAAAGCTTGCTTGCTTTGCTTTTGCTTGCAGGGCAACTGCGCCTAGAAGGCCAAAACTAAGAATAATAAATGCAATTAACACTTCAATTAGAGTGAAGCCTCTTTGCACTTTTGTTTGAGATGACTGCATAGTAGAACCAAATAAAAATTATCTGATTATAAGTTTATGCTATTTATTTGAGGAATCAATGAGGACTAAGACAAGCGGTTATATTTGTTGATAAACGGTTAATTAAATCGGCTCATTCAACAAAACAGTAGTAATTAAGCGTAAATGCATTTAAGTCAGAGGCAACTTAATTGCGAAATAAGTCTAAAGCGTATTTTTAACTAATTTAAGCTCGCGGCGGCTCACTGGCAATAACTCACTGCACCCTTGTAGCTCAATCATATGATTGCCATTCCCTTTTGAATGCAAGGCTATTACTTTTTGTTTATTCACTAAAGTATTGCGGTGAATTCGTAAAACATATGCGGGATATTGCAGCTCTAATTGCTTTAGGCTTTGCTCCAGTAAAGCTTCTCCACCCGAGAATATCATTTTGGTATACTTTTCTTCGGCACTAAAATACAAAACATCATTTATATCAACACTACGTAGAGTACCCGCTAACTGATAAGATACTTTTACATTTTGTTGTTTTTGAATATGTACTTTATTTAAACGGCCTACTTGCTTAAGTACCTTCTGCAGTGATTGCTCTGAAATAGGTTTAACTAAATAACCTGCAGCGCTTAATTGTAAAGCATCGAAGGCATGCTCAGGGTGGGCAGTTATAAAAACAATAGCAGGAGGTAGAGTTAGACTATTGAGCTCATTAGCAACTTGTAAACCATTCATACCAGGCATATCTACATCTAAAAAAATCAAATCAGGTGTTTGCTTTTTAGCAAGTACTAGAGCTTCCTTACCATTACTTGCCTCACCTTGTACAACTATGCTTTTATCATGTGCCAACAAACGGATTAAGCGAGATCTCGCAAGAGGTTCATCATCAACAATGAGTACATTCATACACTGCCCTCAATTAGCTTAGGGATAACGACCTTGACCCTAAACACATCATTTTTATTAGTAATTGTTAGCTGCGCTTTATTTTTATAATAAATATTTAATCGCTGGCGAATATTTTCAAGCGCCATTCCGTTATTAGGCCTAGTTTGAGCATTAGAAATTGTTATAGGGTTAGAAACAATCATGGTTATATAGCCGGTAGTGATATGTAGCTCTACTTTTATTTCTGCACCATGCTCACTTGTTTCAACGCCGTGGCATACCGCATTTTCAATTAATGGCTGCAGGGTTAAGCAAGGAATACTCAATGCGGGTAGTTCATTAGGTATTTGCCAATCAACTCTTAAGCGATTACCAAAACGCCACGTTTCAAGTGCGATATATTGCTTACTCAGCGTTATTTCATCTTCAAGAGATACATTCTTCCCCGAGTGCATTGCAGCCTGCGATAATGCGGCTAATGCTAAAATAGCCTGTTCTGCCGCATCGGCATCATGATGAGTAAGTTCTGCAGCAGTGTTTAAACTATTATATAAAAAATGAGGACGTATTCTAGCTTGTAGGGCATCAAGCTCAGCACGAGAAAGAGCTTTAGTTTGCTGCTCTTTTTCAAAATGAATTAATAAAAACTGGACGAATAAAGCCGCCAGTAAAGCCACTATAATGCAATTGCGAAGTGTGAAATAAATTAGGTTATTTGTATCATCTATATCAAAAGCAAAATGAGAAAATAAAATACTAAAAATACAGGTAGATAATAAAAAAAAGGCAAAAAATAGACTTAATTGAAAAGTTTGAGTACGTTTTTGTAAGAAAAATCTACAAAAGTATAAAGAAGAAGTACCGACTAAAACAATTAAATGCATAAACAAACTAATGATCCCAAGTCGTAGCCAAATATCTCCTTCTACATTAGGTGCAAAAGCTAAAACAATAGCAATAACTTGAGAAACAATAAGCGTGGCTAATACGCCTCGCTCATTAAAAAGAGCCGAAAAAAGCAAACCATCATTTTGAAGTGACTTGCTCATAACGACTCTCCTTTAATCTAAATGTTTAATATATTTAAATTAACGTAGCTCTACAGGAACAGCAAATACTATATTTTCTACTTCACCTGGGTTCTCAACAACCTGTGTGCCACCAAGCTCTTTTAATCGGCTTATTACTTGTTGTACAAGTACTTCTGGCGCAGATGCTCCCGCAGTTACGCCAACTGATTTAGAGCCTGAAACCCACTGCTCTTGTACATCAGTTGCGTCATCAATTAAATAAGCAACTGTGCCCATTTTATCTGCAAGTTCACGTAAGCGATTAGAGTTAGAGCTATTTTTAGCGCCAACAACTAATAGCACATCAACTTTATCAGCTAAGTCACGAACAGCGTCTTGACGATTTTGCGTTGCATAACAAATGTCATCTTTACGAGGTCCGTCAATTGATGGAAACTTATTGCGTAGTGCATCAATAACATCTGCTGTGTCATCAACTGAGAGTGTTGTTTGGCTGCAATAAAAAAGATTTTCAGCATTTTTTACATTAAGCGCAACAACATCATCAACGGTTTCAACAAGATAAATGCCACCGGCTGAGTTATCATATTGTCCCATTGTTCCCTCTACTTCAGGGTGGCCATGGTGTCCAATTAAAATACACTCAATACCTTTACGACTCGCACGTGTAACTTCCATATGTACTTTAGTTACAAGCGGACACGTTGCATCAAATACTTTTAAATCACGACGTTTTGCTTCACTGCGAACAGCTTGCGAAACACCATGTGCACTAAAAATAACAATGCTGTCGTCAGGTACTTGATCAAGCTCTTCAACAAATACCGCACCACGACTTTTTAATCCATCAACCACATAGCGGTTATGTACTACTTCGTGGCGCACATAAATTGGCTTTTCAAAAATATCTAGGGCGCGCTCAACAATACTAATAGCACGGTCAACACCAGCGCAAAAGCCGCGTGGATTAGCTAGTAATATTTCCATTAACCTTCCACCTCAATAATATCAACTTCAAACGTTAAACGTTGGCCAGATAAAGGGTGATTAAAATCAATCGTTACCGACTCACCTTGCACTTCGCGAACTAATCCAGGAAGCTCAGTACCGTCAGGTTGAGTAAACGCAATAATTGCACCTACTTTGGCTGGTGTTTCTGGGCCAAATTTACTACGGTCAACGTAGTAAATATTATCTGGATTTGGCTGACCAAACGCATCTTCAGGTTCTAATTCAAACGTTTTACTTTCGCCTGCAGTTAAACCTAATAAACACTTTTCGAAGTTTGCCGTTAAGCTGCCATCGCCCATTGTTAATTTAGCAGGTTTGTTGTGCACCTTGGTAGAATCAGCGGCAGAGCCATCTTCTAATTTAATAGAAAAATGGAAAATAACTTGCGAGTTTTCACCAATTACAGATTGGCTCATGCTTTATGCTCCTTCGGACTCTCGCCGGTAAAGGCATCAAATAACAATAATGCTGCGCCAATACAAATAGCGCAATCAGCAATATTAAATACAGGAAAATGTGAGTCTTTATAAAATACGTGAATAAAGTCGATTACATAACCATACGCAATACGATCGTATAAATTACCAATAGCGCCTGCAAGTACCAGTGCATAAGCACCGCATAGTACTTTGTTTGTTGCAGGTAAGCGTTTTAGCCACCACACAAGTAAAGCACTAATAGCAATGGCAATCGCACTTAAAAACCAACGCTGCCAACCACCCGCTTCACTTAAAAAGCTATAAGCAGCACCATAGTTATGCACATAAGTAATACTAAAAACAGGGAGTAAGTTTATCGACTCTTGATAAGCCATAGTCCCTACAACAAGTGTTTTACTGGCAAAGTCTATTACTAATAGTAATAGACTCAACCAAAGCCACACTAAACCACTTTTTTGGGCTAGTTTGCTCACTAAGAATAACTCCTAAGCGAATTGACGCTTTTCGCCTTCGCCGTCAACATTACTTACACAACGACCACAAATTTCAGGATGAGCAGGGTTAACACCTACATCTTCACTGTAATGCCAACAACGCTCACATTTAGCAGCATCTGTTGCAGCAACACTAATGAATAAACCTTCAATTTCGGTAGCTTGTGTATCAGCTGGCTGACTATCAACTTCAGAAACATTTACGGCCGATGTTAATAATACAAAACGCAGTTCATCACCAAGCGCATTTAATTTAGCGGCAAGCTCTTTACCCGTAAATAAATTAACTGTTGCTTGAAGCGTTGCACCAATGACTTCTTCTTTACGTGCAGCTTCTAATAAACGGTTTACTTCGTCGCGTACTGTTAGAATTTCTAACCAGTCATCGTTACTAAATTGGCTATTTGTTGGCGCTTGTAAGCCATCATACCAAACAGATGTAAATACGTAGTTACTACGCTCACCCGGTAAAGCTTCCCAAATTTCTTGTGCGGTAAAGCTCATAATAGGTGCCATCCAGCGCGTCATTGCTTCTGCAATATGATAAAGCGCTGTTTGACAAGAACGACGTGCATGGCTGTCACTTTTAGCTGTGTACTGACGATCTTTAATGACGTCTAAATAGAACGAACCAAGCTCACCCGTACAGAAGTTCATTAGCTTTTGCGTTACTAATAGCATTTGGTAGCTATCGTATGCGGCTAAAATTTCGTCTTGCAACTGAGCAGCACGACCAACAATCCACTTATCAAGCTCAACCATATCATCAACAGCAACTTGATCAGTTTTTGGATCAAAACCATTTAGGTTAGCTAGTAAGTAACGGCTAGTGTTACGAATACGGCGGTAGCGATCGGCAGAGCGCTTAAATATTTCATCCGACACAGTCATTTCTGCCGTGTAATCGGTAGAGGCAACCCATAAACGTAGAATGTCGGCACCTAGTTTATTCATCACATTTTGTGGAGAAATAACATTGCCTAGCGACTTAGACATCTTGCGGCCGTTTTCATCAACGGTAAAACCATGAGTCAATACTTGGCGGTATGGCGCATGACCATTAATAGCCACTGATGTCATCATTGATGACATAAACCAACCACGGTGTTGATCAGAACCTTCAAGGTATAAATCAGCTGGACCAACTAGGTCTTCACGTGCGTCTACAACACATGCATGTGAAACACCTGAGTCAAACCATACATCAAGCGTATCTTGTACTTTCATGTATTGCTTGGCATCTTCTTCACCAAGTAATGTAGCAGGGTCTAAATCGTACCATGCCTGAATACCAGACTTTTCAACTAGCTGTGCAGCTTGCTCAATTAGCTCTTGAGTATTTGGATGAAGTGCACCGGTATCTTTATCTGCAAACAATGCAATTGGCACACCCCAAGTACGTTGGCGAGATATACACCAATCTGGGCGGCTTTCAACCATGTTCGAAATACGGCTTTCGCCCCACTCTGGCAACCACTGCGTGTTTTTAATTTCTTTTAAAGAATCTTCACGCAAGTTAGCCTGATCCATACTTACAAACCATTGTGGTGTAGCACGGAAAATAATCGGTGTTTTATGGCGCCAACAATGTGGGTAACTATGAGTTATAGCATGATGATGCATTAATGCACCGTGCTCTTTTAATACTTCAATTACGCTCGCATTTGCTTTAAATACATGCTGACCTGCAAAAAGTTCAGTATCTGGTAAATAAACGCCATTAGCGCCAACAGGGTTAGCTACTTCAAGGTTGTAATTTAAACCAGCCACGAAATCTTCTTGACCATGCCCTGGTGCTGTATGTACAACACCGGTACCTGAGTCAGTCGTTACGTGTTCTGCAACAATCACGGGTACATTAAAATCATAAAAAGGATGGGCTACTTGTAAGTTTTCAAGTGCAGCACCTTTTACATAACCTAATACGTGGAAGTGATTAAAACCAAAGCGGTCCATTGCATCTTTAACAAGCTCAGAGCCTAAAATTAGACGTTGTTGTACGCCTTCATCTTCAACCTGCACCAATGCATATTCTAAATCGGCATGCACAGCTACTGCGCGGTTTGCTGGAAGCGTCCACGGTGTTGTTGTCCAAATAACAGTACCAACACTGCCTTCACCTTTATGACCATCAGCCAAATCAAATGCACTAACAACAGCATCTTGATCAACAAATGTAAAACGTACATCAATCGCTGGTGATTGCTTGTCTTGGTACTCAACTTCAGCCTCTGCTAATGCAGAACCACAATCTGTACACCAATGAACAGGCTTAGCACCTTTATGCAAATGACCCTTTTCAATAATACGACCAAGTACACGAATTGCATTCGCTTCAAAGTCAAAGTTCATTGTTAAGTAAGGCTTATCCCAATCTGCAAATACGCCTAAACGTTTAAAATCAACTTTTTGACCTTCAACTTGTTTTTTAGCGTATGCACGGCATTTTTCACGAAACTCGCTCGCGGTTACTTTTACGCCCGGCTTGCCTACTTTTTTCTCAACCATTAATTCAATTGGTAAACCATGACAATCCCAACCTGGGACTAATGGTGAATCAAAGTCAGATAATGTTTTAGACTTAACAATAATGTCTTTTAATATTTTATTAACTGAGTGGCCTAAATGGATATCGCCATTTGCATACGGAGGGCCGTCATGCAAAATAAAGGTCTTTTTACCTTTCTTAGCGCTGCGAATTTGACCGTACAGGTCGTCTTCATACCATGCTTTAAGCATTTTTGGTTCACGTTGTGCCAAATTGCCACGCATTGGAAACGGTGTTTCCGGTAAGTTCAAAGTATGTTTATAGTCGCTCATTTATCCTACATTCCGTCTCTATCGGCTACCTGATTTAAACCAAAACACTGCTTAGCGGCAGCAACATCAGTTGCTATTTGCGCCGTTAATTGTGTTAATGTCTCGAATTTTTTTTCATTGCGAAGTTTTTTTATTAACTCCACATGCATAAATTGTCCGTAAATATCCTGTGCAAAATCAAAAAGGTGAACTTCTAATAATGCACGAGTTCCATTAAATGTCGGCTTATTGCCTACATTTGCAACTCCAAAAATCTGTTTTCCTGCAATCGTTGCTTGCACTGCAAACACCCCGTTGACAGGACATACTTGGCGTTTTAGGGCAATATTTGCCGTTCTAAAACCGAGTTCACGTCCTCTTTTCCAGCCGTGTATAACACGCCCAGAAATAGCATAATCGTGACCAAGCATTATTTTAGCACTTGCTAAGTCGCCAGATGCTAAAGCATCTCGTATTAAAGTGCTGCTTACTCTAGCATTTAATTGACGAAAACTCGCGGTGCTTTTTACGTCCATGCCCGCTTGCTTGCCCATGCTAGCAAGTAAGTCAAAGTTACCTTGGCGCTGCTTTCCAAACTTAAAATCATCGCCAACAGTGAGAGCTTTAACACCTAACTTTTTAATCAAAATATCATTAACAAATTGCTCAGCATGCATGTTTGCAAATTGCTGATTAAAGCTAATGCAAATAACTCGCTCAATACCTAAATCACTAAGCAAACGTAGCTTATCTCGTAAGCGCGTTAGCCGTGCTGGGGCATTGTTTTTAGCAAAAAATTCTTGTGGCTGGGGTTCAAATAGCATTACAGTGCTAGACAAACTATGCGCTTTAGCATCAGTAAGTAAGCCTTTTAGTACTTCTGCGTGGCCTAAATGAACACCGTCAAAATTACCAATAGTTAACACACAACCAAAGTGGTGTGGGCGAATATTGTGTATACCTCTAATTAACTCCATGCCACCTAATGCCTTGTTTAGCGAGCTATTAATTACGACTAAAAATTAATTAAAGCCGCAGAGTTGCCGATTATAATCTTTTTTTTAGTTTGATTCAGTAATTGCTACACTTTTTATCGTATTTAGTCTAACGCCCATCAAAAATAGCATTGCAAAGTAACTAATACCTGCCAAAGCCACGAGTGCTATTAATAAGACTACCTGCTGTGTAAAAGCCCATGTAGCCCAGTAATAGTAACTGCTCACAAACCATGTAACAGCTCCCATAACCATACTTGCAACAACACATTTAAGTGTAAAGCGCATACTCATTGATGAAAACTGATACACATTTTCTTTTTTAAGCTGCCTATACAGCAAAAATGCATTACAACTAGCCGATAGCGAAGTAGCGAGTGCTAACCCTAAATAACCAATGAAAGGAGCCAACATAATATTAAATACCATATTCAGTACCAAGGTAATAATACCAATACGCACCGGCGTTTTAGTGTCTTGACGAGCATAAAAGCCAGGAGCAAGTACTTTAATCAGCATAAAGCTTACAAGCCCTACTGAATATGCGACTACGCCTAAACTTACTGCTTTAACATGATCAACACTGTCTTCTTTAAACGCACCATGGTCGAACAATACGGTGATAATAAGCGGGCTGATGATCATTAGACCTATCATTGCTGGCAGGCCTAAAAATATAACAAAACGCACTCCCCAGTCGAGGGTATGCTGAAAGTCACTACTTTTTTTACTGCTATGTAACCTAGAGAGCGCCGGTAAAATAACTGTCGCAATACCAATACCAAATAAGCCCAATGGAAATTCAATTAAACGGTCTGAATAATAAAGCCATGCAATCGAGCCTGTCATCAGTAATGAAGCAATCATGGTATCAAGCAACAAATTAATTTGGCTAATAGATACGCCAAACAAAGCAGGAAGCATAAGTTTACGTACTTTTTTTACGTTTTCGTCTTGCCATGCCCAGCGTGGACGCGCCAACATTTTTGCACGGTATAAAAATGGAAGTTGAAACAATAACTGCACAACGCCACCAATAAATACGCCAATTGCGAGAGAATAAGCCCCGACACTAAATTTATCATGTAAAAAAATTGCACACGTAATAATAGAAACATTGAGTAAAACAGGTGTAAATGCAGCAACAGCAAAACGGTTATACACGTTCATTACCGCACCACTAAGCGCAACTAAGCTTACAAAAAACAAATAAGGGAATGTAAATTTAAGTAATGAACTTGCAAGTTCAAACTTTTCGGCATTGGGTCCGCCCTGCCACCAATCTATAAACCAACCGGTGCCAAACAATGCTGCAATAACGGGTGAAGCAACAACACCTATAATAGTGACAATCAGTAAAATGGTTCCTAATGTGCCTGCTGCTTGTGCAACAAAAAGTCTGACCTTGTCGTCGCCTTGCTGTTCTTTAATTTCACTCAGCACGGGTACAAATGCTTGTGCGAAGGCACCTTCTGCAAATAAACGACGTAAAAAATTAGGAATACGGTTAGCAAATAAAAAAACATCAGCCGCCGCACTTGCGCCTAATAAATTGGCAACAACAGCATCTCGAACGAGCCCTAAAATACGCGATATCATAGTCATACAACTAACAATCATACCGGAGCGAAATAAACCTTTTGACACCTTAAACCTACTCAAAAATCCTCAAGATAAGCGATTATGCCACAGTCTTTTTTATAAATCGCTTTAAAGCACTAGGCTGGGGGTCTGTGCTTTGTTACAATGTCGGTATTAACTGCTAAAGCGGCAAATTGATGCTCGTTATATGGTGCAGTTTTTCTTGGATTGTTAAATTTAAATTGACATCCATGATAGAAACAGGCATATTCCACGGCCTTTAATTTAAGCTTTATTTTAAGATTGTTAGGAGCAAACCTTGGCTAACATCAAGTCTGCAAAAAAACGCGCTATCACAAGCGAAAAAAACCGTCAGCACAACGCAAGCCGTCGTTCAATGATGCGCACTTACTTCAAAAAAGTAATTGTTGCTATTGAAGCGGGCGATAAAGAAGCTGCACAGCAAGCTTTTTCTGTTGCTACACCTATCCTAGACCGTTACGCAACTAAGGGTCTAATTCACAAAAACAAAGCAGCTCGTCATAAGAGCCGTATAGCAGCTAAGATTAAAGCTCTATAATTTGTTTTTGATAGAATATAAAAAACCGGCTTTTGCCGGTTTTTTTTTGTTTAAATTTTAAATGTACTTACTTTATTAGACATTTTCTAAATCTGGATAAAACTTCTTAAGCATTGCCGCTATTTTTTTAGGTGTAAATGGCTTTACTACAAACCCTTTAGCGCCTTTATCAATTGCATCCTTAACATTCTCAATACCTGAATGTGCAGATACCATAACCACATTTGTCTCTGGGCTTAATTCATTGATTTGTGCAATCAAATCTTTACCATCACCGTCTGGCAATTCAATGTCTAAAAAAATGATATTATAATTTGCAGCTTGGCACTCACTAATACATTGTGAGGCAGTAGATGCTTCCTTTACGTTATCTATCCCTAAGTGCATGAGCGTTTGGCTCAAAAAACTACGCACTGTGCTAACGTCATCTACAATTAAAATTGATAGCTGCGTATTCATCTTTATTCCTCGTAGGCTATAAGCTAACTTTAAGTTATCATAATAATTAGCTTAGTATATAAATTTACTCATTTAATTATAGAGACCTACGGAAAAAAGGCCAGATTTGCTTTATGTCTAAAACCCCAAATAAACAATCGTTGCTAGGTAAAGCACCGGCAAGAAAAAAAACAGCGCAAAAAAGAAAACCTCAGCGTTCTACTCAGCGCCCTTCACCTGGCGAGTTAAATTCCAGTGCAAAGAATGATATAAGCCAAAAAACAACGCAAAAAAAAGGACTGTTTATATCACTCGCTGTCGTTGCTGTAATAATTTTAGCTTTTCCAAAACCTACCTTACTCACCTATAAAAAATTAGGGATGGTAAGTGAGAGTGTTTACTGGCCCGGATTCTTTGGCAAGGGGGCTACTTTAATTGATTCAAACCTACACCCCACCTATGATTCTAGCCGTGAGTCCCTTTATTTATGCAGTGACTTACAAAAACCGCAGAGCTGCCAAAAGTATCAAGTAATTGCTGATAATGGTTTATTTTCAGCAATCGGTAGCTACTTTTAGCATTAAAAAAACTAATCTGAAAATTTAAAATTACTTGGTTGAAAGGTGCGCAAAAGATCAACATAATGGCGCTCCTTTTTTCAACAACTGAACTATTGAAACGACCATGCTAAACGAGCTAGATTGGCTTTTAAATACTACACTACTTGCACTAGGTTTAGGTGCATTCTTTATTAACCAGATAACACTGCTGCGCGTTGCCGCCATTAGTGCGTGTGGTTTATTATTCTTATCATTTAGCTTAGATCTTATGTCGTCGAGTGTTATTTCAAATATGAGTTTAGTGTTGATCAATACTTTTTACTTGTTTAAAGTTTATACATTTGGGCAATTTAATGTAACCCAAAGTTAACAACTTTTCCCTAGAATATTTAATAGCCCAGCATTACTGGGCTTTTTTTTGTTAAGAATTTAAAAATATTAAAAAGCACTTTCAATCAAGATGAAAATTAGAGCTTCAGGGGCACACAAGCACTACTGTGAAAATAATGCTTGTATACTGCTAAAAAGAGTCACGAGAAGAAACACGAAAAAAGAGGAATACATAGTAAGTAGGTTAGTCCGCTATTGTTAACTCGCTTTGGGTTTGTATTTTAGAAGGAGTATCCTCGGCATTAGCCTGATTAAACCAAGCTGAAACACCAAGTATAATAATTGAAATAATAACTAGGCTTAATTTAACGCCACTTTGACTCGATTTCATAACACCCTCTTTGTATTTTTTATTAGTGAGAATACCTTTTACACTAATGAAAATTACAAATGTTAACAAGCTGTTTTTTAAACTAATTAGCTATCAGCTAATAACCTTTAGTTCTATCTATTGGATTATTAAGTACTAACCCCTTATTCAAGCATTCAATATTATCGGCTATTTGCTCTATAACACTATTTAAATCAGAAATCGCCGCGCAATGTGGTGTAAGCGTTATTTTGGGGTTTCCCCAGTAAGGGTGATTCGACGCTAAAGGTTCTTGATCAAATACGTCGAGTGTAGCTGCGCGTAAGCTATCGTTATTTAATGCACTTAGTAAGTCTTGCTGAACAACATGAGCACCGCGTGCCACATTAATAACAACAGCATGTTTAGGTAGCTTTGCGAGCATTGAGTGATTAATAATGCCTGTCGTTGCTTGCGTAAGGGGTAATAGACATACAAGGTAGTCAACATCAGAAAGCATACTATTGAGGCCTTCCTCGCCATAAAAAATTTCGACATTAGTCGCGTTTTTATTACTTTGCGCCCAGGCACTTACCTTAAAGCCATTATTTATAAGCTTTTGCGCGCATGCTTTACCTAATTCACCAAACCCAAGTATGCCGACATGTTTATTACTATGCGCCCGCTTTGGCTTCCATGTTTGCTGTGTTTGTTTAATGTAATACTCTTTTAAACGTAACTTTTGAGCTAACACATGTGTCAGTACATATTCCGCCATATCTTCAGCTAGTTGCTTGTCAACAATACGTACTACTTCAACACTTTCGTCGAGTAATGTTAAATCGATACTGTCTACGCCAGCACCAAATGACGACACAGCCTTTAAGTTAGGTAGCTGTGGCCACATAGATTCTGGCGCTTTCCACGCAAGTACAAAATCCACATCATGTGCGTTTTTGCAATCAGGCCATTGCTCTATCAGCGTATTTGGTAATCGCTCTTGTAACTTCGTTATTAGTTTTGTGTTGTCACGCCCAGTTATAGCAACCAATACCGACATAAATTCTCCTAACAATACACAGTTTATAAGTTAGCACTTTAAAAAGTCACACTACTGCAAAGTAACTGTCACACCCTTTTTTTAATCTTACATGTATGGCGAATAGGCCAAACGGAATATGAGGTTAATATGATAAGTGTTGATAAAGTAATTGCTGCAAACTTACCACAACTAGAGAACTCTCCAAAAGTAAAAGGTTTAGTAAAAAAAGGCCTAGGCTACTTATTACATGAACAAGAGTTTGTTGCTTTTGGTGATGCCTACCCTCACCTACAAGGATTAGAATTTGTTGAACAAGTGCTCGATGAACTCAATTTTGATACGCGCTATAAACCTAAGCAGATAGAACATATTCCTAATGAGGGTAAACTTGTTATCGTTGCTAACCACCCTATTGGTTCATTAGATGCTTTAGCACTTATCAAAGTACTTTCAACTGTAAGACAGGATTTAAAAGTAGTGGCAAACCGCATGTTGATGTCGGTTACTCCAATGCACTCACTTTTACTCCCCGTAGATAACTTATCAGGCATGAGTAAAAAACAAGAGCTTAGTAATATACAAAACCATTTAAAAAATGATGGGGTATTACTTATATTTCCAGCAGGAGAAGTGTCACGATTAGGGCCAATGGGCATTAAAGACTGCAAATGGAATAGTGGCTTTTTACGTATGGCAAAAAAAGCTAATTGCCCTATTTTACCTATTTATATTAAAGCCAAAAACAGTCCGCTTTTTTATGGCACATCAATGATTTATAAGCCGCTAGCAAGTTTACTATTAGTGGCTGAAATGTTTAAGCAGCGCCAAAAATCTTTAGAGTTTGAAATTGGTGCATCTATCCCTCCTGAATCTTACTTAATAGAAAACCTTAAAGATAAAGAAGTTGTAAACCTTATACGAAAACAGCTTTATAGGCTTACCACTAAAAAAGCCTTGCCGCTTAAAACACAAACCCCTATTGCGGTTCCTGAGTGCAGAAAAGAGCTAAAAAAAGCAATTGAGCAATGCAAACTTCTTGGCAAAACACAAGACGGTATGCATATTCATCTCTATCAATATACAGGAAGCTCCCCTATTTTTAGAGAGCTTGGACGCCTTAGAGAAATTGCATTTAGAGCAGTCGGTGAAGGTAGTGGTAAGCGTCGTGATATAGATAAATACGATATGGATTACCAACACCTTGTACTGTGGGATCCTATGCAACTAGAACTAGTTGGTGCTTACCGATTAGCCTGTGCACAAGACATTATAAAAAAACATGGCCGCGAAGGCTTATATACCGACAGCTTATTTACTTACACCGATGCTATGACGCCCTATCTAAAACAAGGAATTGAGCTTGGTAGAAGCTTTGTACAACCTAAATACTGGGGACGTAAGAGCCTCGACTATTTATGGTATGGCATTGGGGCTTTTATAAAAAGCTATCCACAGTACAGATACTTGTTTGGCGCTGTAAGTGTATCAAATGCTCTGCCCGAGCAAGCAAAAGCCATGCTCGTTTATTACTATCAGCATTACTATAAAAGTGGTATTGAATTAGCAACACCTAATAATGAGTTTAAGTTAACTGAGCAACAGCTAACCCAGTGCCATGCTCTTTTTAACGGAGATGACGTTAAAGAGGATTTTGTAGAGTTAAAACATGTGTTAGCAAATATGAGTGCTCAAGTGCCTACTTTATTTAAGCAATACACTGAACTTTGTAAACCAGGTGGAGTGCAATTTTTAAGTTTTAGTATTGATCCCGATTTTAATAATTGTATTGATGGATTGGTATTAGTCGATCTTGAAAATATAAAAGAAAATAAAGCTAAACGTTATTTAGAATAACTATTAATAAGTAATAGCCAATTCACCGGGTACTTTCATAACTGATAAAGTACTCGGTTTATATTTAGGGTCTGTTGATCTTTGCGCATTAAAATTCGTTCAAATTAGGGGCTATTTAATTCCTAAAATTTATTAGGTATTATTACAGATTGGTATAAAAACCTGCTTAATAGCATTTTTAATCTTCTAAAGCTTTTTAAGTACCCATCGCTTTTAGTGCTTTTAAAATTCTGATAAAAAATACTTTGTTGTTTATTCAAGAGTCTTTGATAAAACGCGAGTTTATGACTAAGCAATGCCTGCCTTAATTTATTCGTGTGACTGTTAATCAAATAAATATGTCAATCTTTACAAAAGCAGAACGACACTAAAATTAATCTAAATCAATAAAACACTTCACAAGGTTCAAACATTTTTGAAACTTTGATCTAGAACAGGTTTTCATTTTTATTGCTCGGTAATAATAGCGCCAATCAAACAGTAGTTCTTGGAGAACAACATGAAAACTCAAATTAGCATCGCATTATTAACCTCTTTATTAGCACTCTCTCCAGCTGCACACGCTAACTTTAGCGTAAATGTTGGCGCCATTAACGTAAACCCTGATAACAGTAGCTCAGCTATTAATGAAGCACCTACGCTGGGCCTTAAAGGTGATTCTGATACTCAACTGGGTATCACCGTAGATTATGCATTTAACGATCAATGGGTGCTAGAGTTGATAGCAGCAACACCGTTTTCACACGATGTGAATGGCACAGGCGGTTTAGCCGGCAACAAAATTGCTGATATAAAACAACTTCCTCCTTCATTAGTTGCGCAATACCACTTTTTAGATACAAGTTATGCGCTAAGACCTTTTATAGGCGTAGGCATAAACTACACCGCATTTTTTGATGAGCAACCTTCTCAAGCACTTAAAGCGACGCTAGGTACAGACGATGTAGAAGTAAAATTAGATGATTCGTTTGGCTTTATGGCTCAGGTAGGTGCTAACTATAAGATTGATAAAAATTGGGGTCTACACGCCATGGTATCAATTATGGATATTGATACCGATGCCACCGTTTATGCTAATGGTGCAAAAGCCCTCACATCAACGGTTGAGCTTGACCCTGTTGTTGCTATGTTCGGTGTTAGATACAGCTTTTAAAGCATGTAACAAAGCCATGCGTAGTTAACCAGCTTATAATGTGTGTTGAAAGGCCGAAAGGCCTTTTTTTTCATTTGTAAAAACTATAAGTTACTTGGGTAAGTTACTTAACTTTTTCTGCTCTAGCATTTCTTTCCAGTGCATAACTTCACTTGGCAATATAGGTGTTTGTCCATCAAAACCAGCAACTTCAAGCATTTCTTCAATACTTATAATACCTTTTTTACTTTTAAATACACCGCGTACATAAGCTATAGCATGTAAGCCACGTTCTGAATGAAACTTTTGCTCAATATAAAAGTATTTATGATCCCAGCCAACTAACTTAGTACTTATTGTATATCGCTGCATAGGTTTAATATCGCGGATATAAGTAATGGCAGTCGCATTAACAATCGGAAACCAACGACGCTTCATTATTTGCTTTAGTAAGCCAACTCGTTCAGTCATCCACGTGCGAGATAAATCCATCATCGCGAGATAACGTGAATTAGTTAAATGTAGATTAATGTCGCAATCAGTAGGTAAAGCTTTGTAATCAATATCTACCGTATCAAGTAAATTTTGATATTGTGTGTTTCGTTTGATTTTAAAAAACAGTAATAAAAGTCGAATATATAAGTTCACAAAAAAGGTCTTACCAGTTAAATTTATTCGAGTGTAGCATAGCCCCTTGCTAAGACGAATATTCTACTTTAATCTTAAATCATTATTATAATAAAAAGATAACTCATGAAATTAAAACTAAAAATTATCACTGCGCTAGTTTTATTAATACCTAGTTACAGTGCATTTGCCGACTTTTCACTACCAGGTAAAGGCTCTGTTACTTACCCTACCGGTGTGGTAAAAGAGTTTAAATTTGGTTTTGAGTGGCAACAAAAAGCTGAAAAATTCACTATTGGCTCTAAGAGTTACAACATGGAGCAAATTCCTAGCTCATATTCAGTCGCTATCACCCTTTCAAAAGATGACAACCAAGTATGGGTGCAAGAATTTAACAATGGATTTATTAAAGAGTTTGAATGGCAAATTGGTGGGCATAAAGTCACTTTAAAAAAGCAGCAATTTAGCGACCCCGTAAAAGGCGATTATGTGATTGAGCTTAATGGCCGAAGCTATTTTTTCACTCGTAATAACGCCAGCATTGTAATGAACTTTAACGAAGAAGGTATCGAGACGATTGCTATTGATGGAGTAACAAAAAATATGGGCACTAAAAATTAGCCCCCATATTTTAATTACTTTATGTCAATTACACTTTTACTGTTTTTCGATTAATACCGTAATCACGTAGCTTGTTAGCTACAGCCGTGTGGCTTAGGCCTAATCGTTTAGCTAACTGGCGTGAACTTGGATACGCTGGATAAAGCTTACGAAGTAAAGTCGCTTCAAAACGTTTAACCGCTTGATCTAGTGAGCCTTCAAAATCAGACTCTAAATACCCTAAATCATGGGTGAAAGTGGGTAACTGTAAATGCTCTACGCGAAGTTCACTGTCATCTAATAAGGACACTGCACGGTAAATTGCATTTTCAAGCTGACGAACATTTCCAGGCCACGGATACGCTTGTAAAAAGCTTAAACACTCTTGTGATAAAACAGGAATTGCATGACCATTTTGTTGTGCATATTTTTGAATAAAATGCTCAGCCAGCGGTCCTACGTCTGCTTTTCTATCTCTTAGTGGCGCTATTTCTAAAGTAAGTACGTTTATACGGTAATATAAATCTTCTCTAAAAACCCCTTCTTGTACCATTGCAGGTAAGTCTTTTTGAGTAGCGGCAACAATACGTACATTTACTTTAACTTCGTTCTCATCGCCTACTTTTCTAAATGTGCCATCTTGTAAGAAGCGCAGTAACTTTGTTTGTAGTTGAGTCGACATTTCGCCAACTTCATCTAAAAACACAGTTCCACCATCAGCTTGCTCTAATACGCCACGTTTTGGTGCTGCATTTTCTTCGTATCCGGCATAACCAAATAACTCAGATTCAGCAACATCATCGGGAAGCGAAGCACACGACAGCGCAATAAAAGGTTTAACTGAGCGATTAGATGCGTAATGACACGCACGCGCGAGTAGTTCTTTACCTGTACCAGTTTCACCGGTAATCAAAATAGGGGCTTCTAGCTGCGCCATTTTGCGTGCTTCACGCACCACTCGGCGCATTGCCGTACTAAAGTTATGAATAGTAGCAAAGCTTTCTTGCCCGTAACGCCTAAATGCACTGACTTGCTGTCCTAACCGACTTTGCGATTTAATGTTAATAACCGCACCCGCAAGTACATCACCTTCACTACCTTGAGGCACTGCAATTGGCAAAATGTCTGCAATAAAATCCTCACCAGCTACTTCAACGCGTGTGGTTTGCCCAAGCACTTCTTTACCCTCTAACCAACGTGTAAAGTTAAAGCCTTTAAGTAAGTTATTAATATTTGCACCAATAACTTCTTTTTCAATTAATTGTAAGTCTTTACATGCTGCATCATTACATAAACGTACCCAGCCTTTAGCATCAATAGAGATGACTCCATCAGGCAATGCACGTAGTAAAGTATTTAATTCGTTGTGTTCACGCTCAGAGGGTAAAAATGCAGTAGTACGCACGTCATGTACACCGTCGATTAAACGTATCGATGGCATAATTTTTTGGAATTGTTCAAATTCAATTTCGGGAAAACTAACGTACATTCGACAATTAACGGAATCGACTTCAATTCCTTTTAAATCAACGCTGTAGTTAACTAATATATTAAGGATTTCTTGAGCAATACCAATTCGATCAGCACAGTGAATATCTAGACGCATACATCCTCAAAGAAGGAAAAACTATATTAGCCGAATAATACGCTAAGTCGCTTTGAGAAGGTAGTTTATTGTAAACATTTTTGGACGAAATAGCTTTTAGAGCCAAAGGGTGGGATGTAATTAAACGAAGAAAAACAGCACTGATATTTATATTTAACTATACCAGTGCTGTTTATTAAATCTTATTATGAGACTACTTACCTTGTGGGTAAGCTGACCAATCACCGCCATCTAACTGTATAAATGGTCGTTGATTAACATACATCATTATAGTGCCTTCATTTTCAGCCACTTTAGGCGCTATAGGTAAGTTTTCGAGTAAATTAGCAACACTGTTATTGCCACCAAACACATCAGTTTGCAGCGTCTTACTTACTAGCTCCGAAAGCGCAAAGTAACTTGTAGAATTATTAACAACAATTTGCGAGTAATTTTGCACGTCTGGGCCTATAAATTTAATCGCAACAGGTACAGACACAATAGCAGGGCTCGGAATTTCACGTAAACCTGCAAATTGTACTTTATCACCTTTTAAATTAGCGCCATGCTCAGGCACTATCATCAACATAACGTTGCGACCACGCTTTTCTAATTTTTTTACAAACTGGTTAATATCAGCAAACAAGTTTTTATGCCTGATTGGGTATGTATCTTTACTATTCACCCTTGGTTGATTCTCTAGCTGATTACCGTCATGTAAACTTGTGGTGTTGTAGTACATAGCACACGGCTTACAATCATCAGCTTGCTCTAACCAACCATCCAGCACAGCTTCATCTGAGTAAATAGGGCTATTATCAAATCCTCGAAGTGCCACTGGCATTGAATCAATATTAAATGGTGTGCTATCTAGGCCACCGTACTTATTAATTAAGCCTTTAAACTCATCAAAATGTCCGTCGTGATTCATCACAACATTGTTTTGATAACCTAGTTTTTCTAGGTTTTTAAATAAGTGACATTGTTCAGGTGCCTCTTTAAATAATGCGGTTTGGCTAGTTTGCCCACAACTAGCACGCAGTAGCCTTACCGCAGCTGGTCCGCTGTATGATGTAGCCGAGTTAAAGTCTGAAAACACCACATCAAAGTCTTTATACATATCAGTAACACTTACACCAATGGCATTTAAATCAGCAACAGCCATTGAGCATATGTTCAAAATAATTACATCAAACAGTTCACCATTTACCTGGCTTGGAAAGTGACTCATTAATAAGCTTTGTTGTTGATAAAAATCAGCTAATTTTTGATCAGGAGATTGCGCTGCCTGAGTGATCACTTGTGTTTGAGTATTATTTTGGCTTTGTGTAGCAGCGACAGGATTAGCCACATTATTAACGAATTGTGATTGAGAGCTATCGCCTTGCCATCCTACAACTAACAGCCCAACAATAGTGACTGTTGTAAAGCGTATCCATTGCGATGTGTACCAAAAACATACACTAATTACGAACAAAGCCAATACCATATCAGTATTAATAACACGGGTTAATAACTCAATAAAATAACCAAAACTAAAATCTTGAACGTTACCCGCTTGTTTAGTCAACCTGTTTATTGGTGGCAACCATGAGTCTTGATAAAGTAATACGACTGCAACGACTCCACCCAATAGGTGTTTTGCTTTTTCTATTAATGGCTGTTTAAATTTAATCGCAAGCAATGCAGCAAAGGCCGCATTACTAAGTACGTTAAAATCAATTGCACCGTAATAAAACAGAGCAAATTTAACTAAAAAATAAAGGTTCCAAACCCCTAAACCTGATAATTTCACTGCTTATCCTTTTTTACTGTATTTGGTGTATAAGGCTCTAGTACTTCATGTTTAAAAGTAAGCTTATAATAATATTTTGTTATTTGAGATAAAATGTATTTGCCTAGTACACAAAGCACCGCGCCAAGCAGCATTGCAAAAAACACGGTAATTAAGAGCTGATTCATACTCATAAGTTATCTCTTAATTTCATTATAAAGGGCTTAGCATCTGGACGACTTTTGCTAGAGAATTCTGGCGTTTTAATGTTTTCAGTAATACTGTTTGCTATATCAGGTGCAAATTTATAGCTATCATTCTCAGCAAGTTTTTGTGAGAAATCTACAACACTCTTACCTTTATAAAAACGCCTTAATTGCTTACATTCTTGTTGAATGTAAAAGTGATCAGAAATTACATTTTGCTGCACAAAAAAATCACTCGTTTTTAATTTAAACAAATGCTTAATTGCATTATCAACGTCATTCTCTCTACAAGCATGCAAATATAAATAAACTGTATTATCTGCAATACTAAATACATCACCTTCGCGCTTAATATGAAATAAATGCAAAGGGTGAATAGGGTCTATTCTTGGCAGTAGTTCAAGCTTCACTAGCACACCACTCACACCTAGATTAACGGCTGAGTCACTATGAATTTCTACTTGTTTTGTAAACTCAATGAAAGGTAAATACCCCTTTGAAAAGGTATTTTCAGTGTATTTTAACACATCTTCAACAGAGGGAGGTAAAGGTCTTGAAAACTGAAAACCTTGAATAGATTGAACTTGTGAGAGCAACCGAGAAGGCTCTGAAAAACTATATAAAATAAGGTTTACACCCAAGGTTAAAAATAAGCATTCATCTTGATGACGAATTACACCGTCTACATTTTGAATAACAAGTTTTAACCAGCGTCCACAGTTTTTTCTAAGCTCAAAACACTGCTTACCTAATAACGCTAAATCGGTATAACGCGTTACTGCAAAAATTAATGTAGCTGCCTCTACCTTTGGGCCTTTATTAAATAAGTCATTATTATCTTTCACACTTTTATAGTGCATCGGTAGTTTAGTACCTTCGGGCACCGCACCTTGCACTAGCCATACATCATCTTCATCAGAAAAATCTGAACTTTTAGCCGTTTTACTCTCGCTTATTATTCCCTTTTGAACAACAAACTGGTTTTTACTTAGCAATAACTGATAATGTTCACCAGCGATAACACCGGTACTATGACGCCAGTAGTCATATTCAAGTACTCGCACCGCAGCATCGTTATCAACAAAAACTAGTCCATCAAATACATTGTTTAATCGTCTAACTAAAAAACGATAATTAGCAATATCAGGTCCAGATATTAAGAGTAATAATGTAGCACCCGTCTTTTGAGTGAAATCTCTATACTCTTTCATCATCAGCTCTAAGCTTTTTTCGCTAGCACTGTTTAGCTGTGTTGTACTAAAGTGAACAAAAACAAGTGCCGTGTTTAGACGTTTATAAGCACTGATTTCTTTTATAATAGCTGAATTAATTTTCTCAATTGAATAATGCTGTGTTTGTGGGGCCAACGAAAAAGGGTGAACTCGATTATGTTTATAAGCATAGTTTAACGGTGCAGAAAAAGAAGAATCAAAAAATGACTCAATCTCTTGGGAAACTATATATATATCATTAGCCAAGCTTTGGTTAATTGAATGTAACGCCAATTCGATTGAAAAATTGTCTAAAGGGGCTAAAACAGCGTAACTTGAAGCCCATTTTAACTCTTTTGCAGCAGGCTCTAATCCCGTTATGTTAAAGTTATGCATTTAAAACGCCCTATAAAAAATACTTTTTTACTAGTTTTAACCGTTATTCTATATATAATAGCCAAATATTGTCCACATTTAATCAAAATAATTAACGTAACTGTTAAGGTAAAGATGAACAACTTAACATCTAAAAACTCACAAACGTTAACATCAAGCGACATAGAAAACCTTGCACTGCGTTTTGGTGGTAAAAGTGATGACTACATAGAAATTGTAAACAAGCAGCAAAATAATAATACAATTAATAAGTACGCATTACTTAAAGAAATAAACAACGAACTAAACATGTAAGCTAGTTCAATTAACAATAGGTAAAACATCAGTTGCAAAGAGTTTTCATTAAAGGTGTCAAAGGCGGTTTAGGCAGTACCTCTGTGGTTGCAAACCTAGCGTGCGTACTAAAAAAATCTGACGTTGATGTTATTGCAATCGATCTAGATGCAAAAAGTGACTTAGGTTTACATTTTGGTTTGCCATGGAAATACACCAAAGGCTGGAGTAATGAAGCAAGCTTTGAAGATGCAATTGCGCATTTTCACCAAGATAACGATGGCATTGTATTTTTACCATTTGGTGATAGTGATGACACGAGCACCAATAGCATCACTAAAATGGTCGATAAATGCAAAAACCTAAATTATAGTGACGAAGCTTGGGTGCTTTTTGACTGCCCTTCACATATTAGTATTTCTCATTATCCGTTAGAAAAAAAAGATATTGTTATTGAACTGGTAAATTGTGATGCTATTTGTCACAGCTTAATTTATAGGCGCCTACAAACACTCAAAAATTCAGATACCGACTGGAAGCATTACTTTTTAGTTAACCGATATAACTCTGCATCTACGCTAGAATTTGACTTGTTTTCTCTATGGCAATCAACGCTTCCGCTTATGGCTCCTTTTTTTATTAACAGTGACGAAGTTATTAAAGAGTCAACCGCATACAGAAATGTAGCGCTTAACTGCGCGCCATATAGTGTCGCAAATGATGACTTTGAAACGCTAGCTGGTTGGCTAGTTAGTAAAGTAGCCTTATAAAATGAGTATTACATTATTTTATCAGCGCCCTATCCACTGTACTTTATACTTGCTGCTGAGCATTTTATTTACTGATAAGTTAGTTCGGTACATATTATTTAAGTTTCACAGCTACTTTAATCAACATAAAGTAAATGTAATTGAAGCTTTCTTAATGCCTTTTATTACACTTTTAAGCTCGCTATTTATAAACATTAAACAGCATAAAATCAGCTTTGAGTTTACCCTTTATGACTACTACCCTCATTTAAGGTTGCCTTATCGAACCTATATTTACTCAAATATATTACGCTTTGTTATCCAAAGTATTTTTTTAGTATTTTTTAAAAACCAGCTTAAACCGAGTTCTGTAAAAGAAGATGCGGTTAATTATTTTTATGATGGCGTTAGTTACCTTTTAAGGCAATTACGTTGGTTTGATTTAAAGTTAGGTAAACTATTAAAGCGCCTACTATCAAAAAACAAAAAAGGTCCTAAAAAGAGTGCTTTTAAAGCGATGGCTGATGCACGTGTATGGCAAAATAAATTAGTTAAATACGTCATCCTCGCGTTTATTTTATTTTTATTAGCAATATTCATTACAATTCCTTTTAGCTTGGAAGCTCAAGCCGTTTTTATAAGTTTTATTTTATTAGTTGCGTATGCACTTAAGCGAGTAAAAGGCCAAATGGCAACCATTGTCATGATCACCTTGTCAGTAACTACGTCTTCTCGTTATTTATGGTGGCGTTACACTGAAACTTTAAACTGGGATGACCCGCTTGCACTTGCGCTAGGTGGGGGCTTATTACTTGCTGAAACGTATGCCTGGCTTGTGCTTATTTTAGGTTTTTTTCAAACAATTAATCCACTTGAACGAAAACCAGTTCCTTTGCCTAAAGACACTGACTTGTGGCCAACAGTTGATGTATATATTCCAACTTATAACGAGCCGTTAAGCGTTGTAAGGCCCACTACGCTCGCGGCTTTAAGTATCGATTGGCCAGCCGATAAACTAAATGTTTACATATTAGATGATGGTAAGCGCTCAGAGTTTAAAGATTTTGCAGCCGAAATTGGAGTGGGTTATTTAGCGCGTTCGGATAACAATCATGCTAAAGCCGGTAATATGAATAGCGCTATGCGCTATACCGATGGCGAATATATCGCAATTTTTGACTGTGACCACGTTCCTGCTCGCTCATTTTTACAAATGACAATGGGGCAGTTTTTAAAAGACAGTAAAGTGTGTTTAGTGCAAACACCGCATCACTTTTTCTCAGCCGATCCATTTGAGCGAAACCTTAATAACCACAGCCAAATTCCTAACGAAAATATGTTGTTTTATGGATTGATTCAAGATGGTAACGACATGTGGGATGCAACCTTCTTTTGTGGTTCTTGCGCCGTATTAAAACGAGAAGCGCTTGATAATATTGGTGGTTTTGCATTTGAAACAGTAACTGAGGATGCACATACGGCTCTTCGTATGCAACGCGCTGGTTATAAAACAGCTTATATAAACATTCCACAAGCCGCAGGCCTTGCTACCGACAGTTTATCAGCGCATATAGGTCAACGTATCCGCTGGGCGCGTGGTATGGCGCAAATATTTAGACTTGATAATCCGTTAATGGGTAAAGGTTTAAGTATTCCTCAACGATTATGTTATATAAATGCAATGCTGCATTTCCTATCGGGTATTCCTCGTATTGTATTTTTAACCGCTCCTTTAGCGTTGATATATTTTAATGCCTACATAATTTATGCCCCTTTTATCGCTATTTTTATCTATGTGGTACCGACACTAATTCAAATAAAAGCAACTAACTCACGCATTCAAGGTAAATACCGTTACTCCTTCTGGGGTGAAGTGTATGAGTCAGTACTTGCTTGGTACATATTAAAACCAACAACCGTTGCTTTATTTAATCCTAATAAGGGTAAATTTAACGTAACCGAAAAAGGCGGTTTAAATGATGAAGAGCATTACGACTGGGGTATTTCTAAACCGTATTTAATTCTCTTACTTATTAATTTACTAGGCATAATAGTCGGTATATTACGTCTGTTTTTAGGTGACTCAAGCCAGATTGGCGTACTGATAATAAGTATGGGTTGGGCTTTTTATAATATTATTATTTTAGGCGCTGCGGTTGCGGTTGCTGCCGAAGCACGCCAAGTTAGGCACTCGCATCGTATCAAAGCAAACTTCCCTGCCGGCGTTCGTTTAGCAAATGGTCATACTTTAAAAGTAAAAATAACGGATTATTCAGATAACGGTGTAGGTATAGAGACTGAACACGCACATTTATGCCGCGTTAACGATAAAATTGAATTATTAATGAGTCGCGGTAACAAGCAATTTTCGTTTACAACTTATGTATGTAATACCCGTAAAAAACAAATTGGCCTTACACTTAAAGATTTATCGCTAGAAAAACAAAGAGCTTTTATACAATGTACTTTTTCAAGAGCAGATGCATGGCTAGATTGGCAAAATAACTTTAGACATGACCGTCCATCGTATAGCTTTAAAGAAGTGCAAAAAACAAGTTTACGGGGCTTTAGTAATTTACTATTTCATGCTCCAAGAGCGTTACAACCAATAATTAAGTTTATGACTAATACCGTCATTTACATAAATTCATTTACTCCAAAAAAACCGATAGTGCATAATAATTATGATTAAAAAGTTACTTAATACATTTCTAACATTGTTGCTTATTAGTAGCGCATATCAAGTGCTCGCTATCGAGCCTATGCACGACAAAACTATGTTTGTAAATGGCTACCCTGAGAGCGCTCAGGTTTCTAGTTTACGTCTTAGCTTTGAAAAGTTAGGGTTTAACGACTATAAACTCGACGGCGTGAATAATAATTCTCGAGTCGATTTCACAAATAGAATTGATAAATTAAGCACTAATCTAAAGCTTAACTTTTCGTACACCAACTCACCTTCATTGCTGGCTAATGTATCGCATTTAAAAGTTTATTTTAACGATAACTTAGTTACTGTTTTACCTATTAATGAGCAATTAAGTATTGTAAAAAATACGGTAAGTCATAGCCTAGACCTAAATGCTAAATACATTCAAGACTACAACCAAATTCGCTTTGAACTAGTTGGCTACTACGACTTACGATGCCAAGATTACTTTAGCCGCTCAATTTGGACTGAAATAAACAAATCAAGCCATATCACGCTTGATCAAAAACAGTTAGCAATTGATAGCCGCCTTGAATATTTACCAGAACCATTTTTTGATGCTAAAGATTACAACAAATTAAACTTACCTTTTGTATTTGCAAGCACACCTAATACACAAGCAATAGAAGCTGCAGCCACTTTATCTAGTTGGTTTGGCGCACAAGCTGACTGGCGTGGCGCTAACTTTCCAGTAGTTTTAAATAAAGCACCAGAGCAGCACAGTGTGGTGTTTATTACTAATGACTCAAAACCTGATTTTTTAAAAGATTATCCAGATGTTGAAAAGCCAACCGTCGAGCTAATTTCAAGCCCTATTCACAGATACAATAAAATGCTGTTAATTTTGGGGCGTGACGAAAAAGACTTAAAAACAGCGGTCACTGGTCTTGTATTTGGTCATAAAATTATGACTGGCCGAAGTGCAAGCATCGAGGCTATTAACAAACTCCCACTGCGTAAAGCTTATGATGCGCCGAGATGGCTAAGAAACGATCGTCCCGTGCACTTTGACGAGCTTATTGACTACCCAACTCAGTTACAAGCTGAGGGTCTTAACAACGGCCCTATAAAATTAAATGTTCGTTTTGCACCTGATTTATTTACTTGGCGTGAAAAAGGTATTCCTATTACTTTGCAATACCGTAATACGCCAGAGAGCGAAACATTAAATTCACGTTTAAACATGCTAATAAACCAAGAATTTATAAGTGGTTTTTTACTTGATAAAAAAGACACATCGTTAACTACCGCTAAAACGTTGCTTCCTTTAATTGCTAATACAGACACAACGCAAAGCGCTGAAGACTTTTCATTAGACGGTATTAATCTTGCCAGCCGAAATGAGTTAAATTTTGACTTTAGATTTGCAGTACTTAAAAAAGGCGAATGTGCCATTGCTCCACCTGGTGGCGAATACGGAGTAATTGATGGAAACTCTAACATTGATGTAAGTGGGTTTGATCATTACATGGCTTTACCTGATTTAAATGTATTTGCAAACAGCGGATTCCCATTTACAAAATACGCAGACTTACAACAAACTTTAGTATTGATAGATGAAGTTCCATCACCTAAAGCACTATCTGTATTGTTTAATTTAACAGGCCACTTTGGTGCTATTACAGGCTACCCAGCTCATAGAATAAGTGTTGCTCATTTAAATGAAGATGCCAACTTAGATGATAAAGACATCTTAGTAATCGCAAAACCTAATAGCATTGCTAATAACTTAGATGAAGATGCGCAAACTAATATCCTGCTTGATAATAATCAGCGCGCTATAAAACAAGCCATATACAACGGTGCTTACGATGAGCAGACAACAGATAAAGTCCAAGTAAGTATAAAAAGTAGTGGTGATATGGCCGTTATTACTGGCTTTCAATCACCGTTTGATTCAGAGCGTTCAATTGTATCGCTTAGTGCAACATCACAAAAAGCCTTTACTCTACTAGATGATGCGTTAATGAGTTCAGAAGCTCTTGCGCAAATTAAAGGCAGTGCTGCGGTCATAAATTCTCAAGGCATTAAGACAATTAAAACTGATGAACAATATTTTGTTGGTCACATTCCTGTGCATACCCTAATTTGGTTCCATTTATCGGATCACCCATTTGTACTGGCACTATTGTCTATTTTAACACTACTGCTGATCTCATTTATTATATGGCGATTATTACAAGCATTAACATACAAGCGCTTAGCTGAAGGAGATAAGTAATGAAGTCACTCATTAATGTATTTTTTACCGTGATTGCATTATTTACCTTTAATGCCAATGCACAAATAGAGCAATGCCAACCATGGGATGCATGGCAAACGTTTAAAAGTAACTTTATAAGCCAAGATGGTCGCGTTATTGATTTGGGGAGTGAGCAAAAAATCACAACCTCTGAAGGCCAATCTTATGCCTTATTTTTTGCTGTCGTAGCAAACGATAAAGCAATGTTTGACCTAGTCCTGGATTGGACGCAAGAACATTTATCTGAGGGTGATTTAAGCACTCGTTTACCGGCATGGCAATGGGGTGTTAATAATCAAAATGTTGGCGGGATTTTAGATTCAAATCCAGCGTCTGATTCTGACCTATGGATAGCGTACAGCTTATCGCAAGCTGCTATTCTTTGGGATGACCGCCGCTACAGCATATTAGCCGCCGTACTTGCACAGCGAATCATGCGTGAAGAAACTGCCTATATTTCGGGTCTAGGTTTATCATTGCTACCCGCTCCTACCGGTTTTGAATTTGATAATGAACGTTTTAAATTAAACCCGAGTTACTCACCGTTATTTATTTATCAGCAGTTTAAAAAGCTTTATCCACACTCGCCTTGGCATCAATTGCACGAAGGGTCAGCAAAGTTAATTTTAGATACAGCAAAGCAAGGTGTTAGCCCTGACTGGGTAATGTATGATGCAAATAACGGTTTTTACTACGATAAAAAAACGAGCGACTTGGGCAGTTACAACGCTATTAGAGTATATTTATGGGCAAGCATGATGGCAGACAACGCACCTTATAAAAAAGAGCTATTAGCGCAATTTAATCCTTTTATAGAAACAATTAATAAACGTGGTTACGTGCCTTTAAATACCTTTGCTAAGTCAGGAAAATCTGAAAAAAGAGGCCCGCTAGGCTTTAACTCAGCTCTATTACCTTTACTAGCGACTAATAACGATAACTCTACAGTAATGGCAATTCAGCAAAAACTAATGATTGATAAATCATTTACCCAAACTCGTTACTACGACAGCGTACTTAACTTGTTTGGTGCAAGTGCTTTAAATAAACGTTTTTCAATTACAGCAGATGGGACGCTACAACCGGTATGGAGCACTGAATGCCGTTAAGGTTTGCCCTAGCTTGCACATTAGCGCTTAGTTCTGGATTAAGCGCTAACACAGTCAACGATATTGATACACAATCTGTTGATTGGTTACTAAGCCAAATAGGTATTGGTGAAGCACAGCAAAATAATAAACTAGTTGAAGATAGCTTACGAAAGTTAGTTGCTATTGCTCCTGCCCGCATAGAAACACAGTGTGCGGTAGCACGTTATGATTTTGCTAATGGCGAATCGGCGAAAGCCAACCAGTTATTAAGTAAAATAGATAATGGGCTTACCAAGCAGGCTCCGTGCGTTGAAAAGCTAAAAGTACTTTCTCGTACTGAAGGCAAAGACAAATCTTCAATTCAACAAGCTAGATTACTCGCTCGTGCCGGTCGTTATGAACAAGCTCGCGAAATCTATAATCAAATTTTTAAAAACGTCTACCCTACATTAGATTACGAGCTTGAGCATTTAAGCTGGTACGGACAAGACAGCGACCAATGGGAAAGTGTTAAGAAAGGCTACGATAAATTAGCTCAAAACTATCCAAGTATTGCGCAGGTAGAAGTCGCTTATGCACGCCACCTACTTAGGCGTAATCTTACAGATAAAAAAGCGATTAATATTTTAAGTAAATATGGCGCGGGCCCTACTTTTATAAATGAAGTTGAATACATTTGGCTTAGCGCTTTGTCAGAAATGCCTTTAACGAATGATACAGTTAAGCAGTATCAGCGCTATTTCACGCTTTATCCATTTAGTAGCAAAGGCGAATTACAATACCAAGATTTTCTAAAAGATTATAAAAAACGCCAAACACTGCTTGCCGACCCTGCTTATCAACAGTGGGTAAGAGGCGATAGATTACTTGAGAAAAATAAACTTGCCTCCGCAGAACCTCTACTTTTAAAAGCTTTAAGAGGCCGCCCGCAAGACGGCGCTATAATGCGAAGCCTTGGCACACTCTATTTACGCCTTGGTGAAAACCAAAAGTCGTATCAATATTTTACTCTTGCACAAAAGTACACAACTGAGTTCGCTGAACGTGAAACACTACAAGAATTAGCAAAAACAGCTAAGCTTTGGCTTTATATACGCGAAGCTAAAAATGCTATTAATAATAAAGAATTTAAAACGGCTAAGCTTAAGCTTGATTTAGCAGCCACCTTAGAACAAGAAACTAATACAGTAATATATAACAAAGGTTTATTACAATTTGCTCAAGGGCAATATTCACAAGCAGCTCTTACTTATCAAATTGTTTTAAAAAGTGTTCCACTTAATAACACCGCTTTAATTGGCCTGCTTGAAATAGCTGAATTAGAGCAAAATGAACAAGCCTTAACCTCTTTTTATAACAGCTTATCGTTTAATCAAAAGAAACTAATTAAAGAATCTTATTCTGTCTCTTTAAGCAGTCAGTACCGCGCAAAGGCAAATACGTTTGCACAGTCAGGCGATTTAGAGCAAGCCGAAAAAGTATTAAAAGACGCTATTGAAATAGCGCCAGAACAGCCTTGGTTATACTACGATTTAGCCTTTATATACCAACAAAAGGGGCTGACAGAAGAGGCCCGCGCTTTATTTAATAATGTGCTGTGGCAATTCCCGTTGAACCCTCAGATTCGTTACAGCCACGCGCTTTTTTTACGCTCCCTTGATGACTATCAAGGTGCTATTAAAACCTTGCAGTACATTCCATTTAAATCCAGAGATAAAGATATTATTGCGCTTGAACAACAGCTGCAACTTAATGAGTCTTTAACACAAAGTGAGCGCCACCTTGACGCTAAAGATAAAGCCACTGCGATTTATCATTTAAGTAACTTAGAAGCACAGAGCTTAACACCTGCTATGCAGGCTGAGTTATCACGAAGCTGGTATAGAATCGACGAAAAAAAGCACGCTATAAAACTTATAAACAAAGCACTGAAAGCTGAGCCTTCGCTTTCTGCTTATTGGCATACACTTTATGGTGAATGGCTTTTAGATCAGGGCGATGAGAGTAAAACGAAGCAATGGTTTGAAAAGTACGTTCTACCAGAGAGCGCCACTGAAAACGAAACAACTCAATATGTACAGCTACAAAATAGCTATATTACTCAGTATTACAATGGTAGTGATTTAATTGCTAAGCTTAACCAGCTGGATCAAAAATATAAAAATACTCCTGCAACAACTACAGCCCTTATTAATGCAAACTTAGTACTTGAACAGCGCGAAGCGGCTGTTATTTTGTATCAACAAAAAGTACAAAATAAACAAACCATAGAGCCTCAAGCACTACTCGCTATTGCTAATACATATCTAGAACTTGGGGACGACTTTCAAGCAAAAGAAGTAACGCAAAAAGCGATAACGCAAACCACGTCGCAAGAAGGTTATTTACAACGCCAAATCATGTCATCTCTTAATGAGTTTAATTACTCAGGGGATGCACTTTACTTAGCTAAGCAACTTGTTGAAAAGTCACCCAACGATCAAGAACTACGTTATTTAGGCGCTCAAGTAGCCAGCAAATTCAACGAAACCGAACAAGCACAATCTTGGTACGCGCAAACCCTATTTCCTAATCGTACATTAAATGAAAAAGAGCTTTACGGAGCGCTTTCAAAAATAGATGAAAACGATGAATGGTATGTAAACGGTGCTAAAAGAGAGCTAATAAACGAGCAAAACAAAAACCAAGCCTACATTGCTATTGGTGTTAACTTTAGTGGGCAAACAAGCACCGAAAGCGAAGCAACACTGGGTGCGGGCTTAGTCCCGATTGAAGCTTACTTTCCGCTTTGGCAAGGCCAAGGGTTTATTAAAGTAGACCCGACTACTATTAGCGCACAAACAACGCGCTTTGATGAGCAATTTGCTGGCAGCCGCTATGGACAAGGCGCACTGTGTATTTTTACCTGTTCAATCGATGAAGTGACACCACAGGAAAGTGGTGTAGATGTAGGTATTGGTTGGCAAAACGAAAACTGGCGTGTAGATGTAGGTACAACTCCACTTGGCTTTTTAATTGAAGACATTGTATGGGGTGTAAATTACGCAGACAGTTTTGCCGACTTTGGATACAGCCTAGAACTTGAAAAACGCCCAGTTACAAGCTCGGTACTTTCTTATGCAGGTCTTAAAGATGTAAAAACAGGTGAAGTTTGGGGTGGTGTACGCTCTACAGGCCTAACGGCTAACGTATCACACGACTTAGGCGGAAAATGGGGTTTTTGGTCAAGCGCCGACTTTACCCTATATAAAGGCCAAAATGTAAAAGACAACCAACGCTATCGAATGATGGGCGGTACTTATTACCGTGTAATTAGCAATCAAGAGCGTGAATTCACCGCAGGCGCTAGCTTATTACATTGGGCATACAAGTATAATTTAAGTGAAGAAACATGGGGCCATGGTGGTTATTACAGCCCACAAAACTATGTAGGTTTATCTGTGCCACTCACTTATGACGCGCGTTGGGGCGATGATTTTGTTTATCGATTAAAAACCGGTGTTTCGTACTCGCAAACAAAAACTCAATCTATTGATTTCTTCCCTAATGATGGCGATTTGCAAATAGCTGCATATGATAGAGAGTCAATAACAGGTGTTGATCCTGTATTTGAAGGTGAAACAAGTTCTGGTGTTTCATATAATCTTGAAGGTAGTTTTGAGTATAGAATAACGCCGAATTGGTTCTTTGGTGGTTACTTAGCCATCGATCGTTCTGACTTTTACGAACCAAATTTTGGTCAGCTTTATATACGTTACTACTTTAATCCTGTGTACGGAACACTTGAGTTTCCAGGCACCCCTATTGTTCCTTATGCTGAGTTTTAACTTGGCATAAGGTGATACACCGCGAACACTTCCCCTAGCACTAAGGTATATGTATACTTGAGCGCAATTGTAACTAGGATAAGGGTGTGTCTCTTACCTTGTGGTGTTACTGCCATATAGCAAATCATTATCTTAGCTACAAATAATATACTGATGGTCGAGCATTTTAGTGATTACAAATTCTAAAATAGCTAAAGCAAAAAATTATAAGGCCATCATAACAATACTTAAAGTTAGGAAGTAAATATGAGTTCAGCTCCAGATAGTGGCTGGTTTGGCCACCCTAAAGGACTTTCGACATTGTTCTTCACTGAAATGTGGGAACGAATGAGTTATTACGGTATGCGAGCTATGCTCGTATTATTCATGACAGCAAGCTTACAAGAAGAAGGTTTAGCCTTTACTGTTGCCTCAGCTGCTGCAATTTATGGTTTATACACAGGTGCGGTATACTTTTTAGGTTTACCAGGTGGCTGGCTAGCAGATAGATTGTTTGGTGGTCAAAAAGCAGTATGGTATGGCGGTATAATCATTATGATTGGCCATATTATTTTGGCTATTCCACATGATTATTCTTTCTTCATTGGCTTAATATTTGTAGCGACAGGTACTGGTTTGCTAAAACCAAATATCAGCGCAATGGTCGGCCAACTATACAGTGATGCTGATGAGCGTCGTGATGGCGGTTACGCTATTTACTACATGGGTATTAACTTAGGTTCTTTAATTGGTTACTACGTTTGTGGTTACTTTATGGAAAACGTAGGTTGGCACTGGGCGTTTGGTGCAGCAGCTGTTGGTATGGCTATTGGTTTGGTGCAATATAAGCGCTCACTTAATAACTTACCAGAGCATAGCGCTTTACCAGCAAATCCATTAGGTCCTAAAGGCACTTCTCGCGCATGGGTTGGTATTGCTGCGTTTGTAATTGCAGCGGCTGCAGTTACTACGGCTGCAATGACCGGCGCAATTGTAATCAATCCAACAGTGGTTGCAGGGTACGTAGCTGTTGTATTTACTATTATCTTTTTTGTTTATTTTGGTGTTATTTACTTTACAGGTAAATTAACCGATGCCGAAAAACAAAGAATGTGGGCACTATTTTTAGTCTGTATTGCATCTGCATGTTTTTGGTCTGGCTTTGAACAAGCAGGTTCGTCATTAAACTTATTTGCTCGCGATTATACTGACCGCCTTATTGGTACTTTTGAAATCCCTACAACGTGGTTTCAATCATTAAACTCACTGTTTATTATTGCTTTATCGCCATTTTTTGCAGCGCTTTGGATTAACTTATCTAAAAGCTTAGTATCACCTAGCTATAGCGTTAAGTGTGCAATTGGTTTAATTATCATGGCATCAGGCTTTTTAGTTATGTTTATGGCGGCTCATTACGCAGCTGAAGGCTTAAAAGTAGCGCCTTACTGGCTTGTTACTACGTACTTTTTACATACTGTGGGTGAGCTTTGTTTAAGCCCTGTAGCATTAAGTGCTGTAAGTAAGTTATCGCCTAAACGTTACACTGGTCAAATGATGGGTGTATTTGTATTAACTTACTCAATCGGTAATATTATTGCAGGTTTACTTGCTGGTAATTTCGATCCGAACAATGTTTCTGAAATTCCTAACTTATACTTACAAATTGCATTATTTAGCATTGGTGTTGGTGTTGTTTTAGTACTAATGACCTTTAAAGCTAAAGTATGGGAAAAACAAGGGTTAGAAGAGAAAGTCTCTTAATTGTTGTTTATTTTTAATATAACAACATAACCGATACATTCCTCCATAGCGTCTATGGGGGAATTTTTTATTCAACTTTGCCCTGCCCCCGTTAACTGATATTATATCCTGATTGATTATTGAATAGACTCAGGGACAGCAGTATATGCATTCATTAAGATTATTACGTGCCACTCTAATAGTATTTCTCCTTATTTTTTTATCTGCCTGTGGTGGCGGTGATGAAGTCACAGTAAATCCAAATGATCCTGTAGAACCCGAACCTAGCGGTTTAATTATTACCAATGCTAATGGCTTACAAACGTCATTAGATGAAGGTAACTTTGCTATCAATGCACCTGGGCAAATAGTGGCTAGCGATACTGAAATAACCTACGAAAAATTAGTTCTTGATGAGACTAATCAAGCAAAAAATATCATTTCAGATATACATACGCTTACCCCAGATACACTTCAACTTTCTAGCCCAATGACTGTCACTATAAAAATACCTGACGACTATGTATTAGGCGGCCAATTAACTATTGCTCGTTTAAGCGGAGACTCTTGGTCAAGCATTACTAATTCAACGGTATCGCAAGGCTTTGTTAGTGCACAAGTAAACCAACTAGGTAGCTATGCAATAGAAATGCAACGTACTGTCGCGTTTTCTGATGTTGGCCCTACATGTGATGCTAATGCAACAGAGCAATCTGTAAGGTTTGTTCATGTTGCCGACATGCATTCTCGCTTTGGGTATCAAGAACAATATTTTAGTCGCATTAAAGCTTATTATAAAAAAGCGCTAAGCGAATCACCGCATACATTATTCACCGATGGTGGCGATGACTACGAAAAAGGAACTGTAGCAGAGCAAATATCACAAGGGTTAGCCTCTGATGAAACCGTAAAGCTAATGGCTTTTGATTTACGTGTTTTAGGGAACCATGACTATGCGTGGGGTCCTGAAAAGCTACTTGAATTTTCACAAGACGATAATGCCATTGTACTTGCCAGTAATACCCGCTTTGAGGGAGAAAACAGTCAGAATTTTGGTGGTGTCGACTTTGCTAAGGTACAGGTTGGCTGCATAACATTGGGTGTGTTTGGGATGACGTCGGTACCATGGGATGAGCTTGACGAACCAATTGAAGATGACCCTATTCCTGACTTTATAAAACAATTTAAAATGAGTTGGAAATGGCAACAAATCGCACAAAGTATTGTAAGCCAATACCGCGATGACGTTGATTACATGATTATGCTAAGCCACTTGGGCAAAGGAACTGATGTTGAGATAGCAACCAATGTACCCGGTATAGATTTAGTACTTGGCGGGCATACTCATGGTGGTGAGGATTTTATAGAGCTTGATAATAACGCTTTAATCATTCAACCAGATTTTTATGCACGCGGTGTCACCGATTTAAATTTAGTATTTAATACTGCCAATAAAGCACTAAGTCGCTACGACTATCAACATGTAGATACACGAACATCTATAGAGCCCGACGAAGAAACCAAGCTAGCTATCGATGAAATAATGGGACGTTACGCACCCGATGCAGATACAGAAATTGCTATTTCAGAAAACTATCCAAGTGACTTTGAAGTTGCGGGTATTACTGCACTTGCAACTAAACATTCAAGCTCAATTAATGCAGCACTGCTTAACCCTGAGCTTGTGCAAAAAAGATGGACGCCAGGTACAGTTACACAAGAAGATTTTCACAAAGCATTTTATGTTGAAAGACAGCCTTCTAACACACCTGGCTTTAATTCACTGTATCAAGTAACTGTTACGGGCACTGATTTAAATACAATGATTGCCAGTCAGCCCGATTGGTTTGTGCTCAAACCAGAAGAAATTCAAGTAACGACAAATTATAATGTCGCTTTATTTAAAGGTGCGGCACTTAATCCAGATTTATTTTTTAGCAGTGTTACTTTTAATGATGTAAAACCAATTGCCGAAGCATGGTGGCTACTTGATCAATACGCGCGCTTTAGAACAACGCAATGTCTTCACCTTGATACAGACACACAACTTAATGCTTGCCAAGATGTTGCAAATATAACAATTTGGAACTTTGACGATCCAACAAACCCACTGGCCCCAGACTTTGGTCCATCGGTTTTAAACTACTTTGATCCAGAAAATGACGGTTGGGGCCCAGAAGATACCCGTTATGAGACAACCACTGCTCTTGATATTGCGGATTTAACTGATGGTCCTTCTGGTGTAATGGCTTTTACTGATCACTCACCTACAGAGGGTTTTAAAATTGAATTAAACACACCAGCAAATGGTGACTTTGCAAGTGACGGTATGGTATCTGACTACACTCTAATAATGGATTTATATTGGCCATCAAAAGATAGCGATTCTTATCGTGCAATAATCCAAACTGAAACAGTAGATTATTTAGAAGATGATGCAGATATATTTATTGATCCCAGTGGCGGTTATGGTGAAGCGACATTGAAAAGTGGATATTTTGGTGATACTAAACCAGAAACATGGCATCGTGTAGCGTTTGTGTTTTACACAGCGCCAAAAAATGGCGTGTTTGAAGTATATATTGATGGTGAGTTAGCGGGTGTAAAAGAGTTTGGAGAAATAGACCAACGTTGGGCTCTCAACAAAGCAGTGCTCTTATTTACTGATAATGGCTACGAAACAGTCCCTGGTTATTTAAATGCATTACTCTATGCTGGCCGTGCTATGACCCGTGGCGAAATTAAAAGTATGGGCGCTGCACAACAAAAATTAACCTTTGAACAACCAATGCGTGTGTTAAATCAAACGATTGAACGTCACTACAAAGCAGCTCCAGCAATAAAAACTAATTTATGGATAGAGCAGCGAAACAAGTTCTTTGGTAACGGCTCTCAAAGTGTAAACAATTAAATACAAACAGGCTTTGGCTTGTTCATTATAAAAGGAGGTTTAATGCAGGTTAAACCTCCTTTTTATTATTTAAAAACAACAGATTAATAATAAAAACTCACCATTCAATCCTATGGTATATTTCTTCATTTCACTTAACTGTATTACAAACGCGTAACTTTATAATAACCGTCCTATTAAATTTACACATACTACATTTACTAAATAGCGCTCCCCTCTTCCCCAAATCAAAAATCTGGTTGATTATCTACTCCAATATGACAACAACACATAATCGCAGTGCTTAATTGCGGGAGTAATAATGATGAGTGAAGTAAATAACTATTTAGGTTTAGTCGGTATTGAATTTACCGAATACGCAACACCTGATGCTGATTATATGGATAAAGTATTTACTGATTTTGGCTTCTCTAAGCTTAAAAAATTCAAAGGTAAAGACATTGTTTATTACAACCAAAACGATATTCATTTTTTACTGAATAACGAGCGTGAAGGTTTTTCTGCCGAATTTGCTAAAAGCCATGGCCCTGCTATTTGTTCAATGGGTTGGCGTGTTGAGAATGCGCAAAAAGCATTTGAAACTGCAGTAGAGCGTGGTGCAAAACCAGCCACTGATTCAACACATAAAAACATGCCTTACCCGGCAATTTATGGCATTGGCGACAGCCTAATTTACTTTATTGAAAATTTTGGCGACAAAGGCACTATTTACGAAAGTGATTTTGAAGATTTAGAAACGCAAAATGTTGTAGAAGATAAAGGCTTTATACGAATCGATCATTTAACTAATAACGTTTATAAAGGCACCATGGAAAAATGGGCTAACTTTTATAAAGACGTATTTGGTTTTACAGAGGTACGCTACTTTGACATTAAAGGTCAAAAAACAGCGCTTATTTCGTATGCACTTAAATCCCCTTGTGGCACCTTCTCTATTCCAATAAATGAAGGTAAAGGAAACGATAATAACCAAATTGACGAATACCTTGGCGAATACAACGGTCCTGGTGTTCAGCATTTAGCGTTTTTAACAGATGATTTAGTAAGCTCTCTTGATAAGCTTGATAAATCAACAATCGCTACTTTGGATATTATTCCAGAGTACTACGATACTATTTTTGACCGCGTACCTTGGGTTGCAGAAGACAAAGAAAAAATTCGTCAGCATCAGATACTCGTAGATAGCCAAAGTGAAAATTGTTACTTATTACAAATTTTCTCTAAAAACTTATTCGGTCCAATCTTTATAGAAATGATCCAACGTGTTGATGATGGTGGCTTTGGTGAAGGTAACTTCCAAGCATTATTTGAATCAATCGAACGCGACCAAGAGCGTCGCGGCGTTTTATAAAATATTTGAGTAAATTAAAAGCAGCGAACTTCGCTGCTTTTTGTCGTTTTAATATTTAAAAAGTATTGCGCCAAGTACAAGTATGATTAAATAAACTATACCTTGTCGCCATACAGTAAAATCCAAAGGAAATGTAATGAGCCTAATTAACGAAACCCATGATATTAATTTAACCAGCTGGGTAGAGTCAGCTAATGTTGATAATTGTGACTTCCCTATTCAAAACTTACCGTTTGCAGAGTTTCGTCGTAAAGGGTCTGATGAGGCCTTTCGTGGTGGTGTTGCAATTGGCGACCAAGTAATTGATTTAGCAAAACTGAGCAAATTAAACGTTTTAAAAGGTGACGCAAAAACAGCCGCTGATGCAGCAAGTGAAGCAACCCTAAATACATTTATGGGTTTAGGGGAGCAGTATTGGTCAGCACTTCGTTTAGCGCTTTCAAAAGCACTACGAGCAGGCTCTGAGCACCAACAAGCACTTAGCAATACACTTGTTGCACAATCTGATATAGAGTTTTCACTACCTTGTCGCATCGGTGATTACACCGATTTTTACACCTCTATTTACCATGCAACCGCCGTGGGCAGTTTATTTCGCCCTGATAACCCATTACTACCTAACTATAAATGGGTACCTATTGGTTATCATGGTCGCTCTTCTTCAATTGACGTATCGGGTCAAACATTTCATCGCCCTAAAGGTCAAACTAAAGCGCCAGATGCAGAAGTACCGTCATTTGGTCCGTGCAAGCGCCTTGATTACGAGCTAGAAGTAGGTATTTACTTAGGTAAAGGTAATGCACTGGGCGATGCTATTGCGATTGAAAATGCAGAAAACCACGTATTTGGCTTTTGTGTATTTAACGATTGGTCAGCACGCGATTTACAAGCATGGGAATACCAACCGCTTGGTCCATTTTTAGCTAAAAACTTTGCCTCAACTGTATCACCTTGGATTGTAACAACCGAAGCGTTAGCACCTTATAGAACAAGCTGGACACGTGATGAAAACGATCCACAGCCTATGGACTACTTAGAATCAAAAGCGAATCGCGACCAAGGTGCTTTTGATATTCAAATGGATGTTAAAATTCAAACGCAAAAAATGCGCAGCGAAGGCCACAACCCTACACGTGTATCAACATCTAGCTTTAAGCACTCTTACTGGACTGTGGCACAAATGGTTACTCACCACACAGTAAATGGCTGTAACTTTATGCCAGGTGACATGTTAGGCTCAGGCACTCAGTCTGGTCCAACGCACGAAGAAGCAGGCTCTTTACTTGAGCTTTCTCGTGGCGGCAAAGAAAAAATCACGTTAAGCAATGGCGAACAACGTAGCTTTTTAGAAGATGGCGATAACGTTATTATGCGTGGCTGGTGTGAAAAAGAAGGCTATGTACGTATAGGTTTTGGCTCAGTAGAGAGCACAGTACTGCCTACAAAATAATACATTTCTATAAATTAAACATAAAAGGGTCGCTTGTTAAAAGCAGCCCTTTTTTATTAATTTTTGAACGGTTACAATTTTTTTCTAGCTTTTTTAACTCAAATTGCTATCTTAATTCGGTTAATAGCCAGTGTTTATATGCCATGTCAGTATTTATAAAGTCTTTTTATCATAAATTTTTCCCAGCTCGACAGCTACTTATTCGTCAAAATGGCGAAGTTAAGCATGTTGTTTTAGCCTCTTGGTTTCAACTTCTTGTAGCATTGCTTATTTTAGTCACTTTCACTTGGCTGAGTATTTCTAGCTTTCGTGTTTACACACAAACAAATAAAATTTCTGACATAGAACAAAGTCAAATAAACGAGCAAACACTTTGGCAACAAAAAGTCAGTGAACAGCAAGCTCTTCAAGCAACGCAGTTAGAACAACTTGCAGTGCTTGAACAAAAGCAGGCACTACTGCAAAGCATGATAGAATCCCTTCCCGCTTCAATTAGCAAAGATGTCATTAAGCTTGATACAGAACTTGACGTACCAATCAATGAAAACAGCAATGAATTTCACGAACCATTAGTCGATGAAAACCTAAAAGATAAACAGGCTCAGTTAATAACTCCAATCACATTCGCAGCAAGAATTGCTAATTTGGATAAACATTATGAGCAAAGCTTTAACTTTTTAGATAACCAAATTAGCGAACGTCACCAAGCTATTTTAGCTATGGTCAAAGGCGCAGGAATTGAATCAGCGCTTGAGCAACATTTAATATTAAGCGCCCAAACAAACGCACAAGGTGGACCACTTGATACCTTTAACGAAACAAAAATACCAAGTCACTTTTTAGCTATCGTTGATAAGTTATTAATATTAAATAATTTAGAAAACTTTTTAACTGAGCTGCCAAACACCCTGCCTTTGGCTAAAGCTAAATATTATATTTCGAGCAACTTCGGCCTCAGAAAAGATCCAATGAATAGCAATCATGCCTTTCATAAAGGAATTGATTTAGCTGGGTGGCATAAAACCGAAATATTTGCCCCAGCAGACGCTGTAGTGCTTCGTGCAGGTCGTAATGGTGGTTATGGTAACTTTATCGAGCTTGAACATAAAAATGGCTTAGTGACACGGTTTGGACACTTAAATAAAATTAAAGTAAAAAAAGGTCAGCTGATCACTAAACACGACATAATTGGTTTAATGGGCAGCACAGGCAGAAGCACAGGCACTCATTTACACTACGAAGTATTACTTAACGGTAAACAAGTCAACCCTCTAAAAATAACAAAGGCGCTTTCTCGTGTTTGGTAGAAAAAAACAAAAAACAGTGAGCTCTAATCTAAAAAGAGTAAATCACACACCGTCTATTATTTCACAAGACGTACGCCTTACCGGCACTTTAGTTAGCCAAGGCGAAGTGCAGCTTGATGGCCAAATTGATGGCGACATAAAAGTTGAACATTTAGTTATTGGATCAACGGGTGTTGTTGAAGGTATTGTTGAAGCTAAAAGCGTTATTGTTAAAGGCAAAGTTATTGGCTCAATTAATGCCAGTGAAGTAAAAGTACAAAGCGGTGCGCATGTTCATGGCGATGTATTTCACGATACCTTGAGTATTGATGCAGGCGCAATCATTGAAGGCAGCTTAAAGCAACGCTTTGAAAAAGAAGAACCGGAGCTAATTTCGAAAGAACTTAAGCCCGCAAAAGAAGTTAAAGCGTTATTGAAAGAAGATGGCAGCGACTTATCGTTTGTAAATAAACAAGCCGCTGATAAAACTAAATCAAGTTAAGCGCTACTTTTTCTCAGTAATGTACATTGTAATATCTGCAGTGAAAACCAGTTCATTGCGGGTATTATAAAGCTTAACCGGTACTACTAAATCTTCTTTATCAATCCACTTATGCGGCAAATCAATTTCCGCAATTGCAGTCACATCAGTATCTACTTTTGCTAAGTAGCGAACAGTCATCCCTTTTGGGATCCAACGATGGGTTTTAACTGGTACTGTTGCATCAACCATTACGCCCGCACACAACTCCGCTAAGTTACACTGCGCAATAGCATGAATAGTTCCAATATGGTTATGAACACTACGACGATTTTTAACCACTGCGCTACAATGCCCTTCTCGAAGGTCAAGTACGTAAGGCTTCATCGAGCCAAAGTATGGCGCTTTAAAACAAACAGCTTTAGTAAAAAGCCAATTCCCAAAAGGTAGGCGCTTAAATTTATGCCATGTTTTTACAAGTGCAGATTTATTACTCATTATTATTTTTTCCATCAACAGTTACTTTTTTCAAATTAACACATCAGACCAGTTTTAAAAAGCGCATTTATACTGCCTTTTTAGCTTAATCTAATCAAATAATGAGAACGACAATCTATGTAGGGGCCATAAGCCCTTTCTTTTTTACGAGTGCCCACCTAAAATACTCGGCAAAAGGAGACTCAATGCAAACACAGCCCGCTAAACCAAATATGACTTTATTACTTATCTTAGCGTTACTCGTTATATTTTGCCCTATGGCAATCGATATTTACTTACCCGCTTTTCCAACTATTGCAGAACAATTTGCAGTAACAGAACAACAAGTACAGCAAACCGTTGCTATTTTTATGCTAACAGTGGGTTTAGGCCAGTTAATTGCGGGGCCTTTGGCTGATAAATTTGGCCGAAAACCAGTGGCTATAGTGGGTATAAGTTTATATGCAGGCTCAGCATTACTTGCCTATTACTCACCTTCTTTTGAAATATTGATGATTGCACGTGCGCTTCAAGGTTTTGGCGCTTGTGCCACATTTGTTGTTGCATTTGCGATAGTGCGTGACAAATATGGGAGCGAACGAAGCGGACAAATGATCACTTACCTTAACGGGATTGTGTGCTTTATTCCGGCAATGGCGCCTATTTTAGGGGCATGGCTTACCGTTCAATTTGGCTGGCGTATGAACTTTTTATTTTTAACCGCGTTTGCCATTTTGGGTCTTATTGTTACCCTATTCTTTTTTAGAGAAACTCGCCCTGCTGATAGCCATTACCAGGGTCATATTTTAGATTTACGTCGCTTTACACCGATTATTAAAACACCAATATTTTTGTTTAATAGTCTAATTTGTATGGTCGCCATGTCGGCTATATTAGTGTACGTAACGCTCGCACCAGGCTGGCTCATTACACATTTAGGCGGCACAGTAGCCGACTTTACTTTTTGGTTTACGCTAAATGCCGTAATAAGTATTGTCGCAAGTTTTATATTACCAACGTACATTAAACGAAATAGCCAGCGCGCTTTGCGTGTAGGCGTAAGTATACTGATTTTCTCAGGGTTATTAATGCTCGCGCTTAGCGGTATAGAAACTGCATTTGCGCTTATGTTACCTATTTTAATTGCAGCATTAGGCTTTGCTTTAAGTTTAGGGTCGGCTGCAGGTATGGCTCTATCTAGCTTTCCTAAACAAGCAGGCACAGCCTCTGCGCTACTCGGTGCAATGCAAATGAGTGGCGCTAGCATATTGGTAGTATTGACCCAGTATTTAGGGCTAAGCACACCATGGCTAATTGCTTTTCACTTATTATTACTAGCTCCGCTTTGGTTTATTTTAATGAGCAAAAAAGCCCATACTTTGCATCCAACTAACAGCACTCAATGATCAACCCTGACTTTTTAGCTTCTTTTTTATTGGCTAGTTTTTTAATGGCAGTAGCACCTGGGCCATCAAATGCATTTTTGATGGCACAAACCTTTGCTAATGGTCGCCGCGCTGGTATGCAAAGTGCTTTTGGTTTTGCATTAGGTGGCGTTGTTCATACTTTTTTTGCTGTTGTAGGCCTAAGCGCAGTCCTAAAAGCTTCCCCAAGTGCCTATGCCGTAGTGCAATATGCAGGCTCAGCATATTTATGTTACTTGGGGTTTATGATGATTAAAGGCACGCTAAAGCAGCCAGAGCCTATATCTGAGGGCAAGCAAACCGATAAACCGCATATAAGTACCAGTAAAAAAAGTAATGTCATGTTTCAAGCCATGATGACTGAAGTACTAAACCCTAAAGTAGCGTTATTTTTTATTGCATTTATTCCGCAATTTGTAGATCCAACGCTTTCATCGGCTACTTTCCAGCTCGCCTTTTTTGGTTTGCTTTACCCTATTTTTGCTTTTCCGATTGACTGCACGTATATTTATTTTGGCGACAAAATTGCACAGTTTTTTAGACGTAACCCAAACAGCCAACTTTGGATTGATAGGATCACCGGTATTGTTTTTATTGCCCTTGCTATCAATCTATTATTTTAACTAACCTGCACTTTGGTTAAGAGATTTATTACCCAGAGTTTAAGCTAACTAATAAAAAAGAATCAGCATGGAACAAAAAACACAATCTCTTCCCGCACAAAAAAATATTGCTTTAGTTGCCCACGACGGTAAAAAAGCAGCATTAAAATTTTGGTGTGAAAAGCACAAAGAAATACTAAGTAAGCACACTTTATATGGCACAGGTACTACCGGGCATTTAATTCAAAAAACCACGGGACTTGATGTAGTTCAGCTATTAAGTGGCCCTATGGGCGGCGATCAACAACTTGGCGCTAAAATAGCTGAACATGAGATACATGTTTTAATATTTTTTTGGGACCCATTAGCATCACAGCCTCATGACCCTGATGTTAAAGCACTGCTGCGTTTAGCCGCTGTTTGGAATATTCCCGTGGCATGTAATGAAGTGAGTGCAGATATGTTATTAAGCTCACCGCTTATGGATGTAGAGCTTGAACGTACATTGCCAGATTACGAAAAATACCTCGCAACCCGACAAATAGATCTTTAAACCTCAATTGTAATCTAGGTTATTTATAAAGCATGCTGGCCCATTTAGTCAGGCCAGCAGTTACACTACCAAAGTGATCCCCGTTAACCATTTTTATATTGCCTAAGTGCTCACTTAAAGCCGCTTTAATCAATGGTGATTGTGCACTACCGCCTGTTAAGTAAATAATATCTGGCGTGGTTGCAGCGTCGCTGATTGCTTGTTTTGCTAAAGTAACTATTTGGCTAATACTACTCTCAACGGCAACAGCTAAATCGCTTACCGATACATTTTTATTCAGCCCACTATCTAAAAAGCTTAAATCACAATCAAACGCACTAGCTGATGAAAGTGCTATTTTAGCCGCTTCACCTTGTTGTACTAACTGATGACCTTGCTTGTTTTGCTGTAAATGTATTAAACGCTTATAAAGCTCAGGTGCACTTACATCACGTAATTGTGCATTTAGCTCTCGGGTATGGCTTTCACTATAAAACTGGCTTTGTAAGTTTACATCGTTAATTTTACACGCTTGCCAAAACGCTTGATTAGGCAAAGGTAGACCTGATTTAAACGTACTGCCTAAACCCAATAACGGCATTAAACCATGAAAGCTCAAAGCAATATCTAAATCGTTTCCGCCAACACGTTTACCACTGTGTGATAAAAAATCGCTATCGCGTTGACTACTTCCTCTAAAGCTTGGGCCCATTTGTACAAACGAGCAGTCACTTGTACCACCACCAATATCAATAACGAGTACTTTTTGATCGTGTGTTAAATCACTCTCGTAATCGATACCCGCAGCAAGTGGCTCATATAAAAACTCTACGTCTTTAAAACCAGCGCGTTTAGCTGCGCGTTCTAAAATACCTACCGCTTGTTGGTTTGATTGCTCGCCACCCACAGCCTGAAAGTTTACTGGGCGGCCAATCACTGTTTGTGTGAGGGTTTTACCTAAAGAGAGCTCAGCGCGTTGCTTTATTTTTAGAATCATCGCTGTTGCGATATCTTCAAAAAAGTTGATTTGACCTTGTTTAAGGCCCGTTGCGCCAAAAAATGATTTAGGGGACTTAACAAAGTACCCTTCTTCAGGAAACTGTACATACTCGCTAATTGCCTCACGGCCAATAAACAAGGTTTCATCTGAAGGTTGTAAATCAAGGTCTGATTTAATACGAGGCAAGGTATTTAATAATGCTTGGCGCTGCGTTAAAAACTCATGCTCATAAGCTGTGCCATTTAAATGCTTAGCAACAAAGTCAACAACCAAGGCGCTGTGATGAGTGTAAAGTGTAGATGGTAAGTAATGTTTTCCTTGCTCTAGCGGTACTAATTGAACATTACCCTCGCTCATTACACCCATAGCACAATTAGAACTACCGTAATCAAAACCTACAAACATACTTCACCACACATTACCAAAAAGGCCGCGCAATTTAGCACACTTTGTAAAAATTATAAATGCTATAAACTCTCTCTTACCCGTAAAAAACTAGCAAAACGCGGTAAACCATTTTTTGTTAAACCATGAAATCGGTACGTGACAATACTTCCTATGGCTGGTGGATTTTTACGTTCCTCATCACTAAACCCTGTACCAATAGAAAATACCTGCTCTTGTGCTGTTTTTACTCTTAATGCACCTAACATACCTTGGTATTTACCTTTACCTGGTAAGTGCGTAATTACAATCGCTTCTGCATCTAAATAAGGCTTTAATTTTAGTAAGGCATTGCTTCGCCCATCACTGTGCTTAGCACTAGCCAAATGAAGCATTACGCCCTCGCCGCCCTGCTTAGTTATTTTTTTAAAGTAACCAGTGAGCTGTTCGTTATTAGTAAAACTGTATTGCGCCACAGCGCTAATATGCGGCGAGTTTAGGCTAGTAATAAGTTCATTATAGTTTTTATAACGAGTGTTAAAAGGTAGGTTTTCATCTGGCATATCAAATACTTTATAAGTGATAGTTTGCCAATCATGATTGTTAGGGATTTTAGTTCTGACTATGCCACTAAGCTCAGAAAAGTGCTGACGTTTGGTCCACAACTCACCATCAAGCCATATATTTGGCAATGGCGCTGTAAACCAAGTTGGTGCATTAATAATATTTCCTTTGCGAGTAACAAACTGCGTGCCGGTCCATATGGCTCTTACACCATCATATTTCTCGCTGACTAAATACTTACTTACATCGTAATGTTTAGTTTCATCATATACTTTCGCTAATAAAACAGACGGCTGTGCTGCACTTATACATTGCGTAAAAAGTATTACAGTAATAAAAAGTAGATGTTTGATAGTGAACATTAGCGCATCCAAGCAAGTCAAAGTTGGCTTAAACTATAGTTGAGATTGCACCCATTGCCAAAACTCATCTAAGTTGCTCATTTGATACGTCGCTTTGCTAAAGTCATGCCCTTGAGTATGGCTATTAGCAATGGCTACAACACGTAACAAGGCGTTGTTGGCTGCCGTAACGCCGGTAAATGTATCCTCAACGGCTATTGCATTGCCAGCTTGTATATTTATCTGCTCAAGCGCCAATAAATATGGGTCTCCTGCTGGTTTAGGATTAGTTACATCGTCTTTTGTTACCACTGTGTCAAACAGCTCATAAAATCCTAAACCTTTAAGTATTGGCATGGCTTCACTTTTAGCACTGCCTGTTACTAGCGCCATTTTTAAGCCACTCGCCTTTACAGCTTTCAACGTTTGCTCTGTAAATGGCATCAGGGGCGGTAAATGTGTTATTACAAATTCGCCAAACAAACGGTATTTTTCATCCGCTAAAAACTGTGCGCTTACTGATAAGTTATGCTCTTGCTTAATCTCTATTGCAGCTTCTAAAGTGGGTCGTCCTGAAAAGCGCTGACAAAAATCATTTTCTAAATAACTAACACCATAAGGCTTAAGTAATTGACTCCAACATACAAAGTGCATGCTTTCTGAATCAACTAATGTGCCATCCATATCAAATAATACTGCTTCTAATGTCATCCTCATCCCTTATTTAACCTAAGCTAAATTTTGACAATAAAAAAGGCGCCTAAGCGCCTTTATTAATACTATTACTGAGTCAAACCTGCTGGTGGCTCACCCGTTGCTTCTTCACCTGTTTCAACATCAACAAGCTCATAACCACGTGTTTTACGCATAACTTTAAGTACTGGTTTTTCAAATGCTGTTTTTAAACGATCTGAGTCATCTTTCAACTCATCAAGTGTTGTACCAAAAGGGGCTGCGCCTGTTTCTGACCAGTTAGTCACTTTACCGTTCAGGTTATATTCTACTTCGTGTATTTGATATTGTGCTGCTTCGTCTTTCGTTGCTTCACAAAAAATTACACGGTAATTCCAAAATCCAGCCATTTTCTTATCTCTTTAAATTAATTAACGCTACTTTACCAGCTTTATAAAAACATAAAAGCCTGCACAAGGCAGGCTTTCAAAATTAATACAATTTAGGTTAACGTTTAGAAAAAGTTAACTTTAAATTCAGCACCAACATAGCGTTCTTCATTAACAATACCCGTATTGTTATTAAAGTCTACTGCACCAATAACTTGTTGCTCATCAAATAAGTTACGAACAAATGCGGCTACTTCGTATTCGTAATCGCCTTCAGACCATGTGTAACCTGTACGCAAACCTGTTTCAATAAGCTCTTTACCTTCAAACTCTACTGATTCGTAAAGGAACATATTGATTTTACTACGGTAAGAAATATCACCGCTAGCAAAGAAGTTACCATCGGCAAGTTCTTTAGTGTAGCGAAGCGTAAAGTTAGAGATCCACTCAGGTGCATGCGGTAAGCTATTGCCGTCAAGCACAGCAAGTCCTGAACCATTAATTGGGTCAGTTACAGTACACTGTGCACAAACAGCCACAGCTAAGTTTTTATCTTTAATTTCAGTTTTGTTATAACTTAAATTAAATGTCGCATTAAACTCATCGCTTAATACCCACTGCGTATCTAACTCAAAACCATAGCCAGTCGTTTTATCAGCATTAACTAAACGGTTAAAGTTAGCACCACCACCTACAGCAGTAAGTTGCTGGTCATCCATTGTGTAGTAAAATACCGTAGCGTTAACACGGCCTTGGCCGTCTAGCACGTCTGATTTAATACCTGTTTCGTACGATGTTACCGTTTCTGACTCAGCTGTAGTTACCTCATCACCAAACAAAATACGGCCTTGTAAACTCGGAGCGCGGAAGCTATTTGCTACACGACCATACCAGTTAACATCATCGTTTACTTTATAATTTGCAGATAAGTCCCAGCTAACATGGTCGTCACTAACATCACGCTCTACTAGTAATGCACCACCGCCAATTGGGCTAAGTGTACGGTCTGCTACAAAATCTTTATCATCGTCAGAATAGCGAAGGCCGGCTGTTACTTTTAAATCATCTGAAAAAGTATAATCTACAGAACCAAATACAGCCCAAGCAGTTGTATCTTGTTGTTGACGTACAAAACCATTTAAAACACCAGCATCGGGGGTTGAGAATGTATCGTAGCTGTAGTTTTCAATAGTTAGCTCTTCATCGAAGTAAAAAACACCTACTTGATAATTTAAATCGCCATCAAAGTTACTAGATAAGCGTAGTTCTTGCGTCAACTGGTCGTGATCTGGAATGCCATCAGCACTTTCTGAAGAGAAAGGGATAAAACCAGGCCCCATATCATCTGTGTATGAAGCGCCGTAACCACCATCGATGTCAGCACGCGAATATATTTCAGCACTTTCCCATGCAGAAATTGAAGTGATTGTGTGGTTTTTAAGTTCCCACTCAAGCTTTAAGCTTGCACCTTCAGATTCTACTTGTTGAGTAGAGCGAGATGCCGCATCTTGATAAACAACATCACTTTCGTAGTTGTCTACTAGCTCATTAGTACCTGCTTTAATTACGTTTGCACGAAAAGCAATTGGCGAGCCATCTAAGTCACGTGTGTGATAGTTTAATAAAGCAGTAAAATCATCGCCTTCATATAAAAACTGAACGCGTGCCGCTTTTTCAGTGTAACCACCTTGCTCGTCTTTAGCTTCAAAGCCTGGAGCTTGGTTATCAATGTAATCGTCTTTGTCTTGCCATAATAATGAAACACGAGCAGATAAACGGTCAGTTAAAGCACCACCTACAGCACCACTTGTGTCTACAGCGCCACGGCTACCGTATGAAACAGAGCCATAACCATCAAATTCTTGGCTTGGTTTAACAGAGTCAAACTTAACAAGTCCAGCTGGCGTATTACGCCCAAATAAAGTTCCCTGTGGTCCACGTAATACTTCTACGCGTTCAACATCAAATACTGGGAAGCCTTTTAAAATTGCATTTTCTTGAACTACTTCATCAACAACAAGCGATACTGGTTGTGATGCATTCAAATCGAAATCGGTATTACCTAAACCACGAACGTAAAAGCGTGGGAATGAACGACCAAATGAAGATTCAATAGATAAACTTGGAATTTTCGCATTTAAAAAACGAATGTCCATACCAGCTGAGCTATACGCATCAAGGTTATCACCTTGAAGTGCAGAGACAGCTACAGGTACTTCTTGAGCGTTTTCTACACGTTTACGAGCTGTTACTTGAATAACTTCTAGTTGATTACTTTTTTTAGCTGTTTTTTCTTCAGCAGCTAAAGAAGAAAATGAAGTACCTGCTACTGCAGAGAACAACGTTGCATTGATTAGGGTAGCTAACGTAGATCTTTTCATTGCTTTCATGTTGGGTTTAACCTTTTTTGTGCACTCTTGTTCAACGGTTTTTTGTGTTGCGCAATGTATTCATTGCGGGCTCGTTCAATTTTTCGCGACTTGCGTCATGCGCGCGGACCTTATTACCGAGAGTACAAAAACGATGTTATAAGGCTGAACGAACGATGAAGATTATACCATTGTGTGACAATTTTACTGCATAAATACAGACATAATCAGAAACTTTTTTGCAACATTTAACTACAAAATCACGTGTTTTTACCACTATTTAGATGCAAAACCCTAATAATGCGGACATATGTCCTTTATTGAATTTAATAAAATGGAGTAGGAAGAAGGGATTGTTTTACATGTTAACCTAAAATAGAAACACCTACTTTTTTATAAAAAGTCGCACGCGAGCGACTTCCAATAGTGACTGTATTTGGATTATGGGCGCTTAATTGCAATTTCACCGTCGATATGAATATCACGCTGCGGGAAAGCAATAACAACATCATGCTCTTCAAATACAGCGTAAATATTAAATCGAATATCACTGCGCACTTTTCTAAGCATGGTTTCTGACTCGGCGCACACCCAAAAAACAGCATTAAATACCAGTGAGCTATCTGCAAAGTCATCAAACAACACCGACGACTTTGGATTAGCCAAAATAGCCTCATGGTCATCAAGTACTTGCTGAATTAACTTTTTAACCAGCAGCACGTCTGATCCGTATGCAACGCCTACACTTACCGATGATCGTGCATTACCATCAATCAGTGTCCAATTTGTTACTGTATTCTCCAATAACTGACTATTTGGGATAAGCATATGAACGCCATCGTTACGGCGAATACGTGTAGAGCGTGTATTAATCGTCTCTACCACGCCTTTTGCATTGCCCACTTCTAAAAAGTCGCCAATACGTATTGGTCTCTCCCACATTAATATCCAGCCACTAATGAAGTTATTAATTATATTTTGCGCACCAAAGCCTACGCCAATAGCTATCGCACCTGATACAAAAGCAAATGCAGTCAGCGGTATGCTTAATACCTCTAAGGATGTAAAAATTAAAATTGCGATACTTAAAATAAAGTAGATACGTGTGAATAAATGCACGGCATCTTGGCTTAATTTTTTTGCCAATAACGTTTTTGTTATTAGCTTGCCAACGCGTGTAACAATAAACCAAATAGCAAAAAGTATTAAAGGCACTTGAATAATTTTTGCTACGGTAATGTGTACATCGCTGTAACTAAATACAACAAAGGCAAGAATTTGGTTTATGTGTTCTAAGGTCATTTATTTTCCAAAACAAGCAAAGGAGCGCTTTAAATTTAAATCACTGTAAAGTAAAAGCGGTTCAGTGTTGGGTAAGTTTAGCAGTCATAATATAACTAAAACGCCAAGTTAATAAGTTCAAAATGCTTTTTATGAACAATTTATTAACTCTTTATTGCACCGAGTGCTATATAAATAGTGTACAAGCATTGGAGATCACTATGTCACAACTAACTTTAAATCAAAGGCTGGCAACTTTGCAGCCACAGGTAGACTTACATTTATTTGAGAGCAGCCTAGATTATCGAAATAAAATTTTGTGCCTTCTTGCAGAGCAAGAGCAAACACTGGCATCTATTAACAAAGAGTTTGGCCAACAACAACCAAGCAGTTTTGGCTCTGAGAGAAAATTTGTACTTGGATATAACTAGGCAATTATGAATCTACGACCTATATAAGTAGCTCAGGTGTTTACTTTTAGAGCTACTTTTACCTCCCTTAAAGCTAAATATTAGCTAATTTGCGTTCAAATCCCGCTTAATACCGATAAACTTTATTGTATAAACCCCAAAATTTGATAAGTTAACTAGGTTTTTCGACTCGCAAAGCCTATTCCGGCTAATCTTTCTATGGAGTTATTATGCGTAAAACCCTGATCGCCACTACTATTGCTAGTGCTTTAATATTATCTGCCTGTTCATCTAACGATACACAAAACATGGCAAAAGAAGGCGCAGCACAAGTGCAAGACATGAACGCAAACAATGTTTTATTTAAGCCTAGCCCATTGCAATATATGGCACCAGAATTTGATAAGTTTGGTACAAAAGATTACGAAGCTGCATTTGATGCAGGTATCGCTCAGCACACAGCACAAGTACAAGCTATTGCTAACAACCCTGCTCCTGCTACATTTGAAAACACATTAGTTAAAATGGAGTTGTCAGGTGAGCTATTAAATCGCGTATCAGCTGCTTTTTATAACTTATCTGGTTTAATTTCAGATGCTGAATACCAGCGTATTGATGAAAAAATGGCGCCTGTATTATCTGCTCACTCAGATGATATTTACTTAAACGGTGAATTATTTAAGCGCGTACAAACAATTTACGACAATCAAGATAAATTAAACGCAGAAGATAAACGCCTAGTTGATTTTTACTACAAGCAGTTTGTAAAAGCAGGTGCTAAATTAAACGACGCTGAAAAAGCTAAAATGCGTGAAATTAACTCAGAGCTAGCTCAGCTGTCTACTGCGTTTTCACAAAACATTTTAAAATCGTTTAAAGAAGACGTTATTGTAGTTACAGATAAAAGTAAATTAGCGGGTCTTTCTGAAGGTGAAATTGCAGGCCTTGCAGCTTCGGCTAAAAAGGCGGGCAAAGACGGCTACATGATCACTTTGGTAAATACAACGCAACAACCAATTTTATCAAGCCTTGAAAACCGTGACCTACGTGAGCGTATTTTTAAAGCCTCTGCAAACCGTGCAGCAAAAACTAACGGCCCTATCATTATTAAAGAAACCAACCTACGCGCTCAAAAAGCAGAGCTTTTAGGCTACAAAGATTGGGCTTCTTATGTAATGACGTCGCGTATGGCACAAACAACTGAAAACGTTTACGGCATCCTTGATGACCTAGCACCAAAAGCAGTTGAAAAAGCTAAAATTGAAGCTGCAGCAATTCAAAAAGTGATTAACGATTCAGGCGAGAGCTTTGAGCTTAAACCGTGGGATTGGACTTTTTATGCTGAAAAAGTACGTGCAGAAAAGTACAACTTAGATCCAGCATTAGTTAAACCATACTTTGAAATGCAATCGGTTATTCACGACGGTCTATTCTTCGCGATGAACAAACTTTACGGTATTACGTTTAAAGAACGTAAAGACCTACCTGTTTATCATGAAGATGTAACAGCGTACGAAGTATTTAACGCTGATGGCAGTGCTATTGGTTTATTTTACTTAGACCCATACGCACGTGAAGGTAAACGTGGCGGTGCATGGATGAGTGCATACGTAAGTCAAAGCGGCTTAAAAGGTACTAAACCGGTTATTTACAACGCGTTAAATATTCCAAAGCCAGCTGCAGGCGAGCCTACATTATTAACATTTGACGAAGTGTCTACAATGTTCCATGAGTTTGGTCATGCTGCGCACGGCTTATTCTCAGATGTTAAATACCCAAGCCTAGCGGGTACTGCAACGGCGCGTGACTTTGTTGAATTTCCGTCACAAGCAAACGAAGACTGGATGATTGAACCAACAGTACTTGCTAACTACGCTAAGCACTACAAAACAGGTGAGCCAATTCCACAAGCTTTACTTGATAAAGTACTAGAATCGCAAAAATTCAACCAAGGTTACGGCACTACTGAATATTTAGCCGCTGCACTACTTGATATGGAATGGCATTCATTTGGCTCTGATAAAAAGATTACTGACGTTCAAAAATTTGAGCAAGACGCGTTAGAAAAACACGGCATTGCTTACTACCCTGTTCCACCGCGTTACAAATCAAACTTCTTTAGTCACACATTTGCAGGTGGTTATTCAGCGGGTTACTACGCATACCTTTGGACTGAAGTGTTTGCAGCAGACGCCTTTGCACATATGGAAAACAACGGCGGCTTAACACGTAAAAATGGTGATAAGTTCCGTAAAGAAATCCTATCAAAAGGTAACAGCCGCGACTTAATGCAAAGCTACATTGAGTTTAGAGGTCAAAAACCAACTACCGACGCACTACTTAAGCGCCGTGGTTTAGTTGAATAGTTAGGGCATGTTGACCTTTCGTGGTTGAATTTGCAGCAGTATGTTTGGTCTTTAGGCAAGGCAGAGCCTATGTAGTGTGGTTATTCCCCATAAATAGGCGATAACGCAGCATAAATGCCAAACATGCGCTGCCCTTTGGGTTCTTTCTAGGGACGATTAACTCTTTGTTACTCGGTTTTTACTTAGCCCGCTAGGTTACAAACCTCGCGCCGCGATTAAATCGCCCCTAGATTGAACAAATTTCAATCCACAAAGATCAACACGCCCTAGTAACTTAGTTTATTAATTATTGCTTTATAAAAGCCCGCTTGCGGGCTTTTATTGTTTATACATCAATTTATAACAGATAAACTGCTGCCATTAATTATTTAAAGACGACAGCTATGCGGTACTTATTTGCAGTAACTTTACTTTGGGCATTTTCATTTAGTTTAATTGGCGTGTATTTAGCCGGCCAAGTTGATGCATGGTTTAGTGTGTTAATTCGCATAGCACTAGCCACTCTGGTATTTTTACCATTTTTAAAACTTAAAACAACGCCTAAACCTTTAGCCTTAAAGCTTATGCTGATTGGCGCTGTACAGCTTGGTATTATGTACAGCTTTTATTACCACTCATTTTTATTTTTAACCGTACCCGAAGTACTGCTATTTACAGTAATGACCCCTATTTACATCACTTTATTAAACGATGCATTGAATAAACGGTTTAACCCACGCTTTTTTATAGTCGCGCTTATTGCCGTAATCGGTGCAATTACCATTCGTTTCGAAAACCTAAATAACAACTTCATAATCGGATTATTGCTTGTTCAAGGTGCTAATATCAGTTTTGCTGTAGGTCAAGTGACCTATAAACGCTTAATGATGAACAATCAGCTTGATGATAAAACCGTATTTGGATGGTTTTTTATAGGCGCACTTATTATTGCCACAATTTGTTATGCATTATTTGGTAATTCAAACAAATTACCAAGCACTTCTACTCAGTGGGGAATACTGATTTATTTAGGAGTTGTTGCATCGGGCCTTGGTTACTTTATGTGGAATAAAGGCGCAACACTCGTCAACGTTGGAGCTTTAGCCGTAATGAATAACTTACTAATCCCAGCTGGTATTATAGTTAATGTCCTTATATGGAATAGAGACGCTGACATAGTTAGGTTAAGTATTGGAGCAGCTATAATGTTAGGTGCATTAATAGTGAATCAAATTATTAATAAAAAAGTAAATTAATAAACTTGTAGCTAAATTGTCATTAATAATCATTAAGGTAGTACAAATTTTACTTTTTAAGGATAAACAATGAAACGTATTACCTTACTTACAGGCTGTATATTGTTAGCCACACTTGCTGGCTGCGACGACGATGTAGAAATAATAGAAAAAGAAGTGGTTGTTACCAACACCGAAGTTGAGATTGTTGAAGTACCTACGCCTGTTATTGTAGAAGTACCAAACGGTGATGCGCCAGATATTCAACTAGGCACTCGTCCATATTATTTAGTCAATGATATGAGCGACAGCGCTTTAAAAACACAATTAGAGTCATGCAGTGAAGGTCCTTTTTACCGCACCGACTTTTCTATTGGTCATCGCGGTGCATCAATGCAATATCCTGAGCACACCAAAGAAGCCTACATTGCTGCAGCTAGAATGGGCGCAGGCATTGTTGAATGCGATGTTACATTTACAAACGATAAAGAACTAGTATGTCGCCACTCCCAATGCGACTTACACACCACAACTAATATTTTAGCCATTCCTGAGCTTGCAGCTAAATGCAGTGTACCATTTACACCAGCAGACCCCGCTAACGGTATTGCTGCTTCTGCAAAATGTTGTACCAGCGATATAAGCTTAGCGGAATTTTTAACCCTTGAAGGTAAAATGGATGGGGCAAACACTAATGCAACTACCGTTGCCGATTACATGGATGGTACACCAAGTTGGCGCACTGATTTATATGCCACCAACGGCACATTGATGACCCATAAACAAAGTATTGCATTGTTTAATGAGATGGGCGTAAAAATGACCCCAGAACTTAAATCGCCGCAAGTAAGTATGCCATTTAATGGAATGACCCAAGAGCAATACGCGCAAAAAATGCTAGACGAATACACACAAATGGGTGTGCCAGCCTCAAAAGTTTATCCGCAGTCGTTTAATCTTAATGACGTAAAATACTGGATTAATACCAACCCTGATTTTGCAGATAAAAGCGTATACCTAGATGGTCGCGACAGCGAAGCAGGATTTGATCCAAACAACCCGCAAACATGGCAACCTAGCATGGATGAGCTTGTTGCCGATGGCGTTAAAATTTTAGCGCCTCCAATTTGGATGATGCTAACAATAAACAGCGAAAGTAATATAGTGCCATCACAATACGCCATTGACGCAAAAGCAGCAGGTTTAGAGCTTATTGCATGGAGCCTTGAGCGCTCAGGTCCGCTTAATGAAGGTGGTGGTTATTACTATCAATCAATTGCTGATGTTATAGATAACGATGGCGACATGATGACGGTCGTTGATGTACTCGCAAAGGACGTGGGTGTAATGGCTATATTTTCAGATTGGCCGGCTACCGTAAGTTATTACGCTAGTTGTAATAAAATGCCTGCAAGTATTTAATACCAATCTGCTTATATATGGGGTCTATTTAACGTTAAGAAAATTACGCTAGAACTAGGCAAAAATTTTTTATCTAGTTGTTCTAAATAAAAAATTTTTAACGACGTTATAGTGAAATTTAATTCGTTAAATTGATCAAAGATTTATGCAGGTTGGTATAAATATTCGACAACAAAAGTCGTTTATTTTATCGCGCTCAGTTACCATATCATTATATATAATTTTATTTAACTGAGCGCTTTTATGATAATTCAACAACATAACGCAGACTTGCCAACACCTACAGGTTTAATGCGAACAACCGTATATCGCCCTCAGGCGCAAGGGCAATTCCCTGCTATTATTTTTTATTCTGAAATTTTTCAGCAAACTGCACCTATTGCACGCAGCGCGGCTATTTTAGCAAGCCATGGCTTTGTAGTATTAGTGCCTGAAGTGTTTCACGAGTTAAATCCTATAGGCACTGTGCTTGCTTACGATGATACAGGTAAAGACAAAGGCAATGCCGATAAGTGGGCAAAGCCACTTGAGCATCATGATAGTGACACGCAAGCCATGATCGATTTTATAAAACAACAAAGCTATTGCACAGGTACAGTAGGCGCAATGGGCGTATGTATTGGTGGGCATTTAGCTTATAGAGCGGCGCTTAACCCTGAAATTAAAGCGGCTTTTTGCTTATACGCGACTGATATTCACAGCGACACATTACCGGCAAAATCAGGTAATAACTCATTTGAACGCATGGCTGATATACAAGGCGAAATTCACTTTATATGGGGTAAACAAGACCCGCATGTGCCACAAGAAGGTCGCACTAAAATATACCAGCAATGCGTAAGCACTGGCATTAATTACCAATGGCAAGAAGTTAACGCCCAGCATGCCTTTATGCGTGATGAAGGTGAGCGATACGATGCAGCCCTTGCAATTAATATGTATCAACAAGCGGTTGCATTATTTAGCCGTACTTTATAAGTATTTTATAAATGCTTTATAAATATTTTAAAAGCGAAAAGAATTAAACGCTTTTCAGCATACCCAAGGCGGTATGCTGTTTTACAAAATATGCTTTTAGGTAATCAATAAATAATCGTAGTTTTTTAGAACCCGCAGCCCCTGGCGGAAATACTCCGTACAGTTCAATATCTTTGCTTTTATAATCATCTAATATTATTTCAAGTAGCCCAGCTTGTACTTTAGGCCACGCATCGTAAAGCGGTATACGCCCAATGCCATGCCCCGCTTCTACAAAGGCAGTACGTGCAGCTGCGTTATTAGTACTTAAGGCGCCTTGCATTGCAATGTCGTGTTTTTTGCCATCTTTTGAAAGTGTTAACGTTTTACTTCCTAGCTGATAAACCACCCATTGATGATCTGCCAATTCTAAAGGCGTTTTAGGTTTACCAAAATGTGTAAAGTAATCCGGCGCGCCACAAATACAAGTGCTCATTGTAGTAAGCTTGGTTGCTTGCAAGTTGGAGTCACTCAGTGCCACACCCCTAATTGCAAAATCGAACCCATTTTTAATAATATCAACCACATCGTCAGTAAGCTGTAAGTCTATTTTAATTTTAGGGTATTGGCGCTTAAACGTATTTATTGCGGGCACAATTAGCTGCATTCCCACATTCACAGGGCAGCTAATTTTAAGTAAACCTTGTGGCTCACTCTTTATATTTTCTATTTGCTGATTAGCCGCATTAGCTTGTTCGGTAATTATTCTACAACGCTCATAATAAGCAATGCCCGCCTCAGTTAGCGCCATGGTACGAGTTGAGCGATTTAATAAAGTGACTTCAAGTTGGGTTTCTAACTTTTTTAAATGATAACTTGCTACTGCTCGCGTAAATCCTAGCTGTTTAGCGGCAGCAGTTAAACTGCCCTGCTCTACAATTTGCGCAAATACGACCATGCTCTTTAACTGCTCAAACGACACCTTCATATGTGCTCCGTAGCGTGTTTTAAATTCAACCCCTCTATTGTATCAATTATTAAATCAATAAAGTTAAATTTATCATCGTTGTTTAAAACTCTTTTAGTGCATATAGTAATTGGTAAGCAAGATAAACTAATTCAAATCATCAGAAGGAATATATTCAATGTCTAAAAAAATACTTATGGTTCTTACATCTCACGCAGAACTTGGTAACACTGGCGAAAAAACAGGTTTTTGGGTAGAAGAATTTGCAGCCCCTTATTATGCATTTGTTGATGCAGGCGTTGAAGTAACATTAGCGTCTCCAGCTGGCGGTCAACCACCCATTGATCCGACAAGTACGCTTGTCGATTTTCAAACAGATGCAACAAAACGTTATGACGCAGATAGCGCAGCGCAAACCCTTATGGCAAACACTAAAGTGTTGAGTGAAGTAAAATCTAACGATTTTGATGCTGTATTTTACCCAGGCGGTCACGGTCCATTATGGGACTTAGTTGACAACACTGATTCAATCTCACTTATCGAAAGCTTTGTAAAAGAGCAAAAGCCTGTTGCTGCGGTATGTCATGCAAGTGCTGCATTTTTAAATGTTAAAGATGCTGATGGCAATGCATTAGTAGCGGGTAAAAAAGTAACTGGTTTTACTAACTCTGAAGAAGCTGCAGTGCAACTTACCGATATCGTGCCATTTTTAGTTGAAGACGAGCTAATTAAAAAAGGTGGCGATTATCAAAAAACTGACGACTGGGGTGTATTAGCACTAGAAGACGGTTTAGTAATTACCGGCCAAAACCCAGCAAGCTCTGAACTAGCTGCAAAAAAACTATTAACTAAATTAGGTTAATAGTGAGTAATAATTAAAATTAAGCACAGCATTTTATGCTGTGCTTTTTTAATTGCTTTTCATTAGCAAATACAATTCCTATACTGGCAACTCTTAAAGTCAATTAGGGCGATTATATGGCAACCAAGCCAACCACACTGTCATTACTAACGAGTACCCGTTTCGCAATATTTAGTATTGTTGTTATTTGCTTCGTACTACAGGTGATCAATAGTCTACCTGGCATAAATCTTAATGGTTTAGGCATATATCCACGCAGTATCCAAGGCTTAATTGGCATACTATGCGCACCTTTTTTACATGGTAGCTGGTGGCACTTTGCCAGTAATATGATCCCATTTGTAGTATTAAGCTGGCTAATTTGCCAGTACAGCGTAAAACGTTTTTATAACGTATTTATTTTTACCGCTCTAGTCGGTGGACTCTTAGTTTGGGCATTTGGGCGCAGTAACATACATGTTGGTTTAAGCGGTGTTATATATGGTTTATGGGGCTTTATTCTATGCTACGGCTTAGTAAGACGCTCATTAAAATCAATTATAATTGCAGTTGTAGTGGCTATACTTTATAGCGGTTTTATATGGGGTGTTTTACCTCAGCGCTATCATGTATCGTTTGAAAGCCATTTATTTGGAGCGCTAAGCGGGTTGTTTTTAGGTTATAGATTAGCAAAAGCCGATAAATTAAAAGGTCGGTAAATTAAGTATTAGGGCCTTTAATTAATTTTTTATGGCCACATTTACCATATATGTATTTCATCTAACAGAGGTTATTTATGAGTGATAAAAACGAATACACGCCACCAAAAGTATGGACGTGGGAAAGTGAAAGTGGCGGTAAGTTTGCCAGCATTAACCGCCCAATCGCAGGCGCGACTCATGACAAAACTCTACCTATTGGTGAGCACGCATTTCAGCTTTATTCTCTTGCGACACCTAATGGCCAAAAAGCTACAATCATGTTTGAAGAGCTTTTACAGCTTGGTTGCACCGATGCAGACTATGACGCATATTTAATAAACATAGGTGATGGCGATCAGTTTGGATCTGACTTTGTTGATATTAATCCAAACTCAAAAATCCCAGCGCTAATGGATCATTCAACCACGCCGCCTACTCGCATCTTTGAATCTGGTTCTATTTTACAGTATTTGGCTGAGAAATTTGATGTACTCATACCTAAAGATTTAAAAGCTAAAACTGAGTGTCGTAACTGGCTATTTTGGCAAATGGGCTCAGCGCCTTACTTAGGTGGCGGATTTGGTCATTTTTATAGCTACGCACCAAGTAAAATGCAATACCCTATTGACCGTTTTACCATGGAAACTAAACGCCAGCTTGACGTGTTAAATCGCCATTTAAGCGAAAATGAATACATGGCAGGTGATGAATACTCAATTGCCGATATTGCAATTTGGCCGTGGTACGGATCGTTAGTGCTTGGAGCTTTATATGATGCAGCAGAGTTTTTAGATGTTGCCTCATACACCCATGTTGTACGCTGGGCTACGCAAATATCAGAGCGCCCCGCAGTAAAGCGTGGTCGTCGCGTAAATCGCACATGGGGCCCTGAAGAAGAGCAAATGGCAGAGCGCCATAACGATAGCGATTTCGAAGGTTAAATCTATAGAACAGCAAGTAAAGTCGTTAACACTTTAACCTGCTTGATAATTTTAAGGCTCAAAATAAATATTTATTTTGGGCCTTTTTACTTTTTAAACTTTTTTTATCCCTCCCATAAACTATATTTACTTTACATTAAAGTTTTATTTAGCTGTGTAAAGGCTTATTAAGCTCTTTGTATTACCAGTATTGCATTAGTGTAATTTGCTAAATGGTTTACTTAATTTCCTAGGGGTTGTTTTTGAAAAAGGTTTTAATTAGTGCCATATAACAATTTAAGTAATAATGAGCGAAAAGAAGCGCTCAAAATTTTATACTCGAATGCTATTTCCGGAATTGCAGTCTCTGTACTAGTCAGCGTTGCTTTAGTATTTGCTTTTGATATAACTAATGAGAAAACTAACCACGATAAAGTAGTCTGGTTAGGCATAATGATGTGCGTGCTTACTTTACGTATTATTGATGTAGGGCTTTTTTTGAAAGCTCAAAATTCTCGCCAACCTTACAACACACATTCTTATCTAAATCGCTTTGCTATTGGCTGTATATCAACAGCCGTGTCTTGGTGTGGTTATGCTCTTTGGTTTCATAGCACTTCATCTACGGTGGAAGTTACTACGACCATTGCTATTTTATCGGCGCTTGCCGGTGGCTCTGCAAATTTGCTGTCTGGAAGTCGTTTTACCGCTGTTCTATATAGTTTTACTTTATTGGCGCCCTACTCTTTTTTGCTAGCGCTTTCAAACGATCACTACCAACACGTATTGGGGTTATTAGGTTTAACTTTTGCCACAATCATGATTGCCTCTTCGTACAAATCAGCCACATTTACACACAGTGCAATCAAGCTCAAAAACCAAAACAGAGAGCTGCTTAATGAAATGGAAAATAAGGTCGAACAACGCACTGAAGAAATTTACCGCTTATCGAATACCGATCCACTCACAAATCTATTAAACCGCACCGCATTTTTAAAAAATGCAAACAAACAACTAGCAGATAACCCTAAAGAACCCTTTGCTTTATTATTTGTAGATTTAGATGGTTTTAAGCAAATCAACGATTCGTTGGGTCACAAAGTAGGCGATAAAGTATTAAAAGAAATAGCACTGAGAATTAGTAATGTATGCAACCAACAACTCTATAAATGCCGTTGGGGCGGAGATGAGTTTTTAATTTTAGCAACGTATCAAAGCCAAACTGAGCTTATCGAGTTTGCTAATAAAGTGCTTCAAAGCATTAGCGCCGAGCATGAAACATATAAATATCAAAAATGGGTATCAGCAACTATTGGAATGGCCATGTACCCTGAGCACGGGAGTGATTTAAATACCTTAATTCGCTCTGCTGATATTGCAATGTATCACCAAAAACGCATGGCTAAAGGTAATATCAATATTTATAACGATTCACTCAAATTAAAACAAGAAAGAGAGTACCTGTTGAGTCAACGCCTAGCCAGTGCCATAGAAGAAAACAGTTTAAGACTAGTATTTCAGCCAATTGTAGATAGCAAAACATCAAAAGTAACCTCTTTCGAATCATTATTACGCTGGCAACTAGACGGTGAAAATATTTTCCCTGATGAGTTTATAACTATTGCCGAGCAATACGGTTTAATAACCCAAATGGGCCTCTGGGTCATAGAACAAGCATGTATACAAGCAAATAAATTCAACCATTTACCGACAAAAATTGCAGTAAGCGTGAACGTATCGGTAATACAATTACAAGATCCAAATTTTGTAACTAAGGTATTAAAAATAGTAAACAATCACCAAGTAGAGCCTAAAGATCTGCATATAGAAATTACCGAATCAGTATTTGCCGAAGATAAACTCACATTTTTGACAGCCGTGAAAGCACTACAAAAACAAGGCTTTTGTATTTCAATTGATGATTTTGGAACTGGCTACTCATCACTATCAAGCATGCTTGATATTGGTGTAGATATAGTAAAAATAGACAGAAGTTTTATTCAAAATATGGATAAAAGAGGGTTAAGTATTATTCATGCAATTGTACAAATGGCCTCATCTTTAGATTTTACTGTTGTTGCCGAAGGCGTTGAAACTATTGAACAAGCAAACACGCTTACTAATATTGGTGTATCTCACCTGCAAGGTTATTACTTTTCAAAACCGATGGAAGTAGATTTTGTAGATGCTTATTTAAATGAGCAAAATAAGCTGTGCCGTTGATAACCAAAACCCGCTAAAAGCGCTTAACTGCCATATGAGTTTTGCACTACCTTTCTTATTAGGGCTTGTTTATCTTTCGAGGTTAAATTTGCAGCAGACTGTTTGGTATTTAGGCAATGCAGAGCCTATGTAGTGTGGTTATTCCCCATAAATAGGCGATAACGCAGCATAAATGCCAAACATTCGCTGCCCGAAGGGTTCTGCCTAGGGGAGATTGACTCTTTGTTACTAGGTTACAAACCTCGCGCCGCGATTAAATCTTCCTTGGGTTGAACAAAGTTCAATCCTGAAAGGTCAACAAGCCCTTCTTAAAACATAATCTTACAATTACTTACACCCAGTACATAGTTATTAGCGTAGGCTAAATATAAACCAACTTACATAAGTGTATTACGTTTAAATTTACGCTAATTAGCAAACCGCCAGCGCTGGACCCTACGTTAAGTTGTGCGCTGATGTTGCTTATATAAGTGAATAATAAAAATGTAACGATACAACTAAATATAAAAAAGGGATTTGCATGATAAAACCACTTTGCTATTCACTCATCACTTTACTTACCCCCATTAGCGCTATAGCTCAAACAATGGCAATAAAAACAACGGATGAATTAGTATCAACCGATTCAGAGATTTTATTTGCATATAATAAAGAATCAAAACAATTAGAAGCCATCAATTTACTCACATCACTAAGTAGTGAACTTGCTTTACCAAAAAATGCCATCGGGTTTGATGTGGCTACACTTGCTAACATTACCGATAAACAAGCACTCGTACTAACAAGTGATGGCGTATACAAAGCCCATGCTGGTAAACCAACACTATTGTTTAATTATGAGTCGGTTCTAAATCAATTAAAAATAGATAAATTTGAAAAAGTAGACTTTGTCTTCGATGCCAACAACGACGGTCTAAGCGATATTTTCATCCCTGGGTTAGCAAGCAGTACTTTATACATTCAAAATAAAGATGGCAGCTTTAAGCCTAACAAATTTAAACAAACACCTATGTATGAAGGCAGCTTTTCAGGAAAAGGGCTTTCTCTAGAAGTTAATATTAACAATAAACCCGTTGTTATTGATTTTAACCACGACGGGTTAAGCGACTTGGTTTTTTCAAATGACTTTGGAGCAGATGTACTACTTGCTAATTCAGAAGGCTTTGAGCAAAAGCTCACCTCAATTGATTTTAACATCGAATTAGGCGAGCTAAGCAATGGCGAAACTCGCAAAATAAAGCAAATTATTGATATTAATAACGACGGATTTCTAGATTTTACAACTAGACAGTTTAAGCCAACGCAAGGTATGGATTCGTTAGATATAAAAATAGCACATACTTTGTACCTAGGAAGTGCTAAAGGCTTTAGTAATACGCCCATTACCTTATTTGAAACACAAGGCCCTAGTGAGTTATTGCTCAAAACTGATTTTAATAATGATGGCTTAATTGATTTACAAAAAATGGATTTAGATATTGGCTTAGGTACTATTGCGTCTATGGCATTGGGCGGTGGCAGTACTGATGTAGATGTAGAAATGAACATTTATAAGCAGCAACCCGACGGCTCATTTGCCAATAAATCGAGTATCGAACTTGATTTAGAAATGGAAGTAGGAATGAACGGCGATGATTCCGAGCCAGCCCTATATTTAGGTGATATTAACGGCGACAGCTATATTGACGCAGTATACAAATACAGTAAAAAAACGCTGTATATTTATTACGGAGAGCAAGACTCACTGCTAAATGATAAACGTAAAAAATTAAAACTAACGCTGCCTAAAAATAATAAAGATATTCTTCTGGTAGACATAAACCAAGACGGTAAAAAAGATTTTGTATTTAAATTTACCGAAGAAGATGGCACCAGCAAAATAGAAACACGCTTAAATTAAGCCAATAAAAAAGCCCAACGGAGTTAACCGTTGGGCTTTGGACTTAAGACTTTCGAGTAACAGTCAGCTTTACTCTAAGTTATAACACCTAAGCAGTTACATTTAGCAGTGAATCGCCTTCACTTAAACCAAACTTCTCTTGCACTGATGCAAGGATTGATTCTTTATCTTCATCAGACAACTGGCTTGAATACTCAGTTAATAGCTCATCTAAGTAGCTGACTACTTCGTCTGTATCTACTGATTCTAATGAGTTCTGTGGCGGCGGTGGCGGTCTTTGGCCTTCCACTCGTCCTGCATCACCAATGCTTTTAGCATCAAACTCAAGTTCGCTCATTAAATCAGCAAGCTCTTTTGTTGGTTCAATACCTTGTTCTTTAAATGCCGCTTGAATACTTTGCGCGTTTTCTTCGGTTAAGTTTTCAGCGTCAAACTCTGCAAGCGTTTCTTTAACAAAATCGCTTTGCTCTGTTGTTAGTTTTGCAGCCTGACTACTTTGTTGCGACATAAAACTCGCAGAACTACTGTTAATACTATTAATCATTTTAGTATCCTTTCAGCGTTCACGACGAGGTGGTTTATGATCGCTAAGTTCTTGTTCACTAATTTCGCCATTACCATCGGCATCTATAGAATCAAAAATTGTTTGTGCATCGCCGTGTGGCGGTTTTTTAGCACTAAACTCTTCAAAGCTAATTACGCCATCACCATCAGTATCAATAGTTGAGAAGTCAGGTTTTTCAGGAGGATTGTCACCGCCTCGAGCAGCTACATTAGCTGAAAAAGCAATAGATAATATTGCCACAGTGGCAAGAGTTGAAAAATGCTTCATAGTAATAACCTCGTATTTAAGAATTAAACTAAGCTTACGCTTTAAAAACGCAAACAATGTGCAAATAATGAGGAAGTAATAAATTATTTTAATAAAAAATAGTAATCTAAATACTTATTTAAAAAGTTCTGGTTGATTGCTTTGCAATCAATATATAAGCTAATAAAATAATACGATTAATTACTCTCAGGCAGTAGTGTTACTGCCCTTAATTCTCAAAGCTGATATACTGCTTGAGCCAATTAAACAAACAAATACAGAGCACTTTCATAAATAATGATTAATAACCAACCCTACTTAGCAGGCAATCTGTGAAAATACCTAAACGCCTACAACCCCTTGTTGATGATGGCCTTATTGACGAAGTTATAAGCCGACTAATGAGCGGTAAAGAAGCCGATGTATTTATTGTCCGCTGTGGTGAGCACATTCGCTGTGCGAAAGTGTATAAAGACGCGGTTAAACGTAGCTTTAAAAAAGCGGCACAATACCAAGAAGGCCGAAAAGTACGTGGTGGACGCCAAGCGCGTGCTATGGGTAAACGTTCTAGCTATGGCCGTCAATTAGAAGAAGAGATTTGGCAAAATGCCGAAGTTGATGCGTTATCTCGTTTAGCTGGCGTGGGTGTACGTGTTCCTGATACTTACTTTTGTATTGATGGCGTGCTGCTTATGGAGCTTGTGTCGGACGAGAATGGTAACGTAGCCCCTCAACTTGGACATGTCGTTTTTAGTGAAGAGCAAGCTATTGAGCAACATAAACTCATGATGCATTACATTAAGCTTATGCTTTGCGCAGGTATAATACACGGCGATTTATCTGAATTTAATGTACTTGTAGATAATAACGGCCCTGTAATTATAGATTTACCGCAAGCAGTTAACGCTTCAGCAAATAACAGTGCACAAGCTATGTTTGCACGCGATGTAAATAACATACGCCGCTACTATGGTGAATTTGCGCCAAGCATACTAAAAACTCAATACGCTAAAGAAATGTGGGCATTATTTGAAGAGGCCAATTTAACGCCTAATTCAACGCTTACAGGTGAATTTGAAGACAGTGACGAACTTGCCGATGTAGATTCTATTCTTGATGAAATTCAAGCTGCCGAATACGAAGAGTTTGACCGCTTAGAGCGAATTAAAAATGCTGACGATGATGAATAGCTCATCGTCATAGCTTACTAATACCTCTTACTGCGGGTGCACAAATCGGTAGCCAACCCCATAAACAGACTGAATAACACTTTCAGTTTGTGTCACTTCATCTAGTTTTTTACGCAACTTTTTAATATGGCTATCAATAGTACGATGGCTCACAATACGCTGATCGGCGTACATAGTGTCCATTAAACTATCGCGCGAATAAATACGATTTGGGTTGTTAAACAAAGGTTTAAATAGCTGAAATTCAAAGTTCGTAAGCTCTATGCTGTTTGATTTGTATTTTACGCTGTAGGTACTCTCGTCAAGCTTCATTGTTGACTCTGTAACATCACTTGCGCTACTTAATCGCCTTAATATAGCTTTAACTCGCGCCACCAGCTCAGCATAACTAAACGGCTTACAAATATAATCATCTGCACCTAACTCAAGTCCAAGCAGCCTATCTATTTCTTCTACTTTTGCCGATACCATAATAATAGGCACATTTGAAAAGCGCCTGATTGCTTTACATAGTTCTATACCACTTTGACCAGGTAGCATTATGTCGAGCAAAATTACGCTCGGCCTGTTAATTTCAAGCCAAGGTAATACTTCATTTCCGTGATGTATTTGATGAGTAACAAAATGATGGCTACTTAAAAAGTCACTCATTAAGTTAGCTAGCTTTACTTCATCTTCTACAATCAGTATTTGTTCGCTCATAGAGTTCTCTGTTATTAGTAATCCAAAATTAGGATAAAAATACCATATCAAACAAAGTTCAAGTTACGTATTTTTTGTGAATCAACTAAAGCTAAATAGTTGGTAGCCTAATAATAATAGCAAGGCCGCCTAAACTGGCTTTTTCAGCGGCTATTTCACCTTTGTGTCCTTTAACTATATGCTGACAAATAGACAAACCTAAGCCTGAACCGCCCTCTTGACGATTACGCGAGCTATCTACTCGATATAAATACTCAAACAAATGCGATAAATGCGACTGATCTACACCTACGCCATTATCTTCAATTATAAGCTCTAAGTAGGTTTGCCCTTTAATGCTTATATTACTAGCCGTTAATGAAATAGTTGTGCATTGAGCATAATGTACCGCGTTCATTAAAATATTATCGAGTAGCTGTAAAAGGCGCGTTTTATCTGCTTGTACAGTTATATGTTTAGCGCTATTTAGTAGATAAATTTTTATATTATGTTGTTCAAGTATAGCCTGATACTTTTGCTCTACAGTGCTTAATAGTAACGCCATGTCAGTAGGTTGCATAGTGTAGTGCATTCCCCCTAACTCTGCGCTGTTGAGCATATGTAAGTCGTCTATTAAGCGTTTTAAATGCAAAGCTTCATCGTTAGCCGAACTTATATTTTTTGTATTCGGTTCGCGTATGCCAAGTAGCATAGCTTCAAGTTCACCGAGTAAAATGCTCATTGGCGTCCTAAGCTCATGAGAAATATTAGCAAGCCAGCGTTTACGTACTTGCTCGTCTTTAGCGAGTGTAAATGCAAGCGTATTAAAATCTTCGCTTAATTGGCCTAATTCGTCTTTTCGCTCAAGCGTAAGTTTGGTCTCGTAATTCCCTTGTGTTAAGCGATGCATACCATTTGCAATTTGCTTTACAGGGCTAACTAAGTGGCGAGATAATAAAAAGGTAACAAGTAACGTAAGCAGTACCGCAGCTAATGCAATAAACCATAAATAGTTAGTTTGCTGTTGTAAAAAATCAAGCTCATAACCATCAACCAAGCTATCTCTTTTAGATACAGCTAAGTAACCCACTGTTTTATCGCTCACTGTAATTGGGGTTGTTATATATTTTAAATCGCTGAGGTATCTACCCACTACTCGCTGCTTATTTTCATCAAGCAAAGCGTAGTGAGCAATATTTTCAGGTGGTAGGCGGCGCTCTCCCCCTAAACGAATATGATCGGGTGGCGGCCGTCGCATCATTCCCCCTCTGGGGCCTGGACCTTCTGGTGGCCTAGGTAAAAACTGGCTATTTTCTAGCTGAGATTCAACAAGTTTTCTAAAATTTTCGCCATTGCCAACAACACGTTCCCATGAGGGGGTTTTTTCGTATTGCTTTGCAAGTTGCACAACAAGTGGTTCAAGCGCTTTTACTTCTTTTGCATTAACAAAATCAATTACGCCTTGCCCTATACTCCATTGTATAAGTACTACTAGCCCTGCAATAACACTAAAGGTAAAACTAAATAGTATTAAAAAAAGTTTATTATGAATTTTCATTAATGCGTGTTTTCAACCTTGCTAGGAAAGCTTTCAAATCGGTATGTTATAAACTCTTTGGTTTGATCGTTAACATACAGCGTAGCAACTATTTTTTTGCCCTGAGCGGTCCAATACATATGACCATGATTATTTAAAGTAACCGATACGGTATTTATACCACTTTTAAATAAGTTAGCAGGTAAATGCAATGCATGTCCGTAAATTCGCTGTATTTTAACCCCATTTATATATAAATGAGCATGACCTTGTAAAAAGCCCGTGTCATCGTTTGTAGTAACGCTCATCATTTGCTGCATGTTCATTGCGCCCTCAGGGGGTACAGATAAATCATAGCGCTGAGTATCTAAAATTAAGTTATAACCCGACATACTATCTTTTAATAACTTAAGGCTTAATGCCGGGATTGGCGTATCACTTGGCACTGCTATAGGCATATGGCTATGATCCATCATTTCCTGCTGCGCAAAGAGCTTAAAGCTCAATAGCACAGCAGTAGTTAGGATCAATGCGTATTTAAAATAACGCATAGTTACTCCTTACATTCCCGGTGGTGGACCCATTGTTTCGCCCGTATCACAGCGACCAATTGAATTATCGGCTAATTGACCTTTAAAACGAGGCCCTATTTGATAAGGAAAAGAAGGCTGTAATTTACCATCACTGTCTAACGTTAGTGTTATATGGTAGTGATAACCCTTGCCATCGTTAGTATCGTGGCCGTTATGCTCATCTAATTGAGCACCGGTTACTGTTTTTTGTGCGTAGTAGAAATCTTCAAAGTAATAACCATCGTCGGCATTTAATGTATTACCAGAGAGCGTCGTTACTTCTGCGCCAATAGCAGGACCTGCATCACTTGTTTGTGTGCCTTGGCTAACATCGTATTGATCGACTAAAGTACAGCTTCGCTCACCTTCAGTACCACAACCACCTTCACTTTCTGACGCGCCATAATCACGCATTTCCCAGCCGCTTAATGCAAGTTGACCGTTACTTTCATAAGGACCATAAAGCGGATAGCCATCAGCTGCAAACCCATAAATAGGTGAATGCGCATCGCCATCATCTTCAAGTAAATCAGCTAAGCAACTAGTATAAAAATGGTGATGATATTCACCGTTAGCAGCATGTCCGCCACACACATCAACATCGTATTGCTCAGCAATGGGCGCTAATGTATACCAAATATTATTACCGTAGCTCATACCATCGCCCCAGTTAAATATACTGGTGCCATTAACCATTAAGCCAACTGTACCTAAACCTGTTTCACACGTTTCAGTGTCAGATAAATCGGTAGGTGTTATCGGAAAATACGCCTCAACTGTTTGTTCTGTCGGGCAACCTGGTCCTGGAGGCCAATAGCCTGCGCCGCCTGTGTCATCACAGTTTTCAGTGCTGCTGTTATAGCCAATATCTTCACCAAACGAAATGGTTTGCCCTACTGCTGCTGAGGTTACACCGTTATAAAAATCGGTAGCTGCACGCGGGCGGTTATTTAACGCGTCTACTTGGTCTTGTGTAAGCGTTACGTCATATTTAGGAATGTCAGTTGTTTGCACATACATGTATTCAACGTCAGCATCTTCCTCAGAAACAGTAACAACCTCAACTGATTGAACATCTTCAACCACTGCGCCATTGTTTTGTATATAAGTGGAGGTTGTATCGTTGTTAATTAACCAGCTGGTAAGTTTTGCACTATTATCAACTGCACCAGTATCTGAGTCTGATGAAGCAATAACATTAACTATAACGGTATCTACAACGACATCGTTTGTGCCGTCATCTGCACTGATTTCAAATACAAGTGCTTCATCGGTTAAAACTTCAGGTGCAACAAACTCAGTAGACGTTGCAGTACTTGAAGATAAGCTAACGGTAGTGCCTGATGTTTGTGACCAGCTAACGGATACTTCGCCATCATCTTCAACTGTTGAAATTAAATAAACGGTATCGCCCGCATTAACAGTTTGGTCAATACCGGCGTCAACCGTTGAAGCACTATTACTGACTGTCTCGCCGTCTGTTGTAGTACTTGTAGAATCGCTGTTACATGCGCTTAAAGCGATACAAAGCGCACTTAACGCAAATAACTTAGTTACATTAGAGGCTTTTGTTTTAAAAAGTGTTTTCAATGCTTGAACCTTTACTTTAACGTTTAATAAAACAAAGTTAACAAGTAAAAGTGCAAACATTGTGCACAAACTAAGGAAGAATAAACATAAAACTAGATTTGTGGTCGTTTAAGTATAAATTTGTCTTTAGTGGTTGCATAGTAATCTCCACCCATTCTACCTACCGCATCTAAAAGTGTTGGGTCAATATAACCGTCAACAAACACTTCATCGTCAACACAAATACCCACTATGTCTAACAACATCATTTGTCCGCCGCCAGGCTCGCTTGAAATAGTAATAACTTCACGTAGCTTACACTCATAGCGTACTTTTGAATCAGCAACACTCGGCACTGCGACCATTTGGCTATCAATTTTAGTTATATTTGCAGCATCAAACTCACTAACATCACTAGGATAATTAGCACAGCTTTGATTCATTTTTTCAACCTGCTCATGACTCACAATGTTAATCACACATTCTTTAGTCGCTAATAAGTTAATTAATGTATCTTTGCTTAGTTTATCGCGTGGATTTACTTGCGTCACACTCAATACTGGTGGGTTACAACTCGCTACTGTAAAAAATGAGTAAGGAGCAATATTAGCCACACCGTCGCTACTTAATGTACTTATCCATGCGATAGGCCGAGGGCTGATCCCGCCAACTAAATACGAATAAACATTAAGCTCTTTATTTACAGTTAAATCTAAAAACATACTTTTCCTTTTAATACATTAAAACTAAATCTTAATTCAAGTTAGTTACGTATAGGTTTGGCTGACTCAGTTAAATAACAAGCTAATTTTTATCTCTATTTAAAGCAATAAACAAATTATATGAAAATAAACATCGTGTGGTTTAAACGTGATTTGCGTCTTAGCGATCATCAACCATTAAAAAATGCATTCAGTAATGGCTTACCTACCCTATTACTTTATAACTTTGAGCCATTATTGCTCGAAGATGCACACTACAATGAGCGGCACTGGCGCTTTGTGTATCAATCAATAGTTGAGTTAAATAATCAGCTAGCGCGTTTTAACGCCTGTGTTTATATCTTTAATTTAAATATGAACGATTTACTTGAATCGTTAAAGGCACAGTTTGAAATAGTTAGTATTTTTAGCCATCAAGAAATAGGCTTAAACAACACCTTTGAGCGCGATAAAGCAATAAAAGCATGGTGCCAGCATAACCATATTAATTGGCAAGAGTCGCAAACAGGCGCGGTTATTCGCGGCAAAAAAAATCGTAATAATTGGAACGAACGCTGGCAGCAAACAATGCAAGCACCTATTGCAGTTCCTAATTGGAAGAGTATAAAAACAATTACCCTCAATAACTACCAAACACCTGAGCTACCAAGCGCTTACACGCAAGGTCACGACAGCTTTCAACAAGGCGGTCCGCTGCATGCGCGAACTGTAATGCAGAGCTTTTTTGCCGAGCGCGGTAAAGGTTATCAAAAAGGAATATCGAGCCCAAGTTTAAGCCAAACACATTGCTCCCGACTTTCGCCGTACCTAGCATGGGGGAACATTAGCCTTAGGCAAGTGTATCAAATGGCCATTGATGAATATCATTCAAAACACCCTGACAAAAGAGGCTGGAAGCGCCCGCTTGCAGCGTTTGTATCGCGCTTGCATTGGCACTGCCACTTTATGCAAAAGTTTGAGAGCGAATGTTCTATGGAGTTTTTAGCCCTTAATCCGGGTTATCATGTATTTCCGTATCGCGATGATGAACATGTTAAAAACGATATTGAACGCTGGGCGCAAGGTCAAACAGGTATTCCCATTATTGACGCTTGCATGCGCTGCTTAAAAGCCACCGGCTATATAAACTTTAGAATGCGCGCCATGCTTGTAAGCTTTGTAACGCATCATTTAAATATAAGTTGGCAGCAAGCAAGCTTTCCGCTCGCTAATTACTTTTTAGATTTTGAGCCTGGCATTCACTACCCGCAAATTCAAATGCAAGCCTCGGTAACAGGCATAAACACCATTAGGCACTACAACCCAATTAAACAATCAGAAGATCAAGATCCAACAGGTTCATTTATTAAAAAGTGGTGCCCCGAGCTTGAAAAACTCCCTATTGAATATTTACATCAGCCTTGGGAGCAAACTCCAATGGAAGCACTCTTTAACGACTTTAAGTTAGGGGAGGATTATCCCGAACCGATGCTTGATTTAACAGCAGCCTCAAAAGAAGCACGCGAACGCTTATGGCAATACCGTGAGCGAGCCGATGTTAAACGCGCCATAGGGAGGATTCTTAAAAAACACGTTGGAGGTACTCAAAAAGTTACTCGAACAAAAAGTAAAACGGATACTAAAAGTAACAGCAAGGCTAAGTAAGTATGGCGCACAAAAAACTAAACTTACCTCAAAAAATATGCCCTATTTGTAATAAACCTTTTACGTGGCGTAAAAAATGGCAGCGCGACTTGGATAACGTTATTTTCTGTTCAGAGCGCTGTAAGCGAAATAAACAGGGATAACAATTAACTGGCGTCTATTTTGCAACATCATCAGTAATTAATGCTTTTAAGGCTTTATATAAGTTTATTTTGTAAATAACGCTTAGCTAACCTGAAAAGCTTACACTCAAGCAAGGAGAAGATGATGACGATTAAAAAAACGGCAAGTTCAACATGGTCTGGCGATATTAAAACAGGTAAAGGTAGCATATCAACTCAAAGTGGCGCGCTTGATAAACAACCTTATGGTTTTAATACCCGCTTTGAAGATAAGGCAGGCTCAAACCCTGAAGAATTAGTAGGTGCAGCTCACAGTGCATGTTTTAGTATGGCACTTTCGCTTGCATTAGGTGATGCAGGCTTTACCGCAGATAAAATTGATACTAAAGCCACTGTAAGCCTTGATGAAGTAGATGACGGTTTTTCGGTGACGCATATTGCCCTTGAGGTAAAAGCGCGTATTGATGATATTCAAAACGAGCAGTTTCAGGCTCTATGTGAGCAAACCAAAAAGAACTGCCCTATATCAAAACTCTTAAATACCGAAATATCTCTGGATGCAGAACTTCAATCAGCATTTTAACTATTTAGATTTAACTATGTAGATTTAACTATGTAGATAGCCCCTTACTAAAAAAGCCAAGTAAGTTATTACTTGGCTTGTTTATTATAAAGAAATATCTCTAGGTTTATTCTTACTCAAAGCACTGACTACTAGCCCAATTCCCATCCCAAGCGCTGGCCATACTACCCACATATAACTAGGTGAAGTCAGTAAATTTATAACGGTGAGCAAAGTTAAAATAAGTAGATATGTTTTAATTTTTTTGCCTAATGTAATTGTGCTGCTCATTTTTATTCTCCAAATAATGTATGCCACTATTATTGTTTTAATAAGCACCATGCACAGCTGCTAAATGTCATTAAATAGCATGACATTAGTCATTCCTCCCCACCTAAAAATATAGTTGTTTATCATGTTTCAATACATAAAACCCAATACTTTAATCTGTTTGTGTTAGGCTCTAATTTCAACTAACCTTAAACAAATAAACATTAAAGGATGAGCTAAATGAGCGAAAAATCAAAAGATTTCGAAAAAGTGACATGTAACAACTGCGCTGATACTAACGATCTCGAATTTGATTTTTCAATGGCTTTTCAACCCATTATAAACTGTAAAACTAACCTTATTTATGGCTATGAAGCACTGGTTAGGGGTTTAAATGGCGAGTCTGCTTATTCTATTATTTCAAAGGTGAATGAAGACAACCGCTATGCGTTTGATCAGCTTTGTCGCATTAAAGCCATTCAATTAGCCGCAAAGCTGGGCATAACATCAATGCTAAGCATTAACTTTTTACCTAATGCTATTTATAAACCTGAGCGATGTATACGCACCACACTAGAAGCTGCAAAAAAGTATAACTTCCCAATTCAAAATATTATGTTTGAATTTACTGAAGTAGAAAAAATAGAAGACACCGCACACATAAAGCGCGTTGTTGATTACTATCAGTCTCTCGGGTTTAAAACCGCGACTGACGACTTTGGCGCAGGTTATTCTGGTTTAAATCTACTGGCTGACTTTCAAACGGATATTATCAAGCTTGATATGGCGCTAATACGCGATATAAGCAACGATAAAAAACGCCAATTAATAGTAACTCATTGCTTAAATATGTTTCGCGACTTAAACATAACGGCACTGGCTGAAGGGATTGAAACCGTAGAAGAGTATATATGGCTTAAAAACGCAGGTGTTGAGCTTATGCAGGGGTATTTATTTGCCAAACCAAGCTTTGAAAACTTGCCTGAGGTAAATTTTAAGGACATAGGTGCTGATTAGTACTCAACACCTATTATTAAACCTTATTGAATCTAAGTACGCTTAAACTACATATTACCCAGCTCTATCATCATCGCTGTGTACATGCGTAAATTAAGCTCTAGTTGCTCAATGGTCATAAACTCATGCTCTGAGTGACCCGTGTAACGTTTACCTGGCATTGAAGGGCCAAACGACACTGCGTTATCAAACAGCTTTGCATTAGTGCCACCACCTATTGATACAAAGTCAGCTTTTTCGTCGCCCGTAAAATGCTTGAAAATATCAAGCAGCTTTTGCGCATGTGGCGCGCCATCAAGTAGCATCGGTGTGCCAATAATCGTCTCTATATTAGCAAGGGTTACGTTATTAGCTGCCTGCCAATTAGCGAGTGCATCGTCAATTTGCTTTTGTAGTACAGCTTCGTCTTTACCCATAGGGCGGCGCGCATTTACAGCAAGTGTTAGTGCATTACCATCGCGCTCAATAACGGTTGGTGCCACTGTCATCGGGCCCATAAAGTCGTGCTTATAGGCTATTTCGCCAAACTGTTTACCGTGAATATCTAAACCAATTAACTGATTCACAAAGTCGATTAGCTCGCCGTCACTGTTATTTTCAAGCTCCACACCTTTAAATAACTCAGCTAAATAAGCAATCGCATTTATACCCGACTCTGGCTCTGATGAATGCGCCGACATGCCTTTAACATTTATGGCTAATCCATCATTTTGCTCACTAAAGTTAAACTCAACTTTATTTAATGTTTTGGCTTTTGCTTTTAATGTATTAATAAGTGCAGCATCTGCATTGTGAAGTACTAAGCTTGCATCTTCTGGAATTTGGCTTCTAAACGCACCGCCAGCTACATCTTTTACATACACACCCGTTTGTGGTGATGTCGCTTTAAAGGTAGGAGCTATTAAGCTCCAGCCTTTCTCGGCAACCACTACGGGGTATGATGCATCAATTGTTACTGCATATTTTGGTTGCTCATATGTTTTCATAAACTCCGTAAGCGGGCCCCAATCAGACTCCTCAGCAAGATAAATCATCAGCTCAATGCGGTTATTAAGCGTTATGCCTTTATCTTTAATTGCTTTCATGGCGTAAAGCGCGGTTGCTATTGCACCTTTGTCATCCTCTGTACCACGACCAACTAATTTACCAGGCTCAGAGGTATCTATAATAAAAGGACTTTGTTTCCATTTACTAGCATTTGCAGGTTGCACATCGCCATGCGTTACTACCGTTACTTTTTCGCTTTGCTCGCCCATACCAATTAATACGGTGTACCCTAAATCTTGGTAGTCAAAACCAAGCTCTGCGGCTTTCATTTTTAACAGGGCTTTAAAGCCAATAAAATCTTGGTTTTGTGGCGTTTTTATATTCGCTTTATTAACCGTAGGAAAGGCAACTAAATTGGTAAGAGTGTGTATTTGAGCATTTTGGTAGGTATCTACTGCGTAATCGGCAACGCTATCAATATTTTTATTTAACTGCGCATGAGCACCAAACGCAAATAAAGCAATACTGGCTAAAGCTAACTTTTTCAAAACAATTCCCATTTAATTAATAACTAAGAGCGGTAATTATAACGCTATGAAGCGCTTACTTATAGCTCTTTACGCTAAACACACAGGTAACTTAAGCTGAATATTTATATAGCAGCTTTTATGAGGATGAATGTATAATGCGCGACTTAAAATTAACAGGGTATTTAATTGTGAACCGTCGTAAAAAAATCGTCACTAAATTTCAAAAGAAAGATAAACGCACTAACGCTAAACTACATAAAAGCAACAAACCTGGTTATGTGTCAAAAGCTGAGCGCGAAAAACTAGCTGAACAAGAAAGTAATGAGCCAGAGGTAATCCAAGAGTAACTCTACGCTACCCGTTGCTTTGATAATTTAAAGTGGCAAAAGTACCGACCACTTACATAACCAACTACTGCCGTGGCAACTATAAGTTCAAACGTAGCTAAGTAATTAACTGTATCTACATATGGCATTGCGAGGTTTATACTTTGCATCCAGTCTTTCATTTTAAATAATGCAGTTGCCCCAATAACCATTGGAAATGTAAAAGCAGCGTAGCTCGGCGTAAAAGGTCTGCGTAATAACTTTATAAATAACACATAAACAATCAGTGTTTTTATTATCGCTAATGTAAATAATACTCCCACTATAGTTAGTGATGGATTGGCCGCTATATGAAAATACCCCGCTAATGTTAAACTGGCAGGTGCGGCTAAAATGGCAAGTGTTGGCTGTATTTCGTAATCACTTTTTAATGCTATTAAAAAACGATAAAACATAATTGGCAGTATAGTACTGTACGCTGATATGCCAATAACCAGCGCACTATAGGCTAACCACGCTAATGTCGGATTTCCCGAAAAAGTAACATCTGCAATAATAATACCCACCGGTGGCACAAACCAGCTGGGCGCCATATCTTCAAAGTTAAACTTTTTTGCTCGCTGATATAAAAAGCTCAACAAAAATGTAAAGTGCAGCACAAAAGCTAAAACCCACATAATGTCGCCAGCTAATGGGTCAAATTGCCCCACTGATTTTGAAATAACCAGGTTAGCCATTGCAAATGTCGGGATCACACTTCCTGCAACGGGATGTGCTAAATCAGCTTTTAATAAATCTGGGTGCAGTAAAAATTTAGCAGCCAAAAGTAAAACTAATACGCCAGCTAATAGCGCTCCCAGATATTGTCCATAATTATTTAAATTTAAAACGTTTTCCCATGTCCACCCCATACTGGCAATACCCAAAGCTAAACCGGCCATAGCTGTTGGCGCCACCATCACTTTATTTTTAAATTGCTTAAACACTGTATTTCCTAACCATTGGGTGATGAACAAGTTACTGCTTTTTCTGCATTCTACTAAAACTAATGTTATAAAATTAATAAAACAGTGCCTAATAGAACGTGTTAAGCATACTAATATTTCATAAAAAAAAGCAAAAGCCATAACACAGTTATGGCTTTTGCTTTTTTTAAATTTGAATAGGAGGTTATTTAAAACGCATAGCTAGCACTTATATTAAGCGAGCGCCCCAGCCCTGCTAATTGCTTAAACCCGTTGCTGCTATCTTGTTTAAGCGCTGCAATACTTACACCGCCAAGTGGGAGTTGGTAATATTCATCAAACACATTACTTACTTCAGCGCTTAGCGTTAATGCGTTCCATGTTGCTTTAGAGCTTAAATTAACCAAGCTGTAGCTGTCTGTTTGGTTTTCAAAACGATTATTGTCTACACGGCTTTTTGTATCTACCCACTGCCAAGACAATACATTTTCAAATCGACCTATTTGCTGGCTAATATCTAGCTGAGTTTGCAATGGCTTAATTTGGTAAAGCGGTTGGTTAGTATCGTCTCGCTTGCCTCTGGTATTAGTAACATTAGAGTGTAACTGCCAGTTGCCTAAATTTTTAGATTCATAAATGTTGGCTGTTAAGTCTATTTTTGCACCATACAAAATAGCATCTACATTAGTAAACTGAAAAATGTTACGCGCAGTGTTGTCCAAGTCATAACTATTGAAGCTTCTTACAATATCAGCATCAATATAGTCACTCACATCTGTATACCAAACATTGGTGCTTAACCGCCAACCATCATCTTTAGCCTGCTTAATATAAGTAGCACTTATTGTATGCGCTGTTTCAACGTCTAAATCAGGGTTACCAATATAACCATTACCATCGCCATACCAACCAATCATGGTGGTTGCCATGGTGCTTACACCCCAACTGTATCGCTCGTATAAATTAGGCGCTCGGTTTTTACGGGCAAGACCAAATTGCAGCTCATCATAATTTGTTATTTGGTAGTTAATTAATAAGTTAGCATCAACTATGGTGTCGGTGTTATCTCTGTCGCCAGCATTAAAGTTCTGTGCAGCGATGGTATTATCTGTAGACGTATCGCTCATGGTCATACTTTTCATACTACTCATGTCGCTCATATCGTCCATATCGTCCATATCGTCCATATCGTCCATATCCATCATACTCATGTCATCGTTGTAAGATTGAACCTCTCCAACGTGGGTATTAATACTTTCAATACGTACGCCTGCGTTTAACCATAATTTTGTATTTATTTGGCTCTCAAATTCTGCAAATGCCGCTATGCGCTCTCGTTTACCGTTATTTACATTTACGTAATCGTCTGGTCCCATCATGGTTGAGCCTTCAATACCTGGCCACCAATCATCAATACTGTAATTGTAATATTCTTGACCGAGTAAAATACTGCTGTTTTTATCAAGCGCGATACGCCATTTAAGCTGCGTACTTATATCTTGTGCATCGGTTTTCATTCGCATCATGCCTGTTTTTTCTTCACTGAAAAAACCCATTTCGTGCTTTACGCTATGCCAGTTAACTTGCCCTTCAAGCTCGCTGTTTTCAAAGGAGCGTTTGTATTGAGCTATTGCACCGTAGCTGGTGTTATCGGTCATATCCATATACTGATTTGCAAATCCCTGATACGGGATTTTTTGATGCGTTAGCTTTATAACTAATTGCTGTTTATCATCGCGCATAGCTGCGGTTAAACTATGATTTTGTGCTCGATACAATGTATCTAATACTACATCGCCGTTACCGTCTTCATAACTATCTGCGTCACTAAACGAACCCTGATAATTAAGGCTAAACGTGTCACTTGCTAAACGTGCACCAACGCCAAGTTTACGTCCGTTATCAACACTACTGTATTTTGCCGACACATAACCCGAGTGCCATCTTAATTCACTGCTATCGCTGTACTGTGGTGAAATAGAATTAACGCTTATTACACCGGCAATATTATCGCCGCCCGCGCTTACTGGCGACACGCCTGCAACCACATTGTAAGACGTAATTTGATTAGCCGAGATATACGAAAGTGGCGGGTTCATATGATTAGCGCATGCAACGGTTACATCTGCACCATCAACTAACACTTTAACTCTGTCGCCCATTAAACCATTTAAAATAGGTAAGTTAGATACGCCGCCCGCTGCTGAAAAATCGACACCTAAATCACTTAATAACGATTCTGACGAACCAAGTGCTAAATGCTTATTTTGAGCATGTCCGTGTACTTCAATCACTTCTAAAGGCGTATCGTCGGCAAATGCAAAAGGAGATAGCACACCGCTAATAAAAAGTGCGACAGGCGTTAGTAAATATGTTTTTTGAGTTTTGCTTTTATAAACCATTGTTAATTTATGCCACTGTAATAATTGGCGTAATTATAGTGTGAGTTGCAAAAGCAAAAGCGCGACATATTGTCGCACTTTATCAATTTAAAATGTTGTTAGGTGTGTTTGAGCACATAAGAAGGCAGCTTTAAACATAGGAACATGCAATTAACTAAGTATTTAACTTAGCTACCGTTTGAGAAACAATATCGGCTCCACGTTCAATCTCTTTAATGACCTCAGACACATTAGCAATAAGCTCTCTTCCTTGTTTTGATGAGTCTGAAACTGACGTTATTTGCTTTGATATATCATTAGTGAGCTCTTGGTTATTTTTAACAACACTTGCTATTTCATTAGTAGAGCGACTAGTGCTGGCTGCAAGCTGCCTTACTTCATCAGCTACTACAGCAAAACCTCGACCATAATCACCAGCACGCGCTGCTTCTATTGCGGCATTAAGTGCCAGTAAATTAGTTTGATCCGCAATGCTGCTAATTGTCGAAACAATGGAACCTATGACCGCAGACTGTTCATTAAGGTTTTTTATTAAATCTACCGATTTAAGTACTTGGCTTACAATGGCGTCGGAGTTCGCTATAGAACTTTGTAGTATTTCAGAGCCTTTTTTAGCGGTTGTAGCAGTAGCTACCGCCGATTCATGTGCTATTGCAGCGGCTTCTGTCACTGCACTGTTATTATTAATTCGATCGGTAATATTTGATGCAAACTTAATTATTTTAATTACATTACCTTTGCTATCTAAAATTGGGTTGTAAGTTGCTTCTAACCAAATTTCTGAACCGTCGGCGGCAATACGTTTAAATTTTCCTGACTTAAACTGCCCCTGCGCTAATTCACTCCAAAAGCGTGGGTTTTTCTCATAAAACAATTTAGTACAAAACATTTTATGATGCTTGCCTACAATGTCTTTTAAGCTATAACCTATTGTTGCTAAAAAGTTTTGGTTCGCCTTTAAAATATTACCCTCTGGGGTAAACTCTATTGTAGCCAAGGCTTTGTCGAGTGCATTTGCAATAGCTTCTTGCGCTTTTCTTTGTATGTAACTGTTTGTAATATCAGAGGCTATTTAAATAACTTTGGTGACTACGCCGCGCTCTTCTACAGGAAAGTAAGTTGCCTCAAGCCAAAGCTTATCGCCATTAGCTTTGTACCTTAAAAACGAGCCTGCTTTAGAATTCCCTGCTTTCAATGCTTGCCAAAATTGACTATATTCGTTTGACTTTGCATATTCAGGTTCGCAAAACATACGATGATGCTTACCAATTATTTTCTCTTTGCTATACCCAATCGTTTTTAAAAACAACTGGTTTGCGTCTAATATTATTCCATCAGGTGTAAACTCTATATAAGCAACGTGCTTATTAATTGCCGATAAAATAGATTGTTTTTGAATTAATTGAAGCTCCATTTCTTCAATTTTTGCGTTTCTTTTAGAAATACCAAACATATAAAAACCTTAAGGAGTAAATTAGTACAAAAATTAGCAAATTAATGTGATATCAATATGTAGCTGTACTGTAAATATAAGCTTTAAATAACCTTTCGGCTAATATTTAATATCTTATATATATATGCTTTATAAATAGTTTTTTTATTTTATAAATGTTAAGTAGTATTTTCTTCTAATTAACATTTTAAAAACCTAATAAAACCACTAATTTATGCATGACTCTGTACTTTTTTTAACTTAAAATAGCGCCCTCACAGACTACCCTCTCACACCAAAATTTAAGCATACACATAATATGTCCTATTCAAGATCTATTGTGCAGTTTCATTTTTAAAATTAAACCTTAAGGGATCATCTATGACATCAGATGTAACGTCGGCATCTAGTCAACTTAACAGAACCGCTATTTTACTCGTATTAGCGCTAGGCACATTTATTTTAGGATTATCTGAGTTTTCGATGATGCCTATGCTGCCACTAATTAGCGAAACATTTGGCTCAACGCCATCACAAAGTGGCTATGCAATTAGTGCTTACGCCATTGGTGTTGTAGTGGGTGCCCCTATTTTAATGCTTACCACTGCTAATATGAGAAAGCGCAAAGCATTGCTCATATTTATAAGCTTAATGTTTGTCTCAAACGGATTAAGCGCGATGGCAACGTCGCTTGAGCAACTTGTAATATTTAGATTTTTAAGTGGTTTACCTCATGGTGCATATTTTGGCGCGGCTATTTTATTAGCATCGGATATTGCCCCAAAAGGTAAGCGTGCTAGCTTTATGTCTAAGGTGTTTATGGGTTTAACTGTGGCCACTATTGTTGGTGTGCCTGTTGTAACACTTGTGGGTCAAAACCTTAGTTGGCGGTACTGTTTAGCCGGCGCTGCAGTGCTTGCATTTATTGCTTTTATTTTTGTTTACAAAGTAGTTCCAAATATAGATAACGCTAAGTCTTCTAACTTACTAAACGAGTTTGGCGTACTTAAAAACAAACTGGTTTGGTCTATTTTGGGTATTGTAATTATTGGCTTTGGCGGGGTGTTTTGTATTTATACTTACATTGCCGACACCATCTTAGTGGTAACAAAAACAGCCCCATATACTATTTCTATCGCAATGGTAATGTTTGGTATTGGTTGTACGCTCGGTAACTATGTACTGGGTAAAGCTGCCGATAAATCAGCAATTAAAACGACTGGCCTGACGCTTGTATGTACCATTGTATTTGCCTTTGCTTATGTAACGGCAAGCCATAATATTTGGGCTCTTTATGCAGTGATTTTCTTTATTGGTTGCAGTGTGGGCTTGGCTACGCTGATTCAAACGCTTTTAATGGACGTTGCACCCGAAGGCCACGCTATGATTGGTGCTCTTGTACAGTGCGCATTTAATACTGCCAATGCTATAGGCCCTTGGGTCGGTGGAATTGCAATAGCACAGGGTGCTGCACCTAATCAAACAGGTTACGTAGCAGCTGCATTATTTTTAGGTGGTTTGGGTATGTGGCTACTAAGTTACTTACAACTAAATAAACAGCAACCAACAGCGCAAGCAGCTAATTAACTTGAGTTCTGGTTAATTTAAAATACAAAAGAGCCGCTAATTAGCGGCTCTTTTATTTTTAATTTACCTAGGGCCTGTTGACCTTTCAGGATTAAAATTTGTTCAATCTAGGGGCGATTTAATCGCGGCGTGAGGTTTGTAACCTAGTGGGCTAAGTAAAAACCGAGCAACAAAGAGTAAATTGCCCCTAGAAAGAACCCAAAGGGCAGCGCATGTTTGGCATTTATGCTGCGTTATCGCCTACTTACGGGGAATAACCACACTACATAGGCTCTGCCTTGCCTAAATACCAAACAGCCTGCTGCAAATTTAACCTCGAAAGATAAACAGGCCCCAGTAAATTAAGCGTTTAACGATGCCATATCAATAACAAAGCGGTATCGTACGTCAGAGCGTTCCATACGCTCATATGCTGTGTTAATTTCGTCAATATTGATCATTTCGCACTCAGGTAGCACGTTATTTTCACCACAAAAGTCGAGCATTTGTTGCGTCTCTGCAATACCACCAATAAGTGAGCCTGCAATACGACGGCGACCCATTAATAATGGTACCGTGCTTAGCTCATCTACAGGGCCAACTTGGCCTACAATAACTAAAGTACCATCCACATCAAGTAGTGGTGTGTAAATAGATAAATCATGTTTTACAGGTACCGTATCTATAATGACGTCAAAGGCAGATTGCGAGTCTTTCATTTCGTCATCATTAGATGACACTAAGTAGTGCTGAGCACCCAATTTAACCGCATCATCTTTTTTAGACTCACTACGGCCAACAACAGTAACAATTGCACCCATCGCTACGGCATTTTTAACCGCCATGTGTCCTAAGCCACCGAGGCCAACAACTGCAACACGGCTGCCTTTTTTAACACCCCATTTATGAAGTGGAGAATACGTAGTAATACCTGCACATAATAGTGGTGCAACGCGCGAAAGCTCTAAATTCTCTGGAATTAAAAGTACGAACTCTTCTCGTACAACCACACTTTTAGAATAACCGCCTTGGGTCATTTCGCCGGTTTCTCTATCTTTACCTGCATAAGTGCCAACCATACCCTCTCGGCAAAATTGCTCTTCGTTGTTGTCGCACTGATCGCAACTTTTGCATGAATCAACCATGCAGCCCACGCCAACAGTATCACCTTGCTTATATTTTTTAACGTCGCTACCTACCGACATAACTTTACCAACAATTTCATGCCCGGGTACTAATGGGTAGTCACTGCCACCCCAATCATTTCGTACGGCGTGTAAATCTGAATGGCACACACCACAGTATAAAATTTCAATTTCTACATCGTTATTTCGTAAATCGCGGCGCTCAAAAGAAAATTCTGTCAGCTCAGAACCTTGGCTTTTTGCTGCATATCCTACTGTTTTCATAATAACTCCATAGTGGTTAAAAATTTAAATTTTAATAACCCTAACGCAGTTGTCGTGAATACAAACTGACGCTAAAAACAAAAAAGCCCAACAATGTTGGGCTTTAATACGCTAATAACCTAATACAGGTTAAGTCGTTTTATTTTTCAAGTAAGGTGTTTAGTTCATTAATAATTGAATGAATGCGCTCTGCATTTTTTCCTAAATCACTACGCCCTACTCGCGACTTACTACGAATATCAACAAAACGTTGGCTGCCTTCATCTTTAATACGAATTACCACATCGTCTTTAAAACCAAACCACGTTGTTGTATCGGTAGCTTCCACAATACCTGTAGCCGTATTTGCACTTACCACTGCAAAGCCAAGATTTTTAACTGCTTGTTCGCTTGCTGTCATTAAATCGGCTTTAGATTGTGCAAAGCTTAACGTTACCAGCTCAGGGTATGCTTTGCGTTGCTGTACTGCCGTTTCTTCACCCGCGTATTCTACTGGGTTAGATGCATTTGCACGTAGTGGTGCAATTGCTACAAATTTTGGTGGATTAACTAAATCAGTTGAAATGTCATGAATTGCCGGTACACCTTCAGCCTTGTTCATCATATTAAGTGGCATAGCAATAGCCACAACCGAAAATATAAGTGCAATAACACCACTGCTTAGCGTTAACGTTTTACGCATAAATAACGCTTGTACTATAAGTAGCACCAATGCAGCGCCACCAGCATAAACGCCAAATTTAAACCCCGTAAACGCAACACCTAATTCTACAATACCAAATTTATACAAAGGCCCTGGCAGTATGACGAGTAAAAAAGCGATTAAACTAACTAAGCTCACTAAAACTTTCATTTTATGATTCCTATATTGTGTGTGATTTTTATTATTAAAACAGATAAGCACTATTAACCAGTAGCTTATACTACTAACAAGTGCTTTTAGATTACTATTAGCGACTAATTACACAAAAAAGTCCAATGTTGTGTGATCAAAGTTACTCAAGTTTGGAAAAATATCAACAAGCTCAGAGCTTGGCACACCAAACCACTGAGCCAATGTGGCAAAGTACTGCTCATTAGCAACACTTGGAATTAAACGCCCGCCACCGGTATCTTGTGGGCCATCCAAATGTTGAGTTAGTAGCTCGCCATATATATTGCCGCCTTTTACTGCGCCGCCCATTACTATTTGGTTTCCTGCCCAACCATGGTCAGTGCCATCGCCATTTGAGGTCAACGTGCGACCAAAATCAGACATAGTAAACGCAGTCACTTTATCTGCCATATCAAGCTCTTTCATCGCGCTATCAAATTCACTTAACCCTTGAGCTAACGTATTTAATAAAGCAGGGTGCGTTGTTAATTGGTTATCGTGCGTATCATACCCCCCCATAGAAACAAAAAACACTTGGCGCTGAGTGCTCAATTTTGCCTGTACGCTAATTGTTTTAGCTACTGCTGCAAATTGCTCACTAAGGCTATTATCGCTAAATGGGGTAATAAGTGCAGGCGCGCTTTCTAACGCGCTGTTCATTGCTTGAGTGTTATTTATCGCACTTGTTAAGCCATTGGCATAAGCTGTACTTAACGGATGGCTCGTATTGCCTAGTAAGCGGTTCATAATAGAAGTTACGTGCTCGCTACGAGGTTGATACCCTCCAAACGCGTTAATACTACTAATGCCACTTTTGTTAAGCGCAAATGCATTGCTAGCACTTCCCGTTTGCCATAAATTAGTACCGTCGAGTGATACATTAGCTGCAAACTCATCTTGTAGCTCTAAACGTTCTAAAAGTCGTGCGCCCCACCCGCTATTAAGTGATTGTTTTTCTCGACCATACATCCATGCAGCTTGCTGATCGTTATGCGAGAACAAATGCTTAGGCAAACCTATTGTTTTATTTTTATAGTCACTCAATGTTGTGGGAGCGAGTAAAGTACCTACCCCACCTATAAATGCTAAATTTTGAGATTCAAACACATTTTGTATAGGTTCAAGTGAAGGATGAATACCGACTCCACCGGCAAACTGGCTTTTAATATTTAACTCAAGTGGGCTCTCTACCGCTAGGTTCTGCCTACTTTGCTCGTAAACACTACGTTGCTCGCCTTCAAGCGGAACTAGCATATTTAACGAATCATTCCCTCCGTATAAATACACACACACTAATGCTTTGTAATCACCTAGCTCAACTGCATTAGTCGCTCCAGTTAATGCTTGTAATTGCAGGCTCGTTAACGCGGCAGCCGATACACTGCCTTTTACACATAACGACAAAAACTCTCTTCTATTAATGCTCATTATGCGCTCCTAATACTGCACGTTAAATTCAGGTGAAATAGCAATCATATATAATAAATACGAAACCCGTTCACGGTATTGCTCTTCATTAAAATAGGCATCTAAATCAAGTAACGCTTGGCGCGTGTCACTGCTCATTGCGCCTGCAAAATATAACGTGTTGTACTGAGCTAATAGCGCGCTAACACCGTTTTTCTCTAAAAAATTCATGTCGTCTTGAACATAAATATAAATACTATTTGAATTTAAATCACTGCGCGCTTCTGCGGTACTCCATACTAAGCTTGCGTAAAGCACGTTCATGGTGCCAATCAGTGTTGCGTCGTTTGCTATTTGTAATTCTGGTGCAACAATACCTTCACTTCGCAAAGCTGCGGTTTGATAATCAGGCCTAAAAAAGTTAAATACTGAAGCCGATTGCATGGGTCCTTGTCCGTAGCTATTTATTAAATTCCATGTTTTATAATAACCCGCTGGCGATTTAGCATCGAGATTTCGCCAAAACTGTACAGTTTTTAAAATAGGCTCTTTAATTTTACCTTGGTAATTAAGCACTGAGCCAAAATGCCGCGCTTCATCATCTAAATAAATAGCCTTTACTACCGCCGCTAAATCGCCGCGTACACCAGCGCCGTTATCAATAAATACATTAGCTACTCGCTCAACATATTGGGGGGTTGGGTTTGAGGTAATTAATCGCTGAATAAGCTGTTTGCTAATAAACGGCGCAACATTTTGATGATTAAATAAATTATCGAGCGCTATTTGCAATGACTCTTCTGCTGCATAACCTTGTGGTATAACCTCACCGTTTAGTAAGGTTTTTTGTTTACTAGAATGGTACTCGTCAAATGCTTCCATTGGCTTAATATAATCACGACTTTTACGCTTAAATGTTTCACTATCGGCAAACGTCCAACCAGTAAATACGCGTGCAAAACCCTCTATTTCTACCTGTCCGTAAGTGGCAATGGTATTACCTTGTGCATCAAGCTTGGCGCTGCCATCTAGATTTAGTTCTTCAAGGCCAATAGTAAATAACTGCATTACTTCACGTGCGTAATTTTCGTCTGGGCGAATATTAAGTGTATCGTCTGCTTTTTCGTTACCCAAATGGCTTAAATAAGTTCCCATAATAGGCGAAAGCGTGACATCTTCGAGTAAGTCACGATAATTACCAAAGGCATGCTTTAGTAATAAATCGTAATAAGTGATCATGCCCTCAGGTTGCCCTCTTAAGGCACTGTTCTCATCCGACACCACTAATATTTCACTTAACGCAAATGCAACACGTTGACGGAGTTGATCGTCACTTTGCATTACTGCTTTCCACCATGCATCTATGCGGCTTATGTATTTAAAGTCGTCATCGTCATTTAGCTTTACTAAATAATCACGGTGATAATTAATAGGTAGCGCTATTTGTTTATCAAGCCATTGCTGCTCGCTTAAACCTTGTGCGTTTTGTATTTCACTAAGCTTAGGCCCCATTGTTGCTTGGTGTAGTAACCGTGCGGCGCTAATCTCATCCATATTATTGCGCGCTATAAAGCTCAGCGTTTTTACACTGCTTGCTCCTTCATTGTCGGTTGCTGTGACCGAAAAAGCGTAATTAACAGGCTTATAACTTTGCGCATTTAGCAGTGTTACTGAGGTGGTTACTGCCTCTAAAGGCCCGCTAATTAGTTCAGGCCCTTGCGTTTGTTGCCATACAACCGATGTAATAGTGCCGTCTTTATCACTGGCTGTTGCTGTTAGCTCAATTGTTTGGCCCTTACTTAATTCACTAGGAATATCAGCGACTGACAAAATGGGGATTTTATTTCCGTTAACGGTTGGCGTATCATCTGAGCCTGAACCACCGCAAGCGCTTAGTATAAAAACAGAGCTTGCGATCAGAGCAAATTTATAATGCATGTAAAGTCGTCATCATTTGTTAATTAAAGTACGTTAGTGTGTACCGAGTTTGATGCATTTATTGAAACACAAAATTTACAATTTAACTCTTTATTTTTTGTAACCGAATCATGAACGCCCCATTAATAATGCACTAGCTGCAGGGGTAAACAGCCAGAGCTTTATTATTTATGAAAACAGAAATTCGCTATTGTTTTGAATCTTCACAAGTTGCTAACCGGTTTTTACACGAGCTGAAAGACTGGCCGGTTAACGATGTAAAAACACGACTTTTTAATGGCGGCGATAGTGTAAAAGTGACATACGAATACGACGAAAGTGGTTTTGATTACACCTTAGCCGAGCTCGACGACCTAGCAGAAAAGCATGGCGGAAAAGAAGTTTAAATTAAGTAATAACAATAACTAAAGGCAATCTAATGAAAAATAAAGTGTTAAGTTTATTTACAGTAATATATTTAGCTTTTAGCTTATTAAGCCATGCTGAACCGATTAAAACAAAACCTTTTAGTATTGGTGAAACCTTTACCTTTAAATCAACCACGCTTGAGCAGCAACGCACTATAAATGTTTACTTGCCTAATAGTTATGAGCAATCAAGCGATAAGCGTTACCCTGTTATTTACTTACTCGATGGCTCAAAAGATGAAGACTTTATTCATATTGCAGGACTCGTACAGTTTGCCTCTTTTTCGTGGATAAATCATATACCCGAAGCCATTGTTGTGGGTATAGAAAATATCGACCGCAAACACGATTTTACATCACCGAGTAATAACGCTCTCGATTTAAAAGGTTTACCAACGCATGGTGGCTCAAAAAAGTTCATTAGTTTTATAAACGACGAACTACGCCCACTGATCAATAAAACTTACCATACCAACTCAACAAACACTTTAATTGGTCAGTCGTTAGGCGGCCTATTAGCTACCGATATTTTGTTTAATCACCCTGCAATGTTTAATCATTACGTAATAATTAGCCCAAGCCTATGGTGGGCCGATAATGAATTACTAAATGGCCCTTTTGAGCCAACTACCTTTCCTCAATCGGTTTATATTGGAGTGGGTAAAGAAGGTGAGCTAATGGAAGGTTTAGCAAAGCAATTACATAAAAAAGTAGCGCCTATTCTTAGTAGTAAAAGCCAAGTACAATTTGGCTATTTTGAAAACCTAGATCACACTGAAACACTACATTTAGCGGTATACGATGCTTTTAAAAAAATGAACTATCATCCCGAATAGTTAAGTATGAATAGTTAAATATAAATAACTTCATATATAAAAACGCCAATAATGCACTGCATCATTGGCGTAAAACTATATTGTAACTAACAAAATAAAATTACTCTTCTACAGAAAACTCTACTTTTGATGAAGATGAACTCGCAAGATCCAATACTTCATAATAATTTAAACCATCTATTTTTTTGCCAATAATAAAGTAATTCATTTCGCCCATCATGGTCGGGTCGCCCATAATATCTTCTACGCCTTGCACATCAGAAAATTGAATTGAGATTAAGGCACCTAAAAAGTGCATTGAATCTTGAGGTTTTAATGTCTTTAAAACTTTATTAACTCCCATTTGAGTTGATTCAGGCGTGGAGCCATCAAACCTAAAATCACTTTTTGTACTAGTGCATGCACTAAGCATCAATATTGATAATGCGATAAGTAAATGTTTCATAAATATATCCTTATTAGTTATTCGTGGTACTTGCGGATCATCGCCACTTTGCCGTTTTCAATTTCGATTACTTCCATCATTACTGATGTATATTCTATTGGCTGCTTATTTTGCGGATGAATACCTTTTACAAAGTTTTTATAACGAATAGCAAAGCCTGTATCGTTAAACACAAATGTATTAAGCAGTGTGCTTTCAAACAACGTGTGCGCACCTAAGTAAAAGCTCATGCCTTTGCGCATTTGCTTTTTACCATCAGGAGTACGTGAGTCATCGGGTTGATACGGAATATGCTGATTACCAATATCATCAGTTAACAATGCAAGGTAAGCCTCGAGCTCTTTAGTACCTGCGTTAGGTGCTTGTGTCGCGGTCATTGTTTTATAGTACTGCTGCGCAAACGCATTTAAGTCGAGTGGCTTTTCTGCATACGCCGAAAAAGCAGTTACCAAAGCCAAACCTAACGTTAAAAGTAGCCTCATTACTTATTCCCTGTAGTTAAAAATATTGATTTATTTACAGGTACACTATATTAATGCGCTCAATAATAAAACAAGTAACTTTAAGTAATTAATACCAATTGCATTAAATTAATGTTCATTATAGCGCTAAGAAAATAGCGTAATAACAAGGCAAAAATTACGACATATAGTTGTTCTATATGAATAATTTTTAACGCAGTGAGTGCGCTATTTAATACGATAAAATGATCATGTTTTTAATAAAATTGGTATAAAATCTACATTTTGCTCTTTACTCTATTCGTTGCAACGCTGTTGGCTGGGTCGTCTGGCCAAAAATGCTTAGGGTAACGACCTTTCATTTCCTTTTGCACATCGCGGTAACTGCTAGCCCAAAAGTGGGCTAAATCTTGAGTAAGTTGCAATGAGCGTTTACCTGGCGATAGCAGCTCCATAAGCAGTGGCAGTTTACCGTTGGCAAGCATAGGCGTACTGGTCAAGCCGTAAACTTCTTGCATACGCACGCTTAGCTTTGCGGGGCCATCAAGCTGGTATTCAATTTTTATATTTGAGCCACTTGGCACCGTTAAGCGCAGTGGTAACAGTGCTTTTAAAGCTGTTTGTTGTTGCCAATCAAAACAGTTTTGTAATGCTTCAAAGTAGTTAAACTTTTTAAGCTGCGTGAGCGTTTTAATATCTTCTAAAAACACGCTTAGCCACTGCGCTGCATTTTGAATGAGTTGTTGCTCATTTGTTTTTGGGAATTTATCGGGTAATAAATTACTTGCTAAGCTCATACGTATCAGCAATTGCTGCGCATCAGGTTGCTCGTTAAATAATGCAAAACCGTGTTTAGCAAATAAGTTTAGCCACGCTTTAGCACGCTCGCTCTTATCTAGTTTTTGTTTACTAGGCTGGCTGCTGAGCGTTATAGCCCCGAGCTTTACTTCATCTTGATGAATAAAGCGCGCTGATTTTTCATCAAACTCACAACGAGTAAGTTCACTAAATAAATGCGGTAAAAATTCTTGTAACTCAAATGGGTTAAGCGCGGTGGCTGCAAATATACGCCCTCCTTTGTGCCCGCCCATGGTTGCTATAGCTAAGTAATCGTCGTTGTGCCAGTAATCGGCATTTAACTCAGCACCTGCACCATTGGCAAGTAGGTAACCATTACCGCGTTTTTTAGCGATGCGATCGGGGTACGCCAATGCCACCAGCAAACTTATATAATGCGTATTTAATTCGCTGTTTTCGTCTTTTACTTTTAAGCGGCTTTGCCAATATTTTAACTGCTGCTTAAATACCGGATGTGGTCGTTGCTGTTGGCTATGCAACGCTAAACTCAACTCGTTTGCACTGTTTACTCTACTCTCAAGTAATGCCACTAAATAAATAGCGAGCCTAAAAATACCAGGGAGTTGGTCATCAAGTATTTGTGCTTTTAATAGCATATGCGCCAAACGAATATCAGCACCAAAACCTAACATTTTACTGCCAAGTGGTGTGAGCTTACCTTTGCTATCAATAGCTTCAAGCATGTTGAGCAGGTTACTTGCTTGCTCGCATTGTTGCTCAGTAGGCTTATCAAGTAGGGTTAGCTCATCAATACTGGCTCCCCATTGCTTTGCCTCAAGCATAAGTTGGCTTATGTCTGATATGAGTATTTCGGGATTGTCGTGGCTATTACGTCGCTCAAAGGTTTGCTTAGAGCCCAGCCTATATACAATGCCCGGCTCTATTCGCCCTGCACGCCCTGCACGCTGCACAGCTGAGGAGCGCGATATACTTTGTGTTGTGAGCTCTGTAACCCCTGTTTTTAAATTAAAGGTCGCTGCACGGCGCTTGCCGCTGTCAATTACAATGCGTATGCCTTCAATAGTTAAACTGGTTTCGGCTACATTGGTGGTAAGCACGACTTTGCGCATACCGTTTGGTGCAGGAGCAATAGCGGCTTGCTGATTGGCTTTATCTTGCTCGCCAAATAGCGTTGCTACAGTGCAGTTACTGGGTAAATCGCTAAGTGCTTGCTGCACCCGTAGTATTTCAAATTGCCCGGGTAAAAATACCAATGCACTGCCTGTTTGCTCATTAAGCGCTTGTTTTATTATGCTAGGAATTGCATCAAGCCAGCGGCTTTCATCTTTTATGGGTATGTAGACTTCGTCTATTGGGTAACTGCGACCGCTCGATTGAATTACAGGGCAATCAAAAAACGCAGTGTAACGCTCAGTATCTAGCGTTGCCGACATAAGCATGATGGTTAAGTCTTCACGCAGTGCACTTTGGGTCTCGAGCGCAAAGGCAAGTGAGGTATCGGCTGCAATTGAACGTTCATGAAATTCATCAAATATAAGTAAATCTATATCGCTTAATTCGGGGTCGTTTTGCAGCATGCGTGTAAGCATGCCTTCGGTTACTATTTCAAGGCGCGTATTAGCGCTGACTTTACTCTCGCCTCTAATCCGCAAACCCACACTTTGCCCAACACTCTCGTTTTGGCACTTTGCTAAGTAACTGGCAATATTGCGCGCGGCTAAACGGCGTGGCTCTAGCATTACAATGCGTTTAAAATGCCCGTCGCGCATAAGTTGTAGTGGTAACCACGTAGACTTACCAGCACCAGGCGGCGCTTGTAATAACGTAATAGGATTACTTTGTAATGTAGTAACGAGTTGTTGATATATGTCTTGAACCGGCAGCACAGCTATTTACCCTAAATTGCTTTGCAGGCATTGTAACAAAAAACCAAAGCCTAGCTGCGGCTGATATTTATTAATAATTGCTATTAGCTACCCGACACCATTCTAATTCGATCTGCAGGCACTCGTAATTGATCCATTAAGTAAATTTTAAATGAGGCTTCGTAAGGTTGCTCATCAACCGCTTTTTGCATGCATAAAAGCCATGCATCACTTTGCTCAATTCCTACATGTAAATGTTTATGCGCTTGAGGAATGTTAATACTGCCAAAATGTTCAGCGTATAATTTAGGACCACCTAACCAGCCCGACAAAAAGTAAGCGAGCTTTTTACGTGATGCTGATAAATCTTTTGAATGCATACTCCTTATATTTTCAGCCTCTTTTAAAGCGTCCATATTATCGTAAAACGCATTCACCAATTGTGTAATACCTGCTAACTCACCTGCCATTTTGTATGAGCAGTCATCCACTCCGTATTCACACGTTTTTGTATTCATAACTCACTCAGGTTAACTACTTTGTTTAATACCTGCATATTAGCTTAAAACAAAAATTTAAGAATGAGTTACATCAAAGCGGCGTAACTTATGTCAGCAATAATTACAGGCTGCTATGTATATTTTTTAATAAATAGCGCAATATTAAAAACAAAATCGCTCAACATAAAAATATAACCAACTGATAATAAAAACAATAAAACCATTATTATTCCTTGGTACAAGGCTTGCTACTTTATAACTGACAGTTAATTCACTAACCTAAAGTAAGGATAAACTTATGAACAGCGATCGTATCGAAGGTAATTGGAAAGAACTTAAAGGTAAGGCTCAACAAAAATGGGGCGATCTTACCAACGACGATTTAGATAAAATTGAAGGTAGCCGTACAGAGCTAGTTGGTAAAATTCAGCAGCAATACGGTAAATCTAAAGAAGAAGCAGAGCGTGAAGTTGATGAGTTTGAAAAAGGTCGTTAAACCGCGTTAACCGCTTTTAAAAAAACCGCCATTTGGCGGTTTTTTTGTTTAAGCTGTAGGTTATTTAGCTACGCTTTTAATTGGTTACCAATCGGTAACTGCCTAATGCGCTTTCCGCATGCTGCAAAAATAGCATTACATAATGCTGGCGCATAAACTGGTGTAGATGGCTCACCTACCCCTGCTGGTGGTGCATCGCTTTGTACAATTTCAACGTCAATCTCAAGAGGTGCGTCGCTCATACGCGGTACGCGATAATCATGAAAGTTACTTTGCTGTACACGCCCTTTATCAAAGGTAATACCGTCACTAATTGCAGTGGTAATACCGTAAATAGAGCCACCTTGGGTTTGATTTTTAACGGTGTCGGTATTTACAACCGTGCCCGCATCAATGGCAACCCACGATTTAATTACTTTTAAATCGCCAGTATCCGACACTTCTACTTCAACTACTGTCGCTACGTAAGTTAAAAAGCTTCTATGCGCTGCTATACCTAAACCTCGCCCTTTAGGAAGCTCTCGCCCCCACTTACTCATGTCAGCAACCTTTTCAATAACATGGCGCAGTCTGCCAATATCTAAAGGATAAACCGCTTTATCGCCGCCATAATTATCGTATGTGGCATTTTGCTCAGTTACATCAAGGATTCGGCTTGGACCTATCGTTTCTAATAAATAGTCTTTTTGGTCGCGACCGGCTTTGTGCGCTGCTTCGCCAATAAATGACTGAATAGCAAAGGCATGAAAAATATTTGATACAGAACGCATCCAACCAATTCGTGCTTTGGCTTGCGCATCACCGTTTTCTAACTTCATGTTAGGTGTGTTAATTGGGTTGTCGGTAAACCCTAAGCGCAGTTCAAAGCTCCCTGGCGTAGTCGCCCCTTCTGAAAAGGTAGAGGTGATCGGTGAAAACGCGGTACGGTGTAAATACGATTCTATAGCGCCATTTTTATCTAGCGATGCTTCAATGTGCTGAGCCGAAACTGCATGGTAAAAACCATGTTGTATGTCGTCTTCACGCGTCCATTGCACACGAATAGGCTTGCCTACTTTCATTGAAAGATAAGCTGCTTCTGCTGAAAAATCAGGTTTTGACTTACGCCCAAAGCCGCCTCCTAACATGGTAACGTGAACATTAATTTTGCTCTCATCCATGCCAAGCATTGCCGCCACTGTTTTCATATCGGCTTGTGGATTTTGCGTAGCAGCCCATATATCAACACTGTCTTTGTTGTACATAGCTGTTGCACAAGGCGGCTCCATTGGGGCTTGAGCAAGGTGCGGCGCGTAATAATCAGCTACCAATTTATTGCTCGATTTAGCCAACACGCCCATGGCATCGCCTTTATCACGTATGTTTGCCTGTGGAGTTTGTACTGTTTTTAGTAATGACTTTTTAAATTCTTCTGAATTGTAATCGCCATTTTTGCCATCATCCCACACCACTTTTAATGCTTTACGCCCTTGCCATGCAGCCCATGTGTTTTTAGCTATAATCGCAATGCCACCTTTTGGCTGAAACTGCGGTGCGCCTTTTGGTGCAGGTATTTCAATAACATCTATAACGCCGTTTATCGCTTTTGTAGCACTGGCATCAAACGACTTAACAACACCGCCGACTACCGGCGGGCGTTCAATTATAGCCACCAGCGCTTGTGGTTCGCGTACATCGGCTGCAAATATAGCTTTACCTGTTACTAAATCGGCTAAATCTATGTGCGCCATGCCGGTATTAATGTAACGCCATTCTTTGCGTGTTTTAAGCGTTAGTTTGTCAGCTTCTGGTGGCGTTATTGTAAGCGCTAAGTCGATTAAATCTTTATAAGTAAGCGATTTACCTGAGCTGTGTGTAACAACGTGTTGATTAGCAGTACAGGTTTGTGGATCAACTTTCCAAAACTTAGCGGCAGCGTGCTGCATCATGTAACGTACACTTGCGCCCATTTCACGCAGGCGCTGCATGTTGTAGCGAATACTGCGCGAGCCATCGGTATTTTGATCGCCGTATTTAGGGTCGCCCTTACCCTGAATAACAATAACCTTATCCCACGCGGCTTCCATTTCATCGGCAACTATTTGTGCAATCGCGGTGCGAATTTGCTGACCCATTTCAGAGCGATGGCACGTTATTTCAACCATGCCGTCTGGGCGCAGTGCAATAAATAAGTTTGCGCGTTTTGCCAGCTCAGATGGCTGCTCTAACACACCCGCAATCGCTCTTGGCGCACTGCCTACAAAATAAGTACCAAGTACCAATGCACCTATTGCGCTAGTTTTTAAAAACTTACGGCGGTTTAAATCAAAATATTTATTATCTTGGTTCATACTTCTTCCCCTTGTTCATTTGGGTCAAAATACTGAACACTCGCCATTGTTTTAGCGGCTGATTTAATTGCTTTATGAATGCGCGGGTATGTACCACAACGGCAAATATTTCCCGACATATTACTTACTATTTCATCATCGGTAGGGTTTGGATTGGCAGCTAATAAGCTTGCAGCTTGCATCATTTGACCGCACTGGCAAAAACCACACTGCGGTACTTTATGCTCAACCCATGCTTGTTGTACTGGATGGTCGCCCTGCTCGCTTAACCCTTCAATTGTTGTAATTGAAAGACCCGCTACTGCCGCTACAGGTAATACACACGAGCGCTGAGCTACCCCATCAATATGCACAGTACACGCACCGCACTGAGCCATACCACAGCCAAATTTAGGGCCGGTTAAATTCAATTCGTCTCGGAGATACCATAATACTGGCGTTGACGGATCGCCAGAAAACTCATGTTTATTACCATTAATGGTAAGCGTGATCATACTAAACTCCTTGGCAAAGCGCTTTACAGGAGGGTTCCTTGTTGCGCGAGAACTATTTTTAATTACTTACTATTTTATACTTACTACTTTTAGCCTACCACTTAGATCTGTTTTATAAAAATACTAATTATTAGAACGTTTAAACCACATTGAAATTATTAACGTCTGATTATTAGTATTAGACTAGGGACTGCAGACCTTTTTAGATTGAAGTTCACTCAATCTAGGGGAGATTTAATCGCGGCGGTAGGTTTGTAAACAACAAAGCGTAAATTGCCCCTATGCAGAATCCTCGGGGCAGTGCATGTTAAACCTCGAAAGATAAACAGCCCTAAATAAAAGCCTAAAAACACCCAAGTTAAAACTTACAATATATTTAAGCAAAAATCGTATTAAGTAACCACATCGTTTATTTGCAAAGTTTAGGGTTGTACAATACACACAACAAAAGCAAGCAATAAATCGTTGATTTTAAAAAGATTATTAATAAATAAAAAACCGCCATTTGGCGGTTTTAGATAGTGTAAATAAGCTTTTAACTACTAATTAAAACGGCGTCTACCAAATAAAACCACTGATAGCAGCGTAAGTAAGTAATAAATACTGCCACCTGAGCTAGAGCCTGAATCAGATGATGGAGTCGCTAGCGCAGCAGCTTGCTTACCTTCAACGTTTATAGTCACAGTTTGAACTGCTGAACTATCAAATTTATCTTTAGCTACATAGCTAAACGTTACTACATGATCGGATTCGCTCGTAGGAGTTAGTTTAAACAATCCAGTATCAGGCTCAAATGTTAGAGTTCCTGAGTTTGGCTCTGTTACCACTTCAAATTCAAGTGTATCGTTGTCGCTATCTAATGCTGAAAAGCGACCATTCACTTCACTCTTATAAGAGGTGTTATATGTTACATTTTGAGCTTGTGGGGCTGTATTTGTAAGTTCAATAACAACATTATGAAGCTCAGATTCAACTAAAGAATCTTTCACTGTAAAGCTAACTGATACTGGCTCAACCGAGTCACCACTTGGTGAAAAGGTCACGCTACCTAAAGCAGAATCCATTAACTGAATTTGCCCATGAGCAGGCGAATTTTTAATTTGAAATACTAATTGCTCAGCGTCTTCATCCATACCTTCTAGATTAAAGTTAAGCGGTGTACTCCAATGAGTTTGCAGTGTCATATTATTTGCTGTTGGTGCTGTATTTGTGAGCTCTAACGTTAAGCTTGATAACGCTGAACGTGAACGATCTTTTACTGTGTAGTAACTAAGCTCGTCAATGCCTACAGTCCCCGAAGGTATATAAGTTAGTAGACCCGCCTGTCTGTCGGTAAACTCGACCCTACCCAGAGTTGGTCTCTTATTTAAAACTACATAATCAATATCATCTGATACAGGTAAATCTATTTGTATGCTTTTTAAAACATGATCAGAGTAGCTTACAGCTTCAGGTTTAGCTAAAGGCTCAGCAACTTGATTAGAAAACACCTCCAATGACTGACCTGCCAACAAGGTATAATCAACATTATTATACGTAGAAGTTGCTAACCAACTGTCATTATTATTACGCTCAACAGTGTATGAAACCACATTGCTATCTAGGTTATATTCACCAAACTGATCTGAACACGAATACTGCACAAACCCAGCTCTTACAGACACAATGTTATTTAAAGAGTTTTGGCACACTTCACTAATTAATGTTGTCTGCCCATTTAATGCCACTTTATAAAGTGAGCCGTTATAGGTAGATGCAACTAAAGTTTCTTCTCCATTAATAACAGTGTTAACCAAACCGTTAAAGCTCTGCTCCAAAGCAACTTTAGATATAGTGTTTTCAGAGTAGTCATAACTAATGAGGTAATCACTAACGAGACTAACCACATCTATATTTTCGTTATTAAGAAAGCTTCCAGTTACTATTGAACTCATACCGCCCCAATAAAATCCTAAGCGAGGCGATGTCTTTAATAACTCTCCAGTTTGCCCATTTAATACTTTAAAAAAGGTACCTTCACTTCCTGTATGCTCAGCACCATTACCTACTATTATTTCTAGCTTGCCATCATTATTAATATCTAACGTTGTTAAGGTACTAATGTAGTCTCCGTCGCCAAGATATGTTTGAAATAGCTCTTCACCCGTTTCAGGTGAAAACACCTGTACATTCGCATCGTATATAGCAGAGCTGCCAGCAATAATATAATTCTTACCATCATCAAACAGCTGAGCAGTAGTAACTAAATTATTATTATCCCAATCGTTATTAACGCTTATATTTGTAAGTATTTTTTCATTAGTTTGTGTATCTACTATATGCAAAGCGTTACTGTCACGCTCGGAATAAAGTATATCTAAGCTTCCGTTGTTATTAATATCAGCAAGTGCTAACGCTTTATTTGAGTAGTACTTAATGCCTTTAGCCCACTGTTGAGTTTTGTCATCCGTGTTGTGAATATAAAAACCATCTTCACCTGACGAAGAATAACCTGAGCCCCAAGCAATATTTTGCTTACCATCACCGTTAAGGTCATCTACAACAATGCCCGACACACCATGCTCTGGATTATTAATACTCCAGAACTCAACGCCTGTTGTGAGTGAAAGCGCATATAAACTCCCCCACTGACCATCGCCGTAAACTAAATCGTCGGTACCATCATTATCGATGTCTGCAACTATTACTTTATCAATATCTAAGTCGCTTTGGGCTGTCCATAAAATGCTTTCAGTGCTTGGGCTTAGCATTTCTATGCTGTACCAACTTTGCCCATTAATCACTTCATCTAAGCCGTCGTTATTAATATCAACAGCAATTAAATGCTCGCCATTAATACTTACACTAAGTTGTTTGTGCAGTACAAATTCTGAATTTTCGAATCTATATACCGCACCATCACTAAATAAAACTTCTTTTGCATTAGCCTCAGTAAATGAGCCTGTCACAAAGTTTTGTGGTACGTTTTCAAGTACCGCAATTTCAGATAAATCGAGCGAGTTAAGAACAAAAAGCTTACTGCTTTGATAAACAAAAAGCCCATCTTGCCCATCGTTATTTATATCAAACTTATCTGCTGCTCTTGGGTAATAAAACTCTTTACTTAGTTCTATCTCTTGAGTGACTAAATTAACTTTATGTACTGCGTTATTTTCTAAAACATATAAGTAGTATGTATCTGCCACTGTATCTTTAATTAGCGTGGTATCTTCAATATAGTCATCAAAGTCGTAGCGAGCAGTTACTTCATACGCACCTTTCACATATTCTATAATATTAAAATTGCTCTCTTGGGCGGATATAATGTGCTTACTACCCACACCCGACAAAGGTGCCACGTACAAGCCTTTTCGACCTGTTGAGTTGCCTAACGAAAATTCACGAAATACGCTGCTAAGCTCTATGCTTTCCTCGTCTGAGGCAGCTTGAGTAAGGCTATTATTTTTTATAATTGGCGCGAGTAGAGGTTTTTTAGATAAACTTTCAAAATGAGCTTTATCAAAATTTATTTTTTGATCGTTAATTAAAACAGCATCACCGTAAGTATTTTCTTGAGTGTTTTTTATAGGCTGAGCGTGAGTATTGGCATTCACTGAATACGCGCTCATCATGAGCAACGTAAGGCAAGATAGTTTAATCAATTCCATAATCCTTTGTATTTCTTTATTTAATCACGTCACTACAACTGCAACGTTCCATTAACACGGCATTATATAGAGTACCAACCGGAAATAAAGAGGCGATTAACAAAGTTTTACAAAGGAATAGAAGAATAAAGTAATAACATTTAACTTGCAGCTAAAGCTACTTTTATAGAGATTTTAGCCGCATGCTTACTAATAAAAAGCGATTAATGAGTGCTTATAACATCTTCAGACAACAATCGCTCATCGTCTTTATAAACTTCAAGCCAACCTGGTGGTGATGTATCGCAGCCAATAATGGTTACTTGTAGCACATAACTATAACGACCATTTTTAAACGTATAGTGATGATTCCCGCCGCTGCCCTCAAATGTAATATCGCCATTTAGTAAAACCATATCAGGCTTGTCACTTGGCTTTTTATTAATACCCCACACTGCATACCGAAAATTATGCTCGCCTAAATCATCAACACGAACATGATAGTTAGCCGTTTTCCAATTGAGTACTGGTTTTTCAAAAGTATTAATACTTGCGTGCAAGGATTGTTTATCGTCTTCGATTAAGCTTTTTGCAAGTGCCTGCTCTTTAGTATTTTGTGTATTTACAGCAATAATTTTACCTTCGGTATCTACCCACATAACGCCGTTGTTTAGCATAATGCCGCGCCAACCAACTTTATCCCAATCGGTATCAATGTTTGAACTAGCAATAACTGCTACTAACTCATCATTAAATACTTCATCAAAGCGGTTAATAAACTCTGCTTCATTTTTAATGTCAGGTATGGGATATCGTCGTTTTAGCGGGTAGCGAATATGCGCAGCAATCGCAGTTTTATCCTGCGCTTTAAAAGCAGTAATAACAGGTAAAACGAACTCGTGATATTTTTGCTCAAGAGCAAATGTGCTAGATGTGAAAAGTAGGGATAAGCAAAGCAATATATAATGTAAATACTTCATTTGTAGTCCTTTAATTTAAAGTTATTGAAAATGAATAAATTACAAGTGGACGTATAGTCCAAGCTTGAAACTCTTAGCCTCCGCTTTGTTCTGTGTCACCACATACTTAGAACACAGGAGTTAATTGTTAAACACTACTGAGGTCTAAGTTTGACAATATTTATCCATTTTGAATTGTATTATCCATTTTGAATTGTATTATCCATTTTGAATTGTATTATCCGGATAAAAAAGGTTAATCTATATCTAATTGAAAAACCACAACTAAACTTGCTCATCATATAAATTTAAAGGACTAAAATGGAAAATTATACTGATAGTATTAACTCTACTGAAAAACTACATACACCCAACAAAGATAGCGCAAATGAAATAGGTGTAATTAATAATGCACTAGAACTTCAAAAAGCAGCTGTAGCGAAGCAAGTTGCTGATTGGGATATTTTCCGAGAAGGAACTAATTTTTTTGTTAATAATCGTGGGGAAATCACTTTCATAAGTATATTTTTACTGGATGATCCGCTCAATTTAAATTTTCTTAAAACTGTTGAGCTGGGCTCATTAAAAAAACTGATCATAGTAAGTAAAGATGTAGTTAGTGTAGATTTTCTATCTCATTTTGATTCTTTAGAAGACGTATTTATCGCTACAAATTGTGAAGTATCTTTGGATGGTTTTGATAAACTAATTAGCATAACAGAGTTAAATATTAGTTCACCTAAACAGTCAAACTTAACACCACTCGCACGTCTTACCAATTTAAAGAATATAGATATTTGTGTAGACAATGAGTCAGCTCTACTTCCTCTAGCAAGACTTGATAAACTAGAATCATTAGACTTGTCCGGGAGTACAATAAATAGCTTGGAATTGTTTGGCGAAAACTTTAAAAGTTTAGTCAAACTAAACTTGTCGGATTGTAAAATCAATGAGATACCAGAAAGCTTCATAGATCTAAACTTCGACGTTTACTTAGAAGAAGGTATAGATTTTCATTTCCTAGAGTCTAATAAAAATAAATTAGTTAATTTTTATGATAATAATGTGACTATCCCACCCAAAGAGATAGTGAAACAGGGAAACCTCGTAATGAAAAAATACTATCAATCATTACAAGGTGAAACATCAAAATTAAACGAAGCCAAATTAGTTTTAGTTGGGGAGGGTGCTGCTGGTAAGACATCATTAATAAATCGTTTTAATGAAAATAAATTTAACCCTAGAGAAGATAAAACTGATGGTATTTCAATTACTCCTTGGAAAGTAAATGTTGATAAGGAAGATGTAACTCTCCACTGCTGGGATTTTGGTGGGCAAGAGATAATGAGAGCAACTCACCAATTATTTCTGTCTGAAAGAAGTATTTACGTTATTGTATTAGATGGTAGAAAAGATGAGAATCCTGAACATTGGCTGAAACAAGTTTTAGCGGTAAGTAAAAGCTCACCAATACTGATTGTTTTGAACAAAAGTGACGAACATTATGATGACAATATAAGAAGGCAACATCTTAAAGAGAAATATTCCAATATTATTGGCTTTTATAAAACCTCATGTAAGTCTGGTGTTGGTATAACTAAATTAAAACATATCATAAAAGCAGAAGTAGCTAAGCTTGAAATGAGAAACTTCGTCTTAGCTAAAAACTGGCTTGCAATAAAAGACGATTTGGAAGAGTTAAAAAAAGAGTCTGATCATATTTCTCATCAAGATTTTACCAAAATATGTACAAATCACTCAATTGAAGATCATCAAGTTCAAAATATTTTACTAACCCTTTTAAACGATTTAGGCCACATAATTCATTTTAAAGAATTACATGAATTACAAACTCAAGTACTGAACCCAACTTGGATAACTGAAGGTATATATACCCTTTTAAATTCTGATAAGCTTGCTAAAAATGACGGTGTTATAACAGTCACAGAAGCTGAAAAAATACTTGAAGAAAAGTTAGATTTTTCTCGATACAGGGGTAAATCTACCTTTCTAATGCAAGTAATGGAACAATTTGAGCTTTGCTACAGTATTGATGCTAAGCGAAATAACAAGAAATTCTTGGTCCCAGATTTATTACCTACAGAGCTGACTAGAAATCCGACTATAGATAACGGTATTGAGTTTATTTACAAATATAATGATTATATGCCCCCAGAATTAATGGCGCGCTTCATAGTTAAAAGTCATATTCATCAAGTACCTAAAAAATGCTGGAGATTTGGTGTATTGTTGAAGCATAAAGCATTTAAATCTTCTGCTCTAATAACTCAAGATAAAGAAGACCGAATAATAAAAATCAAAGTCGATGGAGCCGAGAGACGTAGCTTTTTAGCTGTATTGCGTAGCTACTTCTCTGAAATACATTCAAGTTACAAAGCTGAAAATATTGGCCTAGAAGAGCTTCTACCACTTAAATGTATAGAAACTAATAAAGAAAGTTACCTTCCTTACGAACGATTAATAAAAATTGAGCAGCGTTTACTAAAAGGTATTGGAAGTGATAGTCAGTACGACCATGTATTAAATATTGATTATTCGGTTGCAAAAATACTGGATGGTATTGAGAAACCTGAAAGTAGACATCAAAGTTATAAAGAATCAGATGAGAGGCTTACTGTGAACATTACGCAAAATCAGACTGCAAACCCTGTAATAACAAATACCGCATCTCAACATAATGAACAAAGTTCTACCCTAACATCAAATATTAGTATAAACATCCAGCTAAAGGATTTTAGTAGTGATATGAAAAGCTGGAGCCAAGACTTATTCGAAGATTTATTAGAGGATGAGGATTTAATTTCAGATAATGACACAGCTAAACTCTTAAAACGCTCTCAAAAAGAAATTGAAAGACTTTCTGTACCTCTAGATGAAATTGAGGATGTTGAAAATAAAGAGGAAGCAACAAGTAAATCTGATAATTTTTCTAGGGTTAAAAACTTCCTAGAAGATGCATTAGATAAAACAAATAAAACTGGTGAGCTATTAGATAAGACGGGGGAAGGTATAAAGAAACTACAATCTTTAGCAAGCAAATACAATAAAGTTGCAGAGCTATGTGCGATGCCTACAGTACCCAGTTTTTTACTTGGTTAATAATAATTTTCATTACGAATAGTGATAATGAAAAATACAAAAAACGAGCCTAAATCGGCTCGTTTTTGTTTTTTTGATAGCTGACAGCTAAAAACTGACCGCTTCGCTATTTAACCTTTTCGCTTTTATTCCGGCTCATACCCCAAGTTAGGCGACAGCCATCTTTCTGCCTCTGCGAGCGTCATATTAGTTCGTTTAGCGTAATCTTCTACTTGATCCTTTTGCACAGCGGCTACGGCGTAGTATTTTGCCTCTGGGTGTGAGAAATACCAGCCCGAAACAGCAGCTCCTGGCCACATGGCGAATGAGCTGGTGAGCTGCATGCCAATGCGTTTTTCGGTATCGAGCAACTGCCAAATTTTCTTTTTCTCGGTGTGCTCAGGGCACGCTGGGTAACCTGGCGCTGGGCGAATACCTTGGTAGTTTTCGCGTATTAGCTCATCGTTTGCTAGGTTTTCGTCTGGTGCAAAACCCCAATACTCTTTACGTACTTTTTCGTGTAAGTATTCTGCAAACGCTTCTGCGAGCCTGTCGGCAACCGCTTTAATCATTATTTTGTTGTAATCGTCTTGCTGTACGTCAAACGCATTTGCTAAGTCGTCTTCTTCTAAACCACCCGTTACTGCAAATGCGCCAAAATAGTCTGGTGTACCTTTGGGTGCTATGTAGTCGGCTAGGCAGTAGTTAGCAAAGTCGGTTTTTTCGGTTTGCTGACGTAAATGGCACGAGGTAGTTAACAGCCCTTTGCGTGTTTCGTCGGTGTATATTTCTATGTCGTCCCCAACGCGGTTAGCAGGGAATAAACCTATTACGCCAAGTGGTTGCAAACTGCCTGCTTTTTCAAGGTCGTCTAACATGTCGTTAGCGTCTTTAAATAAGCTTTGCGCTTGCTCGCCTACTACTTCATCGGTCATTATGCGCGGGTATTTACCGGCGATTGACCACGTCATAAAGTATGGCGTCCAATCTATGTATTTACGTAAAGTGGCAATTGATACGTTTTTAAACTCGATCACGCCGAGCTTTTTAGGCACCGGTGGCGTGTAGTTATCCCAATCAAGCTTTGCTGCATTATCGCGTGCGCGCTGGATTGTAACAGGCTTAGATCGTGGTTTTTTACGCGCTTGTTGCTCGCGTACTTTTACATATTCAGCTTGGGTTTTTTCTAAAAAACCAGGCTTATGCTCTTTTGATAATAAATTAGATACTACACCTACCGCACGGCTGGCATTACTTACATACACTACGCCTTTGTCATATTGTGGCTCAATTTTTACTGCGGTGTGCGCTTTAGAAGTAGTTGCGCCACCAATTAACAGCGGCAGTTCAAAGCCACGGCGTTTCATTTCTTTTGCTACGTGTACCATTTCGTCAAGCGATGGGGTAATTAAGCCCGATAATCCAATAATATCGGCTTTTTCGTCGATTGCGGTTTGTAATATTTTATCAGCCGGTACCATTACACCTAAGTCGATTACTTCATAGTTATTACATTGCAGTACAACACCCACAATATTTTTACCTATGTCGTGTACGTCACCTTTTACGGTCGCCATCACTATTTTACCGTTAGTTGAGCCTTCTTCTTTTTCAAGCTCAATGTATGGGTCTAGGTAGGCTACGGCTCGCTTCATTACGCGCGCTGATTTAACAACTTGTGGTAAAAACATTTTACCTGCGCCAAATAAGTCGCCTACTACGTTCATGCCGTCCATTAACGGCCCTTCAATTACGTGAATAGGTTTAGCTGCTGCGGCGCGGCATTCTTCGGTATCTTCATCTATAAAGGTAGTAATACCTTTTACAAGCGCGTGCTCAAGGCGTTTTGCAACAGGCCATGTGCGCCACTCTAAATCTTCTACTCGCTCGGCTTGTGCCATACCCGAATACTTAGGTGCAAGCTCTACTAAACGCTCACCTGCGCCTGAGTCGGTATTAAGTATTACGTCGGTAACGGCTTTACGTAGTTCTTCTGGTATATCATCGTAAACGGCTAGTTGCCCCGCATTTACAATACCCATGTCCATACCAGCTTGAATAGCGTGATATAAAAACACTGAGTGAATGGCTTCACGTACGGGGTTATTACCCCTAAACGAAAACGATACATTTGATACACCGCCCGACACTTTACAGTGCGGCAAATTTTGTTTAATGCGGCGTGTGCCTTCAATAAATTCTACGGCGTAGTTGTCGTGCTCTTCAATACCAGTGGCTACGGCAAATATATTAGGGTCGAATATAATATCTTCTGGCGCAAAGCCAATGTCTTCTACCAATATTTTATAACTGCGCGCACATATTGCGAACTTACGGTCTGCCGTGTCGGCTTGCCCGTCGGTATCAAACGCCATTACAACAGCGGCTGCACCAAAGCGTTTTATTATTTTAGCTTGGCGAATAAACGGCTCTTCGCCCTCTTTTAACGATATTGAGTTAACAATTGCCTTGCCTTGAATACACTTTAAGCCTGCTTCTATTACTTCCCATTTTGAGGAGTCGACCATAATTGGTACGCGAGAAATATCAGGCTCTGAGGCTATTAAGTTTAAAAACTTAACCATGGCGGCTTTTGAGTCCAACATAGCTTCGTCCATGTTTATATCAATAACTTGTGCGCCGTTTTCTACTTGTTCGCGTGCCACTGTTAGCGCGGCTTCAAAGTCTTCTTCCATGATTAAACGTTTAAACATGGCAGAACCCGTTACATTGGTACGTTCGCCGACATTAGTAAATACTGCTATTTGTTGGGTCATGCTGGCTCCTTAATTTAAGTTACAGGCTTCAAGGCCTGATAAACGCATGCGTACTTCAAGCTCCGGTAGTTGGCGTGGTTTAACGCCCGCTAAACCTTTTGCAAAAGCGCGAATATGCGCAGGCGTGGTGCCACAGCATCCGCCTACTATATTAATAAAGCCCGATTTACCCCAATCGATAATTTCGGTTGCCATATCGCCCGCTTCTAAGTCGTATTCACCAAACTCATTGGGTAAGCCCGCATTAGGGTGTACCGATGTAAAGGTTTCGCACACGCGCGATAACTCTTCTACATACTGGCGCAGTAAATCAGGACCAAGCGCACAGTTTAAACCAATCGAAATAGGCTTAATATGGCGAATAGAATTATAAAATGCTTCGGTTGTTTGCCCCGAAAGCGTACGGCCAGAGGCGTCGGTAATAGTCCCCGAGATCATAACTGGTAATGTGCGCCCTGCTTGCTCAAAGGCTTCTTCTACGCCAAACGAGGCCGCTTTTGCGTTAAGGGTGTCGAATATAGTTTCGATTAATATTAAATCGGCGCCGCCTTCCATTAATGCAAGTGTTGATTCAATATACGCAGTAACCAGCTTATCAAAGGTGACATTTCGGTAACCCGGATCGTTTACGTCTGGCGAAATTGAACACGTTTTAGATGTCGGTCCTAAAACACCGGCTACATAGCGCGGTTTTTCTGGCGTTTTAGCTGTAAATTCATCGCAAATTGCGCGAGCTAATTTAGCCGACTCTAGATTTATTTCACGACTTAGGTTTGCCATGTCGTAATCTTCCATCGAAATAGTGGTCGAGTTAAACGTATTGGTTTCGATAATATCGGCGCCCGCTGATAAAAAACCACGATGAATATCAGTGATTAAATCGGGCTTGGTTAGGCTTAATAAATCGTTATTGCCTTTAATTAATACATGCCAGTCTTTAAAACGCTCTCCGCGATAGTCTTCTTCTTCTAGCTTATGATCTTGGATCATGGTGCCCATAGCGCCATCTAAAATTAAAATGCGTTCTTTTAATGCGGCGCTTATTTCGGCTTGCTTATTATTTGTAGGAGCGTTATTCGGCATAGTTGTTAGTCCTCACGTCTTGGCTAACTAAATTAATATCATACGGTGTGGTTTGGTACACGTAGTAATTTAACCAGTTCGAAAAAAGTAAAAAAGCATGGCTTTGCCACGTTTTTGAAGGTTGTTTGGTTGCATCGTCATCCGGAAAGTAATTTTCGGGTTTTGGTGCATTAGGGCTTTTTTTACAATCGCGGTCGTATTCTGCTTTTAGCGAGTCGGCGTCGTACTCAGGATGACCAGTTATAAACACTTGGCTACCCGATTTATTTTTAAGTAAGTAAGCCCCTACTCGCTCAGAACCAGCCAGTACAACTAGCTCATCACAGGCATTTATTTTATTTATATCAATGTGGCCGTAGCGTGAGTGCGGTACTAAAAAGGTGTCGTCGAATCCGCGAGTCAGTGCGCCGTGATCAAAGTAACATTGGTGGGTAAATACGCCACACAGTTTGTCGTCTTTTAAATCGCGCTTTAAATTGTAACGATGATATAGCGCTGCATGTGCTGCCCAGCACGAAAACAACGTAGAGGTAACGTGTTGCTCAGCCCAATCTATAATGACCTTTAGCTCATCCCAATACGCTACATCGTCGTATTCTAAATGGGCAAGTGGCGCACCGGTTACAATTAACGCATCGTAATTGTTGTCTTTAACCTCAGAAAAATAACGATAAAAGGTATCAAGGTGCTCTTCTGAATTACTGCTACTGCGGTGAGTGTCGAGGCGCAGTAGCTCTACGTTAACTTGCAAAGGCGAGTTGGCAAGCAAGCGAATAAACTGTACTTCGGTTTCTACTTTATTAGGCATTAAGTTTAAAATAGCCAAACGCATTGGGCGTATTTCTTGCGTTTTTGCACGTGTTTTTGGCATTACAAATACGTTTTCTTGACGTAAACGTGCAATTGCCGGCAACTCGTCTTTTACTGTAATTGGCATACTTTACTCCTGCTCATAAAAACCGAAGCTTAATTATGAACTGAAAGTAAAAAATATCAACCTCTAGATGTATAGATGTCTAAATGAAATTTATTCATGATTTTATACTTTACTTACAAGCATGCTTTAGTGCTTTAAAACCCGCCATTCGTTGACTGTTTCACCTGTCAGCCACTACAATACAACATTGAAATTTTTATTATTATTTGAAGGCTTTCCTCCATGGTTTTACCTGATAAATTTATATTCTCGATGAGTCGAGTATCTAAGGTTGTGCCACCTAAGCGCACTATCTTAAAAGATATTTCGTTACATTTTTTTCCTGGCGCTAAAATTGGTGTGCTTGGTTTAAACGGTTCTGGTAAATCTACGTTACTACGTATTATGGCCGGTGTTGACCAAGATTTTGAAGGTGATGCACATCCTCAGCCTGGTACAAAAATTGGTTATTTACCGCAAGAGCCTGTTTTAGACGAAAGCAAAACAGTTCGTGAAATTGTTGAAGAAGCTGTTGGCGAAGTTAAACACGCACTTAAACGTCTTGACGAAGTGTATAACGAATACGCCATGGAAGACGCTGACTTTGACGCACTTGCAAAAGAGCAAGGCGAGCTTGAAGCTGTTATTCAGGCGCACGATGGTCACAACATTGATAACGTTTTAGAGCGTGCTGCTGATGCACTTCGCCTGCCAGAATGGGATGCTAAAATTGAGCACCTTTCAGGTGGTGAGCGTCGTCGTGTTGCTATATGTCGATTACTGCTTGAAAAACCAGACATGCTTATTCTCGATGAACCTACTAACCACTTGGATGCTGAGTCGGTTGCATGGTTAGAGCGCTTTTTACACGATTACGAAGGCACTGTTGTGGCGGTTACGCATGACCGTTACTTCCTTGATAATGTAGCTGGTTGGATATTAGAGCTTGACCGTGGTGAAGGTATTCCATGGGAAGGTAACTACTCTTCTTGGCTTGAACAAAAAGATGCGCGCTTACAGCAAGAACAAAAATCTGAAAAAGCACGTCAAAAATCAATTGCGCAAGAACTTGAATGGGTTCGTTCAAACCCTAAAGGTCGCCAAGCTAAGTCAAAAGCACGTATGGCTCAGTTTACTGAAATGCAGCAGTCTGATTACCAAAAACGTAACGAAACTAACGAGATGTTTATTCCACCTGGCCCGCGTTTAGGCGACCAAGTGCTTGAAGTAACGAATCTTCGTAAGAGTTTTGGCGATCGCGTTTTAATTGACGATTTAAGCTTTAGCATGCCAAAAGGTGCCATTGTGGGCATTATTGGTGCGAATGGCGCGGGTAAATCAACGCTGTTTAAAATGATCAGTGGTGAGCAAAAGCAAGACAGCGGTAGCATTACCGTTGGCGAAAGCGTACACCTTGCTACTGTTGATCAGTTCCGCGACGGTATGGACGAAAGCAAAACTGTTTTCCAAGAAATATCAGACGGCCAAGACGTACTAAAAATTGGTAACTTTGAGTTCCAAAGCCGTGCGTATGTAAGTCGCTTTAACTTTAAAGGTAACGATCAGCAAAAGTTTGTTAAAGACCTATCAGGTGGTGAACGTAACCGTTTACACCTTGCTAAGTTATTAAAAGCTGGCGGCAATGTGTTACTACTCGATGAGCCAACCAATGACTTGGACGTTGAAACACTACGCGCACTAGAGAACGCTATTTTAGAGTTCCCTGGTTGTGTAATGTGTATCTCGCATGACCGTTGGTTCCTTGACCGTATTGCTACGCACATTTTAGATTACCGCGACGAAGGTCAAATTAACTTCTTTGATGGTAACTATACTGAATACGAAGAGTGGCTTAAAAAGACACTAGGTGCAGCAGCAACTGAACCTAAGCGTATTAAGTACAAAAAAATTGGTTAATATTTACTGTAGCTAATTTATTACAGTAAAACTAAGCCCTGCATTTATGCGGGGCTTTTTTATGCCACCAGCATTACAGGAGCATATCCTGCTAGCATGTAGAGAATTACCCGCTATGCTTAATTTATTATAAAAACAGTAAGGCTAAATTAGGTTATGCAAAATCGTCGTCAGTTTTCTCGTGTTTTATTTTCAACCGATGCACAAGTAATTTTTAATGATCACCAGTACCCATGTAAATTACTTGATGTATCTTTACATGGCGCATTAATCACTAAATGTGATGCTTTTATTGGCAACCAAAATAGCCAAGCTGTTCTGCGTTTTTCGCTGCCTCAAAGCGAAATAGAAATAAAAATGGAGGTTGTGGTGTGCCATATAGAAGCGGATCATATTGGTTTAAAATGCCACCATATTGATATAGACAGCATTACTTATTTAAAGCGTTTAATAGAGCTAAACTTAGCTGATGACGAACTATTACATCGCGAACTCGCTATGTTGATTCACGACACACAAGAATAGACTCATTTGGATTAGTTGATTACCATAGTGCAAACTTTTTAACTTGTGCAAACATGACTTTAAATCCACATTTACCTTTGGTGTATCACCCTAACTACTCGTTTAATTTCGATCCAAAGCATCGTTTTGCAATGAGTAAGTTTGCACATTTATATCAGCATGTAGCAAAGCTTGGTTTGATTGGCGATAACCTGGTTGAGCCAATATTAGGCACGCCAGAGCCGCTTGAGCTAATACACTGCGAAAACTATATACATGACTTGTGGAATAATCGCCTAGATGAAAAAGCGATGCGCCGTATTGGCCTACCTTGGTCAAAAGAGCTTATGACACGTACTTTTACAGCTCCTCAAGGGACGCTTCAAACAGCTCGTTTAGCACTTAAACATGGTATAGCGTGTCACCTTGCTGGTGGTACACACCATGCACATACCGATTTTGGCTCAGGCTACTGCATGGTTAACGATTTAGCCTTTACTACGCAAACTTTAATAGAATCGGGTGAGGTAACTAACGTACTTATTTTTGATTTAGACGTGCACCAAGGTGATGGCACAGCGGCCATGTTAGAGCATCAGGCATATGCTTATACTTGTTCTATACATTGTGAAAAAAACTTCCCTTTTAGAAAATCAGCTAGCGATTTAGATATTGGCTTAGCCGATAACATGAAAGACGATGAGTATTTAGGCATAGTTGACGACACACTGCAATTTTTGCTCAAAGAGTTAAATCCCGATTTAGTGCTTTACGATGCAGGCGTTGATATTTGGCAAGGTGATGGTTTAGGTAAACTCGATATTAGCTGGGATGGCATAGTTAAACGCGATCATTTAGTACTAAAACGTTGCCTTGAACACAATACTCCCGTGGCTACAGTAATTGGTGGCGGCTACGATAAAGATCACCTTCGCCTTGCTAAGCGCCATGGTATTGTTATTGAGCAAGCCGCTCGTTTTTAATGTGAAATAAAAATGTTAAATACTCGTTCTTATTTAATACATACTATAAAAACGAAAACACTATGAAACAACTCTTTATTGCCATCACACTCACTCTATTAAGCTTTATAGTTAGCGCGCAAGAGCAAGACACTGAAGCAACATACCCTAAATTACCTATATTAAATCTACAAATGGCCGATGGGTCTGCTCTCAGTACTCAAGATTTATTAGGCCAGCCTTACATTTTACATTTTTGGGCAACGTGGTGCCCATATTGTAAAAAGCTACAACCAGCACTTCAAAAAATAAATGACATGGGTGTAAAGGTCATTGCCGTGAGCTTTAAAGAAGATGACGATGCTACTCCCGCTAAAGCGCTTAGCGATAGAGGTTATACTTTTAAAACAGCCGTAAAAGCCGATGCAATAGCACAGCAATTAGGTATACGCGGCACACCTACTACATTGTTTGTAAATAAAGAAGGTAATGTAATTTGGCTGACTAATACGTCAAACCCAGAGGATCCAAACCTACATTTGAAGGCACGAACATTATTACACTCCATATCTGAGTAATAATATAGGTCTAAATTTAGTTTAAAAATATAAGTAATATAAACTTTATACTACAATTTAAGCTCATAAATTAATTGAGATTATAATGCGCCTACTACTTACTTTATTACTAATCACTTTAAGTGGCTTTGCCGCAGCTGAAGAAGAAAAAGCAGAACTTCCACCGGTAGATCCTGCTTACAATTCTGAGCACCCAATGGCCTTAGTAAATAAAGATTCCGCTATAATTGCGATTAACTTACCTAGTTATAACTCTCCTGATGATGTTCAGGTTGTCTATAGAATAGGAAACCCAGATGTTGCACTGTTAAATTTTGTTAGAAATGCCGAGCTAATTACTATAAAGCCACAAGCGTTTAACATTCAGCATTTAATGCGTGGTGAAGAAATCACAATTATTGCCGATATTTATGAAGGTGATTATCAGCAAGGTGGCAGTTTAATTTATTCAAAAAAAGAGTTGGTCTTGAGTAAGCAGCTGTATGCCAGAGAACTAAAAAAATTAAGTGAATCATCGCAATGGCAAGACTACGACATGATTACACTAAGCGGTACTGAGCGTATTTATATTCATAAAATTCAAAAAGCGCCGAGCTATAACCATCTTATTTTTGTCGATTTAGTTAATGCATGTATGCAAAAGCTTCGTACCTCAAAACGTGTCCCAGCTGAAAATGAGCTTACTTATAAATTTATTAATTGCGGCACCCTTAAACCACTTTATTACAATGCTGATGATTTTAAAAAGTAAAATAGCGAGTATACGAATGCTAAATAATTTCAATATTCAGGCATAAAAAAAGGCTCTTTCGAGCCTTTGGATTAACTTTGGAATGTTAAAGTTTTTAAATTAGGTAAGTGTTAATAGCTGTGGAGCAACGCTATGATAGTCAACAGCCATAGCAATACTTAACGCTGTAATATTAATGATAGAAAACGCGAACACTTTACGTGCCCAACTGGTTACATCAATATTTCGACGATACCCTCTTAGTGCCATTAGCAACCACCAAAAGCTGGTAATACAAGCAACAGCCATAAAAGCAGCACCTGTGTAGCCAGTAATTGGCAGTAACATCACAACTAACGCGTATACAGCAATATAAAGCACAATGTGGCGTTTTGCTTTGTCGATACCTTGCGCTACAGGTAATACTGGAATACCTGCAGCTTGGTAATCTTTAAAGCGAAAAATAGCGATGGCATAAGAGTGCGGCATTTGCCACAAGCTAAACATAACCAGCAGTATTAACGCGCCCATATCGAACTGGCCTGTTACGGCGCAGTAACCGACTACTGGTGGTACTGCGCCCGAAAGGCTACCTACAAAAGTGCCATATACTGAGTTACGCTTCATGTAGAGGCTATAAACCCCTACATAAATTACGTAGCCAAAGGCTGCAAAAAATACCGCGGCTTGAGTGGTATAGGCGATAAGTAAACCAAAGCCCACAACACCCAATAAAATACCGTGACTAAGTGCAGCAAAGGCCGACATTTCGCCTGTTACTGTTACTCGCGTACGAGTACGCGCCATGGCTACATCTATGTCTCTATCTATAACATTATTGATAGCACAACCTGATGCAACCACTAGCGACAAACCAATTAATGTAGCAATCATTAACCATGGGTTTATATCACCGCGCGAGGCAAGTAAAAACCCGCCCGCTACGCTGATCAAATTGCCCATAATAATACCCGGCTTTGTCACTGATAAATAACGACGAAACATCTTCAACTCCTAGTACATCATCATTGCGTTAGATTCATAAATGATCCAAACAGATAACCCAACCACCATTACGATGATCAGAGCACTGAATAGGAATGAGAAAGTACTTGCACGGCCATCTTCGGTCGTAAAATTAAGGTGTAAAAAGTACTTTAAATGCACCCAAATTTGTACGATTGCTAAAGTAACAATGCTCCAAAGCGTTGTTGCCTTTGTGAAGTCGCCTTCCATTACCATCCAAAATGGAATGGCTGTCAAAATTACTGATAACACAAAGCCAATTAAGTAAGTTTTAACACTGCCATGATATTCATCATGGTGCTCAGCATGTGTTTCGCTGTGGCTCATTACATTGCTCCCATTAAATAAACAACGGTAAATACACAAATCCAAACAATGTCTAAGAAGTGCCAAAATAGGCTTAAGCAGCTTAAACGCGTTACGGTTGCTTTACCTAGACCGCGTTTAGCAACTTCTATCATCATTATGGTCATCCAAATTAAACCGGCTGTTACATGTAAACCATGTAAGCCAACTAATGAGAAAAACGATGTTAAAAAAGCACTATGTTGCGGACCATGCCCGTTCACTATTAGGTGATGAAATTCGTATATTTCCATACCAATAAACACAGCACCTAAACAAAACGTAATAAATAACCAAGTAAGTGTGAGCGCCTTTTTTTGCCCTTGAGCGGCAATCATGGCAAAACCAAAGGTAATACTACTAATAAGTAGTGCAGCTGTTTCTACTGCTACAAAGTCGAGTTCAAAAATATCTTTACCCGATACACCACCGGCTGTGTTCATAAATAACACGGCGTAGGTTGCAAAAAATGAGGCAAATAATAAGCAATCGGTCATTAGGTATAACCAAAAACCGAATACGGTATCGCCCGATGTATCGTGATGATCATGCTCGTGCGCATGATCATCGTGAGATACAGACTCTAAATTTGCAGATTCTAAATTTGCAGAAAGTGTACTCACGCTTTTAGCTCCTTATTCCCACTTGAATTGTATGCTGCTTCAATTCGTGCAATTTCATCAGGTTGTATATAGTAATCAACATCGCTGGCGTAACAACGTTTGATAAATAAAGCAATTGCGCCAATAAAACCAACAGCTGCTAACCACCAAATATGCCAGATCATCGCAAAACAAAATGCGGTTAAACTTGCTGCCATTAGCACGCCTGCTGATGTATTTTTAGGCATATGAATAGGGCTGTAGCTTGCCTTATCTTGGTAAGCTTGACCTTTTTCTTTCATGTCGGTCCATGCATCAATATCATCAATGTGCGGAATGGTAGCAAAGTTATACACTTGTGGAGGTGAGCTTGTTGCCCACTCAAGTGTGTGTCCGTTCCACGGATCGCCTGTTGTATCGTCAAGCGCTTCACGGTCTCTAAAGCTCACATATAATTGAACTGCTTGGCTAATAATACCAAACATAATAATGACAGCACCGCCTGCAGCAATGTATAGCCAAATGTTCCAATCAGGATTATTAGTGTGGTTTAAACGACGTGTCATACCTAAGAAACCAAGTACATACAACGGCATAAATGCAACGAAGAAACCGATAATCCAACACCAAAATGATGCCTTGCCCCATTTTTCGTTAAGCTTGAAGCCCATCGCTTTAGGGAACCAAAATACAAAACCTGCTAGGTAGCCAAATACAGCACCACCGATAATTGTATTATGAAAATGTGCAATTAAGAATAAGCTATTATGCAGTACGTAATCGGCACCAGGAATAGCAAGTAATACGCCAGTCATGCCGCCTACGGTAAAGGTAACCATAAAACCAAGTGTCCAAAGTACCGGAACGGTTATACGTAAACGACCTCGGTAAATAGTAAATAGCCAGTTAAACAACTTAACGCCTGTTGGTACGGCAATAACCATGGTCATTACCCCAAAGAACGCGTTAACGTTAGCACTTGAGCCCATTGTGAAGAAGTGATGTAACCAAACAATAAACCCTAAAATAGAGATTGCACCGCTGGCGTAAACCATCGATTTATAACCAAATAAACGCTTACCTGCAAATGTCGAAATAATCTCAGAAAAAACACCAAACGCCGGTAATACTAAAATATATACCTCAGGATGACCCCATGCCCAAAACAGGTTGATGTACATCATGGCGTTACCGCCCAATTCATTGGTAAAGAAATGGAAATCGAGATAACGGTCAAGCGTTAACATAGTAAGCATTGCGGTTAAAATTGGGAATGATGCTGCAATTAAGATATTTGCCCACGTACATGTCCATGTGAAAATTGGCATTTTCATTAAGGTCATGCCTGGTGCACGCATTTTGATAACGGTCGCTAAAAAGTTTACTGCAGTTAAGAGTGTTCCAAGACCGGATATTTGCAAAGCCCAAATATAATAGTCGACCCCCACCCCAGGGCTAAAGGTCAGCTCCGAAAGTGGCGGATACGCCACCCAACCTGTTTTAGCAAACTCACCAAAAACCAGCGACATATTAATTAAAATAGCACCACCGGTAGTTAACCAAAAACTTAAATTGTTTAAAAATGGAAAGGCAACATCGCGAGCACCAATTTGCAGTGGTAGTACAATGTTCATTAAACCAATCATAAATGGCATCGCCATAAATATGATCATAATTACGCCGTGAGCTGTAAATATTTGGTCGTAGTGCTCTGGTGGTAAATAACCGGGCGCGCCACTAGTAGCAAGTGCTAACTGAGTACGCATCATTATTGCATCAGAAAACCCACGAAACAGCATTACTAAAGCTAAAATAATATACATTACGCCTAAGCGCTTATGATCCACAGATGTGATCCAGTCGCGCCAAAGCACGCCCCATTTTTTATGCTTTGTAATTAGCGCAGTAATAACAATTGCAGCTATTAAAATAGCTGCCATCGTAAACACAAGAATCGGCTCGTGAAACGGTATTGCATCGAGTGAAAGTTTACCTAAAAACGACATTATTATTCCTCGTCCTGGCTGTGTGATGGTTTCGCTGAATGTTTGTCCATTGCGTGATGTTGCATACCCATCTCGCCATGTTCGCTCATCGCATTGTGCTTTTTATTCATATCGCCATGCGCCTGCATATATTTCATGATAATGGTATGAAATAAGCTGTCTTCAACTTTACCGTAATAAGCAACAGGATTATTTTCGCTCGCTTTTGCAAGCTCAACATAATTTGCATGAGTCAGATTATTAGCGCTTGAATTCGCTTTTACATCACTCACCCACTTATCAAAACCAGCTTGAGTAGGGGTAGCAATGGCATTAAACTTCATACCAGTAAAACCTGCACCACTGTAATTTGCTGAGAAACCTTTAAACGTACCTGGCTCATTTGCAATTAAGTGAAGCTTGGTTTCCATCCCAGCCATTGAGTATATTTGACTACCCAATTGCGGAATAAAAAATGAATTCATTGTGCTCTCTGACGTGATTTTATATTCAACAGGTACATTTGCCGGAAACACTAATTCATTAACCGTAGCAATACCTTGCTCAGGATAAATAAATAGCCACTTCCAATTTAATGACACCACTTCAATAGTAAGATGCTTACCTTTACCTTCAATGGGTTTGTAAGGGTCTAGCTCTTGGGTAGACACCCAGGTAATAACACCTAAAATAATCACAATAACAATAGGAACAGCCCAAACTGCGGCTTCAATTTTATTTGAATGAGCCCATTTTGGAGCGTAAATTTCATGAGTTTGCGTGTCTCTATATTTCCATGCGAAATACAAAGTCATCACAATAACGGGAACGACTACAAGCAACATAAGCACGGTTGCGATGATAATTAAATTTTTCTCATCTATGCCTATCTGCCCTTTTGGATCGAGTATCCCGCCTTTACAGCCTGACAACGCCAGCACGGTACTAGCTAAAGCAATATTACAAAGGTTACGAATTAACAAGGGAGTATCCTACAAACCTAGAGTTTCAGTTTGCTGCTTTGCATAAAAACCAAAGCAACGATTTTTCAATAAAAACCCAAGTTAACTAGAATTAAATTATAAAAATAAGGGGGCTATTCAAAACCTAAAGCTCATGCCATTAATGACCTAGCAACAAACCCAGCTTTCTAAACGCATTTATATAACGTAATAAAAGTTAACTTGGGTGAGTGGTGGTTGGCTGAAGTGTGCTTAAAAAACACAGAGCTACTTTGTTTTAGCTAACCTTAATTATTTACAGCAAGAACAAATAATTAAAACCAGCAACAAGATGCAGCCTTACAGACAACCTGTAAAGCTAGGTGGAGCACGACAACCATGTGCAACATGCACTGGCTGAAGAACTTTAGCCTCGCTAAAAGCAAAGGCTGCTTTACGGAGGATAATTCCAGCACGACGCGCTGGAAAAATATGGAACAATAACCAACAAAGGCCAATAAGTAACTGACTTGAAATGATTGGATGAGCTAAAAATCCGGCAATAGTAAGTAACAGTGGCTCTACAATAAACCCATCACTTAATAGCGCCTCAAGCTTGAAGGCATCCTCTAGTGCACCGCTTAACAACATGACCGTATTAAACACTAATAAAGTTATAGCTACACACACGCCCTTACCCGCTTTATTCAAGCGTTCACACGTAACTGGCTCGCTTGGGGCGAGATCAGTATTGGTATGATGTAAAGAAAGTGTGTTCAAAGACATTAACCTACTTAAATGACTATAACAAAATTAAAGTAATACAAAGCAATGGAAAAATTTGAAAAACATTGCTGCTGTAAGCCCAAAAATCAGGTGCTGAATACGATCAAATCCGGTTAGCACAAATTCACCTTGTGAAAATTGATCCGTATCAATCAAACTTTCAAAACTTACTGAAAGTTCGAACGTGAGTATAACAAAGAGAATTTTCTGTTCAACTAAAAAACAATAAATTTGAGTTAAGCTTTAGAAGCTATTTTGTTAATAAAAAATAACAACTTAAAAAACATAGGGTTAATTTAAATTAAAAACAATTTAAAGAGGTATATTTAATAAAATTATAGGTTTTTTGGAAGGAATAATAATTGTGTCGCACAAATAAAAACAGCCCAAATTCAGTCACCACCGAAATTGAGCCGCTTTTCACACTGACAACATCTTCACACACAATATAAAGATTTTTTGTTTACACTGCGTGGCATTGTAGGCAAATAAAAACAACTCAAATACAGTCACCACCGGATTTGAGTTGCCTTTCACACTGACAACATCTTCACACACAATATAAAGATTCTTGGTTTACATTACGTGGCATTGTAGGGAAATAAAAACAACTCAAATGCAGTCACCACCGAATTTGAGTTGCCTTTCACACTGACAACATCTTCACACACAATATAAAGATTTTTGGTTTACACTGCGTGACATTGTAGGGAAATAAAAACAACTCAAATGTAGTCACCACCGAATTTGAGTTGCCTTTCACACTGACAACATCTTCACACACAATATAAAGATTCTTTTAAGCGAGACCAACTTTGCCTCAAGCTTATGACTAGAGCCTTGCTCTGTGTCTATGATTAAACTTTAGAGTGTTAGCTCCAATTTGACAAACGAGAAAAATAAACCTAATAGGTGAAAAAAACTAAACTATAGACGTTTGTCTAATACATTAAGATTGGATTACTTATGAAATAAAAAAGATAAGAGGTTTTACAGACACAAAAAAAGCGCTATAAAGCGCTTTTTAATATTTAAGAGAACTTAAATAATTTGATTTTCTTTCCAGGCTTGCTCTTTAGCTAAACGGTTTTTGCGTTTATCACATGGATCATCGCAATCACAGGCTTTATCAATACCAACCGAACCTAAACCACCACAGCTACTTGCCATAGATTTTTTTTGCACGATCATACCAACGGCCATTGCCGACACTATTAAAATTAGTAAGCCAAAAGTAAGAAGAAAAAGTGACATTGCTTAGCCCCTATTGATCAGCAATTAATTAAACTCAAACATTTTTGAGCAAGTGTTATTATATACCCAAATAATCTGGAAATAAACAAGGCTGCACCATACTATAAATAAGGTTTAAATGCAGGGCTTGAATAAGTAACTAAACCCTCTTCTGATTTACCTATTAAATACACTGGCAAATCGTGCTGCTGAGCATATGCCTGAGCTTTCTCCATACCCATCACAGTAAGAGCAGTCGCTAAACCATCTGCTGTCATAGCGCTTGGATGAAGCACAGTTACCGACACTAAGTCGTGCTTAATAGGCATGCCGGTTACAGGGTCAATTAAATGAGTATAGATCTCCCCATCCATTTTATAAAAAATACGGTAATCACCTGATGTTGCGATCCCACTTGTACCTGGTGATAAAACACGGTGTACTTTACGCTCTCCAGGTTGTGCATCTGGTTGTTCTATCGCAATTTTCCAATCCTGGTTATTTGGCTTTTCACCCGCTATACGTAGCTCACCACCAATCTCAACCATGTAGTTAGTAATACTGTGGCTTTCTAATAGCTGCGCTACTTTGTCGATACCGTAGCCTTTAGCCGTTGCTGAAAACGAAAGCTCTAACCCATTAACTGTTTTAGCTAAACCCTGTCCATTTAAAATAAGCTTATCAATACCTATTTTTTCAACCATTGAAGCAAGCTCTTCATCTGTTGGGCGATTGGTTGGTTTTTTATCAGGACCAAAGCCCCATAAGTCAATGAGAGGTCCCATGGTTACATCAAGTGTTTTAGTTGATTCACCTAAGCGAATAGATTCGCTTATAACAGCCCTAAAATCTTCGCTAATTGGCATCACTTGATTTGCAGGTAATCTGTTAAATGTATTTATTTCAGAGTCTTCTATATAAGTAGACATAGACTGATTTACATCTTTTAAAACAGCGTCTATTTGCAGCTGTAATTGTGAGGCCGATAGCTGGGTTTGCTCATCATAATATTTAATATGATAAGTGGTTCCCATAGTCTTACCTTCTAAAAAGGTTTCCCTCGACTCTGGTTTTTCACCACACCCAGACAGTAATAAGGTCAGTGTGATTAGTAAAAAGGCCATTATGCCTTGTGAAGTACTTACTCGATTCATAACAGCTCTACTTAATAGATTGATAAAATTAAAGAATAAAAAAAGCCTCGTAACACAAGTGCTACGAGGCTGGTATTTTAACCAAAACTAAACTGTTTTGGTATTAGTGTTAGCCACCAAAATCATCTAATAAGATATTTTCGTCTTCAACACCTAAATCTTTAAGCATAGTAATAACTGCCGCGTTCATCATTGGAGGACCACACATGTAGTACTCACAATCTTCCGGCGCTTCGTGATCTTTAAGATAGTTCTCAAATAACACGTTATGGATAAAGCCAGTATAGCCTTCCCAGTTATCTTCAGGTTGTGGATCTGAAAGCGCTGTATGCCATACGAAGTTAGGATTTTCAGCGGCTAGGCCGTCAAAATCTTCTACGTAGAACATTTCACGTTCAGAACGTGCACCATACCAAAAGCTCATCTTACGTTTAGAGTTCAAACGTTTAAGTTGGTCAAAGATATGTGAACGCATTGGCGCCATACCAGCACCACCACCAACAAAGATCATTTCTGCATCTGTGTCTTTAGCAAAGAACTCACCAAATGGACCTGAAATAGTTACCTTGTCGCCTTTTGTAAGTGACCAAATGTACGAAGACATTTTACCACATGGCAAGCTTAGGTTTCTCGGAGGCGGAGCAGCAATACGCACGTTAAGCATAATGATGCCTTCTTCTTCTGGGTAGTTAGCCATTGAGTATGCACGAATAGTTTCTTCGTCTACTTTTGACTCCAGATCGAAGAAACCAAAATGGTTCCAGTCGCCACGATATTCTTCAGGAACATCAAAATCTGCATATTTAACATGGTGAGGTGGCGCTTCAATTTGGATGTAACCACCCGCACGGAAAGGCACTGACTCATCACCAGGGATTTGCAGTTTAAGTTCTTTAATGAACGTTGCTTTGTTATCGTTAGAGATAACTTCACAATCCCATTTTTTAACACCGAAAATTGACTCTTCAAGTTCAATTTCCATGTCGTTTTTAACATTTACCTGACACGCTAAACGACAGCCTTCACGGGCTTCACCTTTAGATATGTGATCAAGTTCAGTTGGCAAGATATCGCCGCCACCTTCTTTAATGTGAACACGACACTGACCACAAGAGCCACCGCCACCACAAGCAGATGATACGAAAATACCTGACTCAGATAATGCACTTAAAAGCTTATTACCTGCTGATGTAGTAATGGCTTTGTCTTTATCGCCATTAATACCGATGATGATGTCACCGCTTGCAACTAACTGAGATTTAGCACCAATGATCACTAAAACTAGTAGTACAACGATAGCGATGAAAACACCAACGCCTAAGAAAATCTGATAATCCATGATTTATCCTCGCTACCCTTTACAGTGAAATACCAGAGAATGACATAAAGCCAAGTCCCATTAAACCAACAGTGATGAAGGTAATACCTAAACCACGTAAGCCGTCTGGCACGTCTGAATATTTCAGTTTCTCACGGATACCTGCAAGTAATGTAATTGCAAGTGCCCAACCAACACCAGCGCCAATACCATAAACAACAGACTCGCCGAAGTCATAGTTACGCTCAACCATGAAAGATACCGCACCAAATATTGCACAGTTAACTGTGATAAGTGGCAAGAAGATACCTAATGCGTTGTATAGTGCAGGGAAAAACTTATCTAATGCCATTTCAAGAATTTGCACAAGTGCTGCAATAACACCAATGAAAGTTAAGAAACGTAAAAAGCTAAGATCCGCATCTGGATAACCTAACCAAGTAAGTGAACCTGGTGCAAGTACCGCATGGTAAACCAAGTTGTTAACAGGTACAGAAATACCCAATACAACTATAACCGCTATACCTAGGCCAATTGATGTAGTTACTTTTTTAGATACTGCTAAAAAAGTACACATGCCTAAGAAGAATGACAACGCTAAGTTCTCAATAAAAACGGCTTTTACAAATAAACTAATATAATGTTCCACTATTTGCCCCTTACGCTTTAGCTTCTACTTGGTCTTTCTTATAAGTACGAAGTACCCATATGAATAAACCAATGATGAAGAATGCACTCGGTGGTAAGATCAATAGACCCATAGGCTGATACCAACCGCCATCTTGTACTAATGGGATAATATCAACACCGAATAGTGAACCCTTACCGAATAGCTCACGAATGAAACCAACAGTAAGTAGTACTACAGAGTAACCTAAGCCATTACCAATACCGTCAAGGAAAGACATAATTGGTGGCGACTTCATCGCATATGCTTCAGCACGACCCATTACAATACAGTTAGTAATGATTAGACCTACGAATACAGAAAGCTCTTTTGCCGTAGCGTAAGAGAATGCCTGTAATACTTGGTCAACAACGATTACCAATGATGCAATAATTGTCATTTGTACGATGATACGTACAGATGATGGGATCTGGTTACGAATAAGCGAGATAAAGAAGCTCGAAAACGCTGTTACTAGTGTCAATGCAATTGACATGATTAACGCATTTTTTAAGCTAGACGTTACCGCTAGCGCTGAACAAATACCAAGTACTTGTAGTGCGATTGGGTTGTTAGCTAAAACCGGACCAAATAGGACCGCCTTCATTTCTTTAGTATCAGCCATTATTTCAATGCTCCTTTACGTACTTTCGCAAGGAAAGGGCCAAAGCCATTTTCGCCAGTCCAAAAATCAACTGCATGATCAACACCGTTAGACGTTAATGTAGCACCTGAAAGACCATCGATCTTATGCTCATCATTGCCCGCAGTACCTTTAACAATTTGAATTGGAAGTTCTTTACCTTCCCATGTAGCTGTCCACTGTGGATTCTGAATTTCGCCACCTAGACCAGGGGTTTCATTATGCTTGTAAAAGATAATGCTCTTAACTGTTTCAGCATCGCTTTCAAGCGAGATAAAACCATACATTAAGCCCCATAAGCCGTAGCCTTGGATAGGAAGAATGATTGCATCAACTGAGCCATCTTCTTTTTTAGAGATATACACCGGCGACTCTTTAGTCACACGTTGAATACCAGCAATATCTTTAACGCCTTTCTCTTTAAGAGAAACACTTAGCGCTGCATCATATTTGCTTTTTTCAAAGTCAAAGATTGTTGGGTCTGTATCTACAAACTCACCTGTAGTCATGTTTACAACGCGCGCTTCGATTTTTGCATCAAATGTTTCTAAAACATTTTCAACTTTATCGATACCCGCAGCAGCCAAGATATTACTTTGAATATCTTTTTCTTTATTAGCTTGCTGTAAAGGACGAAGCTGTACAGAAGCAAACGATACGATGATTGCACACACTAAACATAGTGCGACAACAACTGATAACGTTTTACCGATTGATTCGTTATTACTAGACATTACGTGCCAACCTCCGCTTAATATTAGCCTGCACTACAAAGTGATCGAACAGTGGAGCGAATAAGTTAGCAAATAAGATTGCTAGCATCATACCTTCTGGGAAAGCAGGATTCACAACACGTATCATAACCACCATAAAGCCAATTAATAGACCATATGCTAATTTACCTTTGTCAGTAAATGCAGCTGATACAGGGTCAGTAGCCATAAAGAACATACCGAACGCAAAGCCACCAAGTACTAAATGCCAATACCAAGGCATTGCAAATACAGGGTTAGTTTCTGAGCCAACAGCATTTAGTAAAAATGCAGTTGCTACCATACCTAGGAATACACCTAGTACGATGCGCCAAGAAGCGATACGAACGTAAATTAAGAACAAACCACCTACTAATAATGCAAGTGTAGATGTTTCACCTACAGAACCTTGAATGAAACCGTAAAACGCATTCCACCATAATTCCATGTTTGCAAAATCAAGTGTGCCAGCAAATGCTTGGCCTAGCATAGTTGCACCAGAGAAAGAATCTACTGCTGTCCATACTGTGTCACCCGAGATTTGAGCTGGGTATGCGAAGAATAAGAACGCACGACCGGCTAAAGCAGGGTTTAAGAAGTTACGGCCAGTACCACCAAAGATTTCTTTAGCGATTACTACACCAAACGTAATACCTAATGCAACTTGCCATAAAGGAATCGTTGCAGGCAAAATAAGTGCGAATAATACTGAAGTAACGAAGAAACCTTCGTTAATTTCATGCTTACGCACAGAAGCAAATATTACTTCCCAAAAACCACCTACTGCAAATGTTACCGCGTAGATAGGCAGGAAGAAACATGCTCCATAGAACATCTTAGCGCCCCAACCTGCATCAGCGGTTAATTCACCACCGAATAACTGGAACAAACCAACTTGCCACGTGTTTGCTAGTTCAAAACCTTGTGCTAAAGCACCTGCGGCCTGATGGCCGATATTGAACATACCAAAAAACATAGCTGGGAACGTCGCCATCCACACTAAAATCATCATGCGTTTTAGGTCGATATTATCGCGTACGTGTGTCGCGCCTTTATTTACGTAGCCTGGTGTATAAAAAATAGTTGCAGCTGCTTCATACAGTGCATAAAACTTCTCATATTTACCACCGGCTTCAAAATTCGGCTCGATATCTTCTAGATATTTTTTTAAACCCATCTCTCTAGCCTTCCTTCTCGATCGTAGTTAAGCAATCGCGTAGGATAGAACCATACTCGTATTTGCCTGGACAAACGAAGGTACATAACGCTAAATCTTCTTCATCAAGTTCAAGCGCGCCCAATGAAATTGCACTGTCTAAATCGCGTGCAATTAAGTCACGTAATAATAGAGTAGGCAAAATATCTAGCGGCATTACGCGCTCGTAGCTACCAATTGGTACCATGGCACGTTTTGAACCACCTGTTGACGTTGTCATTTTAAATAAACGACTCGGCGCAAGGTGAGAAAGGAATGTACGCGTTACAGAGAATTTATCACTACCTGGTGCAATCCAGCCAAACAATTCTTTTTCGCGACCCTCAAGTAAAACAGATACTTGAACGTGGTAACGACCTAAGAATGCATGAACACCGTTTGAAATAGAACCAGATAAAACAGAACCAGAAATAACACGGTTATCTCCGTCTTCTAGCTCACCAGCCACTAAATCATCCAATGAAGCACCTAGTTGTGTTTTCACTAAACGTGGGTTTTTAACGCGAGGACCTGCAAGCGAAATAACACGATTTGTGTAAATTTCACCAGTAAGGAATAAGTGACCATACGCAATAACGTCTTGGTAACCAATATGCCAAACTTGTTTGCTAACAGAAACTGCATCAAGATGATGGATATGAGTGCCAACGAGGCCAGCCGGATGCACACCACCAAACTCATGTACTTCTACTTGAGCTATAGATGAGCTAGGAACTTGGCTACCTGCTTTTTTACACACAAATACTTTGCCATCGGTCAAACGCGAAATAACAGCAAGACCCGCTTCAAATGCTTGCGCATTTTCGGCAATTATTACTGCAGGATCTGCAGCTAATGGGTTTGTGTCAGTTGCGGTCACAAAAATAGAACTAGGATTTGCATCCACAGCCGCTACTTTGCTGAATGGGCGAACACGAAGTGCTGTCCATTGACCAGACTGGATAAGTACTTCTTTGGCTTTTTCACGCTCTAAGCTCGCAAGCTCGTCTGCTTTGAAAGAGTCAAAGGTGATTTGCTCACTGCCTGTTACTTCAATAACAACAGATTGCAGCACACGTTTAGCACCACGATTTATTTCTTTTACTGTGCCAGAAGCTGGAGCAGTAAATAGGACGCCTGGGTTCTTTTTATCTTCAAAAAGTACCTGGCCTTTTTTGACTTGGTCATCCACACGAACATGCATGGTTGGACGCATACCGATAAACTCTTCACCAAGCACAGCTACACGTTTGACAGCAGAACCGTCATGTATAACTTGCTGTGGCGAGCCCTCTAAGGGTAAATCCAGACCTTTTTTTATATTGATCATACGCACTTGCATTACATTAAAGGAAAGAAACTGAAAAATCGTATCAACCACGTCGCCATTTGAGTTATTCCAAGTTATATCAAGGTACAAAAGAGCAGCTTGCTAGAAATATCAAACAAGCAACGTAGTAAAACTCATCACATATTGTCGAGATTTTAACATCATTTTAGATGACTATGCGAGTGTATTTATAAAAATTATACGACAGAAACACTTATTTGGTTTTGTTAAGTGACTTTAATTAAAATCAAGTTAGACCAAAGTGGTAGCCTAAGCAATTATTGTTCCTGATTTCATCGTAAATTAAACAAATCGCATAATATAAAAAAGCCGCTATAGCGGCTTTAATACCTAGGACCTGTTGACCTTTCAGGATTAAAATTTGTTCAATCTAGGGGCTATTTAATCGCGGCGTGAGGTTTGTAACCTAGTGGGCTAAGTAAAAACCGAGCAAAGCTTCCGCGTCCTGCTCACGCCCCTTACCTACATCCATTTAGGCAACAAAGAGTAAATAGCCCCTAGGCAGAACCCTTTGGGCAGCGCATGTTTGGCATTTATTCCACGTTATCGCCCATTTATGGGGAATAACCACACTACGTAGGCTCTGCCTTGCCTAAATACCAAACAGACTGCTGCAAATTTAACCTCGAAAGATAAACAGGCCCTAAGCTCTGTTAGTCAATCATATTAGCAATTGGCTTAACTGAACCTATGTCTTGCTCGTAGTCAACACCGTCTATACCAAAACCAAATAAGCGTAAAAACTCATTATGGTAACCAACATAGTCTGTTAGCTCATCAAGGCTGCTTGTATCAACACTATCCCATACAGCTTGAACGCGTGCTTGCACATCGTCCTCTAGCTCTTTGTAGTTTTGGAATAAATGCCCGCCGTCGTCAAAACGAGGCGATTCACCATACAAGTTTTCACTAAATAATGCGTGAATTTGCTCAATAGTGCCTTCGTATGTGCCATCTGCTTTCATAACTTTAAATAAAGCAGAAATATATAACGGCATTATAGGAATAGCAGAACTTGCTTGGGTTACTACTGCATTAAGTGATGAAACATACGCCTCACCCTTTAAATTTTTTGTTGATTCTTTAATAGCAGCCGTTGCACGGTCTAAGTCTTCTTTAGCCTTACCAATAGTCGCGTGTCCGTATATTGGCCATGTTAACTCTTTACCAATATAAGTGTACGCAGTCGTTTTAAAGTTATCGGCTAATACATCTGCTTCTTTTAATGCGTCTATCCACATTTCCCAATCTTCACCACCCATTACTTTAATGGTGTTGTCGATATCGTCTTGATTTGCAGCTTCAACCGTAATTTCATCAATTTCACGCTTTGATGTATTTAAGTTTTTTGTTGTTACGGCATTACCAATTGGCTTAAGTGTAGAAGAAAACACTTCACCGGTATTTGGATCAGTACGACGAGGAGACGCTAAGCTGTAAATAATACAATCTACTTTGCCCAAGTCAGCTTTAATGGTGTCGATTGCTTTTTGCTTGATTTCGTTAGAAAACGCATCGCCATTAATATTTTTAGACCAAAGGCCCGCTTCGTCTGCTGCATCTTGAAAAGCAGCGGTATTGTACCAACCAGCAGAACCTGTTTTACGCTCTGTACCCTCTTTTTCAAAGAAAATACCTAATGTTTTAGCACCACCACCAAACGCAGCAGTAATGCGCGATGCCAAGCCGTAGCCTGTTGATGCGCCAATAACTAATACATTTTTTGGTGCGCTTTTTAATGCACCCTGTTGTTTTACATAGTTAATTTGTTCTTGAACATGCTCTGCACAACCAGCTGGGTGTGCGTTTGTGCAGATAAATCCACGAATTTTAGGCTTAATGACCATTGATCATCCTATATCTTTTACAATAAAAATTAGCGCTAGTTTAAAGGCTAATACTAAAAACACTGATCTGATCAGTTAAACACCGACCAAATTCCCTATTTATTTTAGTTAAGCTTTGAGCCGCCCATACAATTAGGAGAATCAGGCGCTTCACCGCCCTGCTCTGTATATTCGTCTGGTGTATATGTATGAATAGCGAGTGCATGAATATGATTTGCTAATTCATCTTTTAAAATTTCGTTAATTTCACGATGGCGTTGTAATAAGCGCTTACCCGCGAACTCTTCGCTAACCACTATAACTTTAAAATGCGACTCAGTACCGGCACTGTGCATATGACTTTCATTGATTACGTTTAAATGTTTACACGCAATGGCGCTGCTTATTTTTTCTTGGATCTGTTGCTGCATTGACATAAAAGACCATTTTAATTAGCTAATTAATAGGCTTACTATAACAAGTTAAATTAACTAACTAAATTGCTTTTGCTTAATGTGCTTAATAAATCGGTAAGTTAAACTTATTCGCGGGTGCGCAAGCGTTGTTTGCTTGGGTATTGCATGTTGATAATCTCGTTGACTGTCTCCATTCATTATTAGGCAACTACCGCTTTGTAACTTTAAATCAGTCACTTTATTACTCGCTTTGTGCTTTAACTTTAAAACCCTATCAGCTCCTAGCGACACACACACAATTGTTGGTTTATCACCAAGCTCTATTTCATCATCACTGTGCCACCCCATCGTATCATTTCCGTCTCGGTAATAATTAACCAGTAGTGAGTTTAGAGGCTGATTTAAATGTGCTTCTAATCGCTTTCGCATATTAAGTAGAAACTCATCCCACGGTTCTACTATTTGCTTACTACTTGAATAGCCGTATTCAATATTTAAATCGCTCATGAAGCATTGAAGTCGTGGAATGGGTCCTGTTTTGCCATAAACGGTTACATCGGGCTGTTGCCAATGTAGGTTTTTCTGCAAATAATAAAACAGATCGAGGCTTTTTTGCGCACTAAGTGCCCTACTTTGATAAGAAAAGCCATTTGGTAACTGTTGGGGGTTGGCGTTTTGCCGTTGCATGTTAGAATTTACCTACATTAGATTACTGATCAACGAACCATTATGACGACGCAAGCCCAGCTAGGCGATAAAACCTTTACTCTTGAACGCTTTCCATTGGATCAAAAAAACCGCAGCTTACAAGCTTGGGATTCGGCAGATGAGTACCTTATCAATTATGTTAACGAACATCACCCTGATTGTCGCTCATTGCTTATTCTAAACGATAGCTTTGGTGCACTTGCTTGTTATTTTAATAAGTTAACGGTTTGTTCAGTTAATGATTCTTATATTAGCCACCAAGCTGCGGCTTATAACTTACAAGAAAACAAATTGCCTACTACAGATTTTACACAAGTAGATAGTTTGTCGGCATTACCAGAAGACGTTGATTTAGTACTTATTAAAATCCCTCGTAATGTGGGTTTTTTACAGTTCCAATTAAGTGAACTTAGTGAAGTACTTGCGCCTGGTACACCAGTAATTGCGGCAGGTAAAACAAAAGAAATTCATAATTCAACAATAAAATCATTTGAGCAATTTATTGGTGAAACAACAACAAGCCTAGCAGTTAAAAAGTCTCGCCTTATATTAAGCACAGCTAAAGGCGGATATAAAGCAGCAGACTTCCCTATAACATGGGAGCTTGAAGGTACTGAGTTTAATATAACAAATCATGCAAATGTGTTTTCGCGTGATTCGTTAGATATTGGTGCGCGCTTCTTTTTTAACTACTTACCAGAAACACCTAAAGCTAAAAGCATTATTGATTTAGGCTGTGGTAACGGCGTTGTTGGATTAATGACGCTTGCTCGTTGCCCTAATGCATCAATTACCTTTGTTGATGAGTCTTACATGGCAGTAGAGTCAGCCCGGTTAAATGTAGAAATTAACCTAGGCGATAAGTTTGATAACTGTGAGTTCATCGAAAACGATTGTTTAACAGGCTTTGAAAGAGACAGTGTGGATATGGTGCTTTGTAATCCTCCATTTCACCAAGCTCAAGCTGTTACCGATCACATTGCTTGGCAAATGTTTAAACAAGCAAAAGATACTTTAAAAGAAGGCGGCGAGCTGCGTATTATTGGTAATCGTCATTTAGATTATCACGATAAATTAAACCGTATGTTCGGAAACTGTAAGTTGTTAGGCTCAAACAAAAAGTTTGTCGTTCTAAGTGCAACTAAAAATAGTGGAATGCTATAAATGAAATTAACAAACATTATAATTGGGTGTTGTGTATTACTAATACTTGGTGGCTGTGCGAATCAGCCTAGCCAAGTAATACTCAATCCTGTTTATAAAAGTGGTCAAATAAGCACTATAAATAGTAGCTTAAGCACCAGTGTAATTGATTTACGTGGCGACTCATCAACACTTAAACTTATTGAATCAGACAAAGCTAAAACCTTTGCAAGCCAAGGTCTTACTGAATCAGTTAAAAGTGTTTTAGACAGCGCCCTTAGCCGCAATGGTGCCAGCATTTCTAACTTGGCAACTGTTCGCTTTGAAGTAGATATTCATGCACTGCAGGCTGTTGTGACCGAAAAACTTGTGAGCCATACCAGCGAAGCCCATATAGAGCTTGGCGTGCGCGTTATTCGCGCCTCAAGTAATTTTAGTAAAGTGTATAGAGGCAGTGCGAATTTAGAAGGCCCGTTTAGTCACGAGCGAGCAAAAATAGAAGGTCAGCTCAATAAGTTGACTGAGCAAATTATTACCCGCATTGTATCTGACCCTGAATTAATAGAATTTTTAGAAGGTTAACTATGAAACGACTTTTTTTAATCTGCTTAGGCCTATTTTTTAGTTTAAGTAGCTTGGCAGCCCAAGAAGGCCGCTTTGTTCAAAAAGATAATATTTTTCCACGCGTCGAAATCGTAACGACAATGGGCAGTATTGTTGTTGAACTCGACCGTTCGAGAGCGCCTATTACGGTCAATAACTTTTTAACTTACGTGTCAGATAAAAGCTATCAAGGCAGTGTTTTTCATCGTATTGAGCGCGATGTGGAAAATGACCGCGACTTTGTTATTCAAGGTGGTGGCTACGATAAAGATTACGACGGCTTACACGAAAACGATCCTATTTTTAATGAAAGTGGCAATGGTTTAAAAAATGATATGTACAGCATTGCTATGGCGTATCAAGACCGTGAACCTCACTCGGGAACACGCCAATTCTTTTTTAATATGGATAACAACGATCACTTAAACCCAGGTAAAGATTGGGGATTCGCAGTATTTGGTAATGTAATGGATGGCTACGAGACCCTTGATAAGATCATGGCTGTTGAAACAGGATTTAATGAAAAAATTGGTTACGATTTTGTTCCTAAAAAACCAGTGGTCATCTTAAATATTAAAATGCTTGAACAAGTTCCACTGTAATTTTTTTAAGAGCAGCTTAGCTGCTCTGCATCTAAGCCAATGAAGGCCCTATGAGCAAATCTCTCTCTATTAGCGAATATTTTTCTTACTTTAAAGACAAACGCTTAATCCATATTTTTATATTTGGTATGAGTAGCGGTTTTCCGTGGGTATTAATTGGCTCTGTTATGTCGGCTTGGCTAAAGGATGAAGGGCTAAGCCGCAGCATGATTGGCCTATTCGGCATTGTATTTGGCGCTTACAGTATCAATTTTTTATGGTCACCGCTCATTGACCGTACAAAACTCCCTATTTTATATAAATGGCTAGGCCAACGTCGTAGTTGGATACTATTTTGCCAGAGCTTTATTTTTATTGGCACCTTATTATTAGCTGGGCTTGATTTAAAAGCTAATTTAGCAATTGTTGCTGCAATTTGTTTGTTAATCGCCATTGCTTCTGCAACGCAAGACATTGCTATTGATGCATTCAGAATAGACACACTTAAAGCAAACGAATCTCACAAAGCAACAGCGGCAGCCGCTATGGCAACGTCTGGTTGGTGGACAGGTTATGCGCTTTTAGGTGCAATTCCATTTTATATGGCTGATATCCCCTCGCTCGACTGGCCACAAATTTATTACTTTTTAGCTGCTGTAATGCTGCTGCTAATGAGTGGAGCATTGTTTGCAAAAGAACCTGAATCAAATAGAGAAGCCGTACATGCCGAACTTGAACGTGTATACCTTGAAAAGCTCTCTTCAACAACGCAAACGCCGCTTACCAAAACGGTTGCCTGGCTTGCAGTAACCGTTATTGACCCCTTTAGAGCTTTTTTTACTAAAAACGGCGTTAAAACAGCATTGGCATTACTTGCGTTTATTTTCTTATTTAAGATAGGCGAAGCGTTTTTAGGGCGTATGTCGATTGTGTTTTATAAAGAAATTGGTTTTAGTAATAGCGACATAGCAACATTCTCAAAGGTAGGTACAGCGGTACTTACAATCATATTTACCTTTGTTGGCAGTTTATTTAATCAAAAATATGGCATTGTTAGAGGTTTATTTATAAGTGGCATTGCGATGGCGGCCTCAAACTTAGCCTTTTCGTGGATTGCTTTAGTTGGCCCTGATTTAAGGCTATATGCCTTTGCTATTGTTATTGATGGGTTTACACAAGCATGGTCGTTAGTGGCTATGGTGGCCTTTATATCAATGCTATGCGACAGAGCATTTAGTGCAACACACTATGCATTACTAGCATCATTAGGGAATTTAGGACGAACGTTACTTTCAAGCTACAGCGGTGTAGTGATTGATGATTGGTTAATGGGGAATTGGTCGCTGTTCTTTATTTTAACAGCTTTAATGGTTATACCTTCGCTAGTGTTTTTATATCTAATTAGGCATAAATTATATGAGCTTGAGAGGAATTATCATCAAAATATTTAATGCATCCCTGCATTAACATATTGCTTAGCACTATCAAGTGCCCCTTAAAGTGTACTAAGCAATTTTTGAGTTAATCTACTTTTAGCAAGCTAAGTGCTTCATGTGGATCAACTTCAAGAGCTGTACAATAGCGAACAAACTCAATTACATCTAAACGGCGTTCTTGATTTTCAATCTTGCCGATAAACGAATGAGGCGTTCCCAGCACTTGTGCTAGGCTTCGCATTGTATGACCCTTTTCGTGGCGCTTACTTTTAAGCCACTTTGTTAGCTTTGCATTTTCTTCAGAAGAAACTGTTTTGCCCATCATTTTACATCTCCTACTAGATGATTTGACGTACCTATTAAAGCAGTAGTCTCTATCAATAGCTGTAGGCAAGTAAGCAGTCATACCATATTTTCAATAGCAAGCTATTGCTTAACAAAGCATGTGTTGCTACTCACTCCACCAATATAGCTAAAAAACTACGCTAATAATGTGGTAAAGATTTGTTTTTATTGAGAATGAAATTTTGCCCGTCTCATTCTTGGATACATTATATACTATTAACACTTTGGTTAAATAACTAATTACATACTCGGTACAAATATGAACACGAGTGAATATTTATAAACGCTGAATATTGACCTAAGTACTCAAAAAGTATTAATAAATTAATTTCTAGTTATAAAATATTTAAATGAATTTTTATAACAATTTTGTTCCAATTTATCGTCACATGTTTATGATTAAGCAATAATTAGCACCAAAAAGGCCGAATAATGTTCAGACTTCTTTTTTTATTACCGATTGTGTTGTGCTTGGGTTGGTACTTTTTTTTGCGCCACAACGGCGTACCAATTAAGCAAGGCAAAAAAGGCTTCATATACATTTTAGCGTTTTCTACTTTTGTACTTGGCTTTTTTGTATTGATAATGCAAATAACTGAATACGCCCCAACCGATTTGTAGGCATTAAAAAAGCCGCAAAAGCGGCTTCATTCTATTTAGCGTTTGGCTGTTAAACGCTAAAGCTTGCACCACAACCACAGGTTGTTGTTGCATTAGGATTAGATACAAAAAAGCGTGCGCCTTCTAATCCTTCAGTGTAATCAACTTCACCGTCAACCAAATATTGAATGCTCATTGGATCGATAACGAGTGTTACACCATTTTTTACAATTTCTAAATCGCCAGGATTCGCTTTTTCATCAAAAGTAAAACCATATTGAAAACCAGAACAACCACCACCTGTTACATAAACACGCAGTTTTAAATCTGGATTTTCTTCTTCGTCGATTAACTGTTTAACGCGAACAGCAGCTGCATCGCTGAACTTAATTGGTAATTCTTCAGACATTTTAAAACCCTCAATATCGCAATGGCGTGATTATCTAATACCCGAGTGTTTTAATCAAGTATAGTAAAACAACTCTTTACTCTAAGTTATACCTATAAATTAGTAAAAAAGTGGCTAAACATTAGCTCACTAAAGTAATACTTAAGCAAACTAAAAGCGACCCTTGTAAACTATAAATTCATTAAAAATTTTAGTTATAAAAAATAGGTCTTAATCTTTACTGCAAATTGTTAATATAAGTTACGAAAAATTCAAAATCACAAGGACTTAACTAAACTCTTTTGCTAAAATGCTGCTGAAAAATGCGGCGAGGAAATAATGCATGTGGCTTGAGCAACTCAGGCGTCGACTGGCAAAACCTAAAACATCTGTACAATTATGCTTATTAGGCGTAGTTGCCGGATTAATTGCTGCATTTTTTATTATTTTATTTCGCTTAACTATTTTGTTTTTTCAAAGCTTATTTTTGGAAACACCTGACGACTTTACTACCCTACCCACTCTTGAACGCGTTTTAATGCCATTAATAGCCGCATTTTTAATTGCGTGCTTTGCTGCATTTACTGGCTTTAAACATTACCGTTTAGGCATTCCTTTTGTTATTCATCGTATTAAACGCCATTACGGGCAAATGCCTTTATACAATACGGTTAATCAATTTGTTGGTGGCGCACTTGCACTCATTAGCGGTTTTTCGGTTGGCCGAGAAGGGCCTTCCGTACATATGGGCGCAACAGGTGCGAGTATTTTAGCGGATAAACTACATTTACCGCATAACGCCATGCGTACTTTAAGTGGTTGCGGCGTTGCAGCAGGTATAGCCGCTTCGTTTAATACCCCACTTGCAGCCGTTATTTTTGTAATGGAAGTGGTACTTCGAGAATATAAAGTACACATATTTGTGCCAATCATGCTTGCTGCTGTTACTGGTGCACTCGCTACGCAGTTTGTTTTTGGTGAAGGCTCTGAACTTGCACTCATTACAATAGCGCCATTAAGTGGTTGGCATTACCCTTATTTAATATTATGCGGTATGGCGCTGGGCGCTATAGCATTTAGCTTTAATCAAAACTTAATGCTAATTATTAAAACATTTAAACCTTTAAGTATGTTTCCTCGTTTACTAATCGCAGGCTGTATTGCCAGCTTGATAGCTTACGCGGTGCCTCATGCTATGGGTTCTGGTATGAGTGCGATTACTATCGCGGTTGAATCGCCTGATAACGTAAAGCTGCTTACTACCATTTTAATAGCTAAACTACTTGCCACATTGTTTGCTATTGGTTTGGGTATTCCTGGTGGTTTAATTGGTCCGGTAATTGGGCTTGGTGTATTAATTGGGACATTAATGGCCTTTTTTGCTCAATATATTAGCCCGGGTACTGATATTGCGGGTACGTATGGGGTTTTAGGTATGGCTGGATTATTAGCGGCTACACTGCATGCACCACTTGCTGCATTAACAACAGTAATGGAGCTTACATCATCACCTGAAATAATCGTTCCTGCGATGATAGTTATAACCACTGCATATGTAACTGCATTACAATTTTTTGGAAATCGCTCCATATTTTTGCAGCAATTAGATTTTCAGGGATTGCCGTACCATGTATCTCCCGCTACCGAAGCATTACAAAAAGTGGGAATAATGGATGATATGGATGAAGACTTTAAATTGCTTTACTCAGACGATAAAGAGCAAATAAAAAATACGCTTGATGCCATGGATAGCCAAACACCCTTGATTGTTTTTGACGAAGAAAATGGCTATCGCCTCGCTGAATACGATTTAACGCTAATGTCTGATGAAGCAATAAATATAAATTACATTAGCTTGCAGGGCATCAGCAGCCAAGCCACCCTAGCCGATGCATTCGATATACTAAAAGATAAAAGAAGTGGCGCGCTTTACGTTTATAACCTTTTAGATAATCAACAAATTATGGGGCTATTACGCTGGGATCAAATTCATCATATTTTAACCATTCGTAACAGCTTACTTTAAGCAATAAGGACTATTATGAGCGCATTATTGATTTATAAAACACTCCACATATTTTTTATGATTGCGTGGTTTGCCGGTATTTTTTACTTGCCTCGATTATTTGTATATCACGCAATGAGCGAAGAAAGATCATGTAACTCTATGCTTAAAGTTATGGAGCGCAGGTTACTTTATTTCGTAACCCCATTTGCTGTTTTAACGGCTGTATTTGGTGTGTTAACCATTGTTGAATATGGTCGTGATTGGTTTAAATACAGTATGTGGCTACATTACAAACTTGTACTGGTAATTATTTTATACCTATACCACGGCTACTGTTTTAAGTTATTAAGTGACTTTAAACATGACCGAAACACTAAAACAGACCGCTTTTACCGTATTTTTAATGAGCTCCCTGTTATTGCGCTGCTCATCATAGTGGCACTTGCGGTAATAAAACCTAATTTATAAGCGTTTCGGTGCATGTTAAACTGCGCTGCAATTTACAATACTTGCTATAACACGCGCGATTGCGTGCTCCATTTATGGATTATCGCGCCCATTTGATTGATTAGGAATTACCCCATGTTAAGTTTCCAAGGCGAACATATACTGTCTGTAAATCAGCTAGACAGAGACTGCATTGAACGTATTTTTGCAGTAGCTAAAAAAATGGAGCCTTATGCTAAAAAACAAAAGCAAACAACGGTGCTTAAAGGCGCTATTTTAGCTAATTTGTTTTTTGAACCAAGTACTCGCACGCGAGTTAGCTTTGGTACAGCCTTTAACTTACTAGGCGGTGGTGTACGTGAAACTACAGGTATGCAAAGCTCAGCGCTTGCAAAAGGTGAATCACTTTACGATACCGCGCGCGTTATTTCAGCTTACGCCGATGCTGTTGCTATGCGCCACCCCGATGCAGGCTCAGTAAGTGAATTTGCTGATGGCTGTACTGTGCCAGTTATTAATGGCGGCGACGGCCCAAATGAGCACCCGACTCAAGCATTACTTGATTTATTAACCATTGAGCGTGAATTACACCGTTTTGATCAAAATATTGATGGCATGCATATAGCGCTTGTGGGTGATTTAAAATATGGTCGCACAGTGCATTCTCTATCAAAGCTATTGTGCCATTATAAAAACGTAAAGTTTTCGATGGTCGCACCTGATGGCCTACAAATGCCAACGAGCATTTTAGATGCCGTAGAAAATGCAGGACACAAAATTGAGCTAGTGAACAAGATGGAAGGTAATTTAGCCGCCGATATTGTCTACCAAACACGTATTCAAGAAGAGCGTTTTCCTTCACAAGAAGAAGCAAATAAATACCGTGGCGGTTTTAGAATTAGCCAATCTATTTACAGCGCTCATTGCAAACCTAACTCTGTATTAATGCATCCGTTACCACGCGATAGTCGCTTAGAAGCCAACGAGCTTGATAACGACTTAAACAGTAACGACAATTTAGCAATATTCCGCCAAGTACAAAATGGCGTATTAATTCGTATGGCACTGTTTGCTTTAACACTCGGCGTAGAAAATAAAGTCGATAAGTATGAAGTGGACGTACCTTGGTTTAGCCGCAAACGCGACAGCTAAACCCTCTTTAAGTGACAATTTATAGGATTTTTCATGACAATTAGCCAAGACTTATTTGAACGCGCTCAAGCCTCTATTCCAGGTGGCGTAAACTCGCCAGTTCGTGCTTTTAATGGTGTAGGCGGTACGCCGCTATTTATTACAAAAGCAGAAGGCGCGTTTACATTTGATGCCGACGGTAATCGTTACATTGATTATGTTGGCTCTTGGGGCCCTATGATCATGGGCCATAACCACCCTGCAATTAAACAAGCCGTGCACGAAGCAGTAGAAAATGGCCTTAGCTATGGTGCGCCAACTGAAGCCGAAATATTAATGGCTGAAAAAGTAAAAGAGCTGGTTCCATCAATCGAAAAAGTACGCATGGTTAGCTCAGGCACTGAAGCAACAATGAGTGCAATTCGTTTAGCACGTGGCTTTACCGGCCGCGATAAAATATTAAAATTTGAAGGTTGTTACCATGGCCATGCTGACTCGTTATTAGTTAAGGCAGGCTCTGGTGCACTAACAATGGGCGTACCTAATTCTCCTGGTATTCCTGAGGACTTTGCTAAGCATACACTTACTGTATCGTTTAATAACCTAGATGAAGTAAAAGCTATTTTTGCAAAATACGCTGACGAAATTGCCTGTATTATTGTAGAGCCAGTAGCCGGTAACATGAACTGCATTCCACCAGTACCTGGCTTTTTAGAAGGTTTGCGTGATGTGTGTGACGAATATAAATCAGTACTTATTTTTGATGAAGTAATGACGGGTTTTCGTGTTGCACTTGGCGGCGCTCAAGCGTATTACAACATTAAACCAGACCTTACGTGTTTAGGTAAAGTCATTGGCGGCGGCATGCCCGTTGGCGCATTTGGTGGTAAAACCGAAATAATGGATTACATTGCGCCTGTGGGCCCTGTTTACCAAGCGGGTACTCTTTCTGGTAACCCTATTGCGATGGCTGCAGGTTTAAAATCACTTGAGCTATTATGTGAGCCAGGTCTACACGATAAGTTAGAAGCAACGTCTAAAGCAATTTGTGAAGGCTTTGAAGCTGGCGCTAAAAAAGCAGGCATTGCATTAACAACTAATTATGCTGGCGGCATGTATGGATTCTTTTTTACTGATGCTGAAAAAGTAACGACATACAAACAAGCTACTGAATGCGACCTAGAGCGCTTCAAACGTTTTTTCCACCTTATGCTTGAAGAAGGTGTGTACCTTGCTCCATCAGCATTTGAAGCTGGTTTTGTATGTGCTGCGCATACTGAGCAAGAAGTAAAAGAAACAATAGCGGCAGCAGAACGCTCGTTTGCTAAACTTTAAGTTAAAATTACTTTTTATATTTTATAAGCGCTTGTTTTTACAGTGTGTAATTAAGACTAAAGATTGAAAAAAGCCCGAAAGGGCTTTTTTTATTTGTAAAGTACTATAAATGAATGATAATTAAGCATAACAAGGTCTATTCACCTTTACCCTAATTACAAAAATACAAGAGAGCCTTATGTCAGGATTACGCCAATTTTCTTTTCCCGCTATCCAGCTAATGGCAAATTTAAAATACAAAACTAAAATCAGCTTAATGTTTGGAATTTTACTCGTTCCTCTTGCACTTAGTTTGTTTTTTTTAATCTCATTATTAAGTGAAAGTATCGCTGTTTCAAAAATGCAGCAACAAGGTTTAAAAGGCTACAGGTCAATACTCTCAAATCAAATGCAGGGGGAAGCAAATCAAAATATAAAAATAGCTCGCTCACTCGGTTTTGATATAAAAGACGATCAAGCAAATGATGTACTTGAACTTGTTTCTATTCAGTCTAACTTAGCATTAGATAGTCAGTTAGCTAGTGCTTATGTAAACCGCTCTTTAGTCACGCCAATTCCTGCACTTATAATGCAAATAAACTCGACAGCGCAAAGCGCAAACACTGTTTTGGCAAGTAATCGTTTTACGCCAGATACGTTTATAGCACTTTCAAATTTTAGTAAGTCACTTCCTTTATACGAAAAACAACTCGATAAAATACTCAATGTAGCCACCAATGCAGACAAGTCAGTAAATAAAGCGCTCATGCCTTCGTTAGATAATTTACACAGTGCTGTTGGTGCATTTAAAAAAGCGATAGATGAAAAACTACTTGAGCCAGACGATATTTTATTAACTCAATCAGAATTTACTAAACTAACAAACAATGTTCACAGCAGTATTAATCAACTTGTTAGTAAGAGTATTCCAACGCTTGAGAGCCTTATTGAAGCAAAACTACAAACTCAACAGTGGACTCGAAATCTTGTTTTAGCCGCTTCATTGATTAGTTTGTTATTTGCATTTTATTTAATGATTGGTTTTTATTTTGCAGTTGTTGATACTATTAATCGCTTTGCTGATGCCGCTAACAGAGCCGCGAATGGCGACTTAAATGCAACTATCGATTCGAGCACTAATGATGAAATGGGAATTATTGCATCGCGCTACAACGCATTACTTAATGCATTTTCACATTTATTAATTGATGTTAAAGCAAGTACAGAAGAGCTATGCGGCGCAACTAAATCGCTATCACATGCGAGTAGCCAAACAAGCAATGATGTTTCAAAACAGCAAATCCGAGTAAATGCCATTTATAATGCACTCAGCGAAATGGCTCAAAACGCACTTGCAGTTGAAGAGTCAGCGCATCAAGCAACGCTTACCGCGCAAGATGCTGCTGCGCATGTAAAACAAGGTTCAGACAATACAATGGAGCTTGCTAAATATATGCAAGATCTACAAATTGAATTTGCAGAGAGCCAACAAGCGCTCGATAAGCTAGCACAAGATAGCCAAGAAATTAGCAAAGTAAGTAAAGGTATTAGTGAGATAGCCGATCAGACAAACTTGCTTGCACTAAATGCCGCTATTGAAGCTGCACGAGCTGGCGAGCATGGTCGAGGCTTTGCCGTTGTAGCTGATGAAGTAAGAACTCTTGCTCAGCGTACACAAACACAAACACAAGAAATTCACCAAATTATTAGCTCCTTACAACAAGCATCTGACGACACTCAGCAAAAAATGCGTTCAAGTGTTGAAAAAATGGAGCAATCGGTAAAAGCAGCCAATCAAACCAATGAAGTATTGCAAAGCGCAGAGCAAAGTATGGGCGACATTAAACATCAAGGTGAAGTTATTGCAGAGCGTGTTAAACAGCAGTCAAATGCGACAACACAAGCATTGAATGATTCGCAAGAGGTGAGTAATTTAGCAGATCAAACGCTAACATCAGCTCAATCAACGCTGCAAGATGCACAGCAGCTAAGTCGCTTATCTAATGATTTAACCAAATCAATGCAGTTTTTTAAATCTTAAGCGTTAACTACAACTCACAAAAAAGCCGCTAAATAAGCGGCTTCGTTGTTTAAAGTAGTCTTAGATTAACGAATACATTGTGGTCTTGGCTCAAACTCACTCGCTCTAAGTGGTAGCTGAATCACCTTGCCACATCCTGGTGGTGCCTGCTTACCCGTTTGCTCATTTACAAATGCCCAGCGTATTGATGGCGGACGCGTATCGGCTATTGCTTGTGGATTAAGTGGCTTTAAGTAGCGAATATATGCTTCTAATGCACCTACGCTGCCCGTTAAACCCGTGCTTTTGTTGTCGTCTCGACCAAGCCAAGCTACCGTCACTGTATTTTGATCAAAGCCTGCAAACCAACTATCACGTAAATCGTTACTAGTGCCAGTTTTGCCTGCAAGTTGGATTGATGGGAAGTGTAAATTTAAGCGTTTAGCAGTGCCGTCTTTCGTTACGCGTTTCATCGCGTATTTAGTCATATACATTGCAGATTTATCAAAACGAGGCTCTGCATTTACTTTATGCTTATAAAGTACTTTACCAACCGAGTCAGTTAATGCCGAAATTGCAGTGAGCTTTTTATATTCGCCATCTGCAGCAATTGTCGTATAAAGCTGAGCAACTTCAAAACTCGACATTTCAACAGCCCCTAAAAGCAACGATGGGTATTCGTTTATCGCCCCTTTAGCGCCTAATCCTTTTAGTGTTTTCGCGACTTTATCAACACCTACATCGAGGCCTAAATTAACCGCTGGAATATTAATACTGTTACTAAATGCTTTATAAAGAGGGATTGCTCCACGGTATTTATGATCAAAATTTTCTGGTTGCCACACTTTTCCCTGCTCATTTGTAACCTGTACTGGCGAGTCATCAAGCAAAGTAGCTAAATTATAATGTGGTAATTGCAATGCGCTTAAATACACAGCCGGTTTTACCAGCGAGCCAATATTACGCTTTGTATCTAAAACACGGTTAAACCCTGAATAACGAACATTGCGCCCTGCAACAAGTGCAGATACACCGCCCTTTTCTACATTAACAGAGATCATGGCTGCTTCTAGTTTTTCGGTTCTAGGACGATTTTCCAGGTACGGTAAGCTCTTTTCAATAGACTCTTCCATTGCTGTTTGCTTTTGTAAGTCAAAATAAGTAAATACTCTTACGCCTGCATCAAGTGTTTGCTGATCTGGCAATAATTCATTTAGTTCTCTGTTTACTAACTCTAAATAGCCTGGATATGATTTTTGTAAACTCGCTTTCATTGGCGCAATATCAATTGGGCGATTAAGCGATGCACGGTACTCTTTTGTGCTAAGTAGCTTGTTTTCAACCATAAGGCGAAGCACTAAGTCTCGGCGCTCCATTGTGCGCTCTTTATAGCGACGTGGATTGTAATAAGATGGACCTTTAACCATTGCCACCAGCAAAGCAATTTGATCGTACTCAAGCTCATCTACCGGCTTTGAAAAGTAAAAGTCAGCAGCAAGCCCCATACCGTGCACACCTTGGTTGTATGACTGCCCTAGGTATACTTCATTTAAGTAAGCTTCTAATATCTGATCTTTTGAATAACGATAATCTAAAATAAGGGCAATAAAGGCCTCATTTATTTTTCGTACTAAAGAGCGCTCACGTGTTAGGTAAATATTTTTAGCTAACTGCTGAGTAAGCGTACTACCACCTTGAACGGTGCGCCCCGCTTTAATATTAGAATAAAGCGCGCGTAAAATAGAAAACACTGATACACCATGATGTTCGTAAAAATCACGGTCTTCAACCACCAATAGCGTATCTTTTAGCATTGCTGGAAACTTATCTAGTGGTACAAATTCTCTATCTTGTTTAGAGTCATTACCAATACGCGCTATTTGCACAGGCTCTAGACGAGCTGAATTTAAACGCCTACCAAACTTATCTTTAATGGTCGCAACTTTTTGCCCTGCAAAGCGAAGTTCAATAATATGTGATTCTTCAAGGCCATCATAAAATTCAAAATCACGACGATAAATCTTGATGCTATCTGCTGTTTTAACAAACTGTCCTGTGCGGCTTAATCTATTAACCGATGAATAATTTAAACGCTCTAGCTCAAACACTACTTCCTGGCTTGATAAAAATTGCCCCGGATAAAACTCCATAGAACGAGCATACACTTGCGCTGGAAGTTGCCATTTATTACCTTCAAATATACGCGTTGTTTTTGAATCTAAATAAATGAAGTACATTGCCATTGCAATAAAAACAGCCAAGCTTAGTTTCCAAAACACTGACCATGTTTTTCTCATAAAAGAGCGTTTAACAGTGGTTTCCACTGTTTTTTTACTGCCCTTTGAAGTGCTTTTCTTTGTCTTGCTTGACGATTTACTTGCACGTTTAACTGCAGGTTTACTGGTAGGTGTTTTTTTATTATCGGCCATTTAAGTGTAATTTATTCCAAGGGTTATTCACGAGTGTGAGCTTAGCATATTGGATATATCCTAACATCCGAAAAGTTAACCCCCCCTGAAACAAAAAAAGCCCTACCGAAGTAGGGCTTTGTGTAAACACACTATTATTTAAATAAACTATTAGCTATTTCGAACAGAAACAAACTCTGGGTAGGCTTCAATACCACAATCGTGTTGATCCATACCGTTTAGTTCTTCTTCTTCGGTTACTCGTATACCCATTGTTTTGTTAAGCACAGTCCAAACAATAAATGATGCTACAAATACAAAGGCAAGAATACATACTAGACCCGTTAACTGATTAACAAAGCTTGCGTCACCATTGGTTAGCGGTACTAACATAATACCTAATGCGCCACACGTACCATGAACAGAGATAGCACCCACTGGATCGTCAATCTTAACTTTATCAAGTGCTATGATACTAAATATAACAAGTGCACCACCAAGTAGACCAAGTAGACATGCCATTAATGGTGATGGAGATAGAGGGTCTGCTGTTATAACAACTAAGCCAGCTAATGCACCATTTAAGACCATTGTTAAATCTGATTTACCCCAAAGTACTTTACATACAAACAGTGCTGCAATAGCACCCATTGCAGCTGCTGCATTGGTGTTAAGTAATATTTGGCCTACTGCAGTTGCGTTTTCTTTATCCGAAAGTAGTAATTGAGAACCACCGTTAAAGCCAAACCAACCCATCCATAAAATAAATGTACCTAGTGTAGCAAGTGGTAAGTTTGAACCTGGAATTGGGTATATTTCACCATTCTTACCATATTTACCTTTACGAGCACCTAGGATTAATACACCAGCTAGTGCAGCTGCTGCACCTGCGCCATGCACAATTGCAGAACCTGCAAAATCAACAAAGCCCATTTCAGATAAGAAACCACCACCCCATGTCCAGTAACCTTCAATAGGGTAAATAAAACCAGTTAGTACTACAGCAAAACCTAGGAAAGCCCACAGTTTCATACGCTCAGCAACAGCACCCGATACAATCGACATAGCGGTTGCAACAAATACTACTTGGAAGAAAAAGTCAGATTCTAAAGAATGGTCAGCATCGGCAGCTTGTGTACCAATTAAAGCGCCTATTGAAGGAATAAAACCACCTTCGGCATTGTCTACATACATAATGTTGTAGCCAACTAATAAAAACATCGTACATGCAATTGAATATAGCGCGACATTTTTAGTTAAAATTTCAGCTGTGTTTTTAGAGCGAACTAAGCCCGCCTCTAACATGGCAAAACCTGCTGCCATCCACATTACTAATATACCTGATATTAAAAAATAGAAGGTATCGAGTGAAAACTTTAGTTCTATTATTGTATTTTCCATGAGACCCCCTTAAATTGCTTCTTCGTCAAGTTCGCCAGTACGGATACGAACAATTTGATCCAAGTCGTACACGAAAATTTTACCGTCACCAATTTTACCTGTTGATGCAATTTTAGTGATTGCTTCAACAACGCGTTGACAATTTTCAGTACGCGTTGCAATTTCAAGTTTGATCTTAGGAATAAAATCTACTTGGTATTCTGCACCACGATATAACTCAGTATGACCTCGTTGACGTCCAAAACCTTTAACATCAACTACTGTCATCCCCTCAATTCCTAAATCAGCGAGTGCTTCACGCACGTCGTCTAATTTAAATGGTTTTATGATTGCACTAATCATTTTCATAGCGGCCCCCTCGGACTCTTTATTGTTATCCTATTGGGTTAAACAATCCAACCTTTGTGCCACTATTTTATATCAATTAAAAACAGCCACTTAGTAAAAAACACAAACCTAAGATCAAAAAAAACGCACCAATTAGGTGCGTTAATTTAACAAGTCAGCTACATTGGTGCGTGCTATATCTCTATATATTTATCACGTACCTAGTTTTGTTTAAGAAGGGTTATACCACGCAGTTTCTGCCTTGGTTTTTAGCTTCGTATAATGCTTTGTCAGCAACACGCATAGCCTGCGTTAGACTAGTGTCTTGAAAGTCAGCCAAGCCTATACTAGTGGTAATTTTAATTGATTTATCGCTAATAGAAAAATCGTAACTAGCCATCTTTTTCCTAAATGCTTCAAAGTATTCACGACCGCGTTCTAGCTCTATTTCAGGTAATATTATGGCAAACTCTTCTCCGCCAACCCGTGCAACCGTAAACTTTGAAAACGTAGATCGTATTAATGAACCAACCTGCTTTAAAGCCTGATCGCCGCCTTCATGGCCTAATGTATCGTTAATGTTTTTGAAAAAATCGATATCAAGCAATGCCAAAGTATTTTTCTGGTTTTTACTTTTAAGGAGCTTTTCTGCATATTGATAAAAGTAGCGTCGGTTATGAAGCCCTGTTAAGTGATCCCTATGTGCGCTTTCTTTAATATCTGAAATTAACGACAGTTGCTCCATTGTTTGAAGTACTCGACAATGAAACTCTTCATTCATAAATGGCTTTGTTAAAAAGTCATTGGCGCCGTATTTAATAAATCGTGCTGATAGGCCATGCTTTCCCGCGCCCGATAAGCCAATAATTGCTAAGTCGTCTCGGCCTCTAAAATTACGTACCGCTTTGACAAGTTCAAAGCCATCCATAGAGGGCATAGCGTAGTCGGTCATAAGTAGCTTTATATCAGGATTAGCTTTTAATATTTCGAGTGCTTGTTGTCCATCGTGGGCATCTGTTACATCAAACAATTGCTTTTCTAGCATTTGCTTCATTAACGAGCGACTTAGTAATGAGTCATCTGCTATTAGTGCTTTACAGCCTTGATTTCTGAGTAATTGCGCAACGAGCTTAACGGCATAATGGTAAGAATCGCGATTATCTTTAATAACATAATCAACTACGCCCAATTCAAGCATTTGTTGGCGCTTGTACTCATCTATTTTTGAGGTTAAAACAACCGTAGGAATTTTTTTAGATAAAGTATATTTTGCAACTTCACCGTGCGGAGCATCTGGCAAAGTTAAATCAACTAACGCAAGCGTATAATCGTGCTTTTCTACGAACGTAGCGCATTCTGCTAAAGACCAAGCAAAATCAATTACTACATCAAGGTATTGTGCAGTTAAGTGGCGAAGCACCTGCTGCACTACTTTACTGTCTTCAACCACTAATACTCTTTGCATAAAGCTTCTCTTTACCTTTAATTAATTTTGTAACAAAACGACAAATACAACGCTATTACTGCAATAGCATTAGTCATAAACATCCGGTGTAGAGTGCACTTATGTGCTTGAAAGCGTAATCCATTAGATTTTTTTGGTGATAGCTTGTATATAAAATCAATACAAGTAGGCCCGCAATATACCTGAATTCTGTGATTAACTAAATAAAGAAACCAAATCCTAAATAACTATAAAAGTGGTTAGCACGCGTCTCTAAGCGCATTAATACCTTACTTAACTAGTATTATCGGCCACTAGTCTCAATACTTTTGTTATTTAACTCATTAATGTCTTTAATGGTGTATCAACAATAATAAGGACACCTAATGAAGCTTAGTCGTATTATCAGTTTACCGATAACCGTTATTGCATTAATAATCAGTACAAGCACGCTTGCCGATAACCAACGTCGTATTGATGTAGACAGCAAAGTTGTTACTCAACATAAAGCTAAAATCAACGGTCAACGCTTTAATTACACCGTTGCCACAGGCACACAACCTGTATGGGATGATAAAGGCGACGCGGTTGCGACATTGCAATACACCTACTACACACGCGACAAAGTTGACGACAGGACAACTCGCCCATTACTTATTTCATTTAATGGCGGGCCAGGCTCGGCTTCTGTATGGATGCACCTTGCTTATACTGGTCCTCGCGTATTAAAAATTGATGACGAAGGCTATCCAATTCAACCTTATGGCGTAAAAGACAACCCATATTCTGTACTTGATATTGCCGATATTGTTTACGTAAACCCTGTAAATACAGGCTACTCTCGCGTACTTGAAAACGAAAAAGGCGAACTTCCTTCTAAAGCAAAACAAAAAGAGCTATTTTTTGGTGTTAATGCCGATATTAAGTACCTTGCTGAGTGGTTAAATACTTTTGTAAATAGGGCTGAGCGCTGGCGATCGCCTAAATTTTTAATTGGTGAAAGCTACGGTACAACACGTGTATCGGGCCTAGCTCATGAGCTTCAAAATAGTCAATGGATGTACATAAACGGTGTTATTCTCGTATCACCTACTGATATTGGTATTAAGCGCGACGGCCCGATTAAAGCCGCTAACCGCCTACCTTACTTTGCAGCAACTGCTTGGTATCACAAAGCACTTAAAGCCGATTTACAAGCTAAAGATCTAGATGAGTTATTACCTGAAGTTGAAGAGTTTACTGTAAACGAATTAATCCCAGCGCTTGCCAAGGGTGGCTTTATTAATGCTGAAGAAAAACGTCGAATTATTACAAAAATGGCACACTACGCTGGCTTATCAGAAAAGTTTGTTGAACAAAATAACTTGGATATTCCAACTCAATTTTTCTGGAAAGAGCTACTACGTGAGCGTGGTCAAACTGTGGGTCGCTTAGATTCTCGTTATTTAGGAATAGATAAACGAGGCGCGGGTGAATCCCCAGACTACTGGGCTGAACTTACCTCTTGGTTACACTCTTTCACTCCTGCAATTAATCACTACTTACGTGAAGAGCTAAACTATAAAACAGATGTAAAATATAATTTATTTGGTAATGTTCACCCATGGGATAGAACCGGTAATAATACGGGCGAAAATCTACGTTTAGCAATGGCGCAAAACCCTTACTTAAACGTGATGATTCAATCAGGATACTTTGATGGTGCAACCAATTACTTTGACGCTAAATACACGTTATGGCAATTAGACCCAAGCGGTAAAATGAAAGACCGTTTGAGCTTTAAAGGCTACAGAAGTGGGCATATGATGTACCTTCGCCACGCTGACTTAGAAAGCTCTAATAACGATTTACGTGACTTTATACAGGACGCTTTACCTAAGAAAGGGGAAGCGGCTAAATACTAAAATATTTTAAACATAAAATGGCTCTTTATGAGCCATTTTTTATATGCGTTTTTCATATCGTAAACAATAGCTTTTAAGTTGCGTTACTACATCGTTAAAGCATACTTCAAGCTGCTGTATATATTCATTTTTAACTGTTTCGTTTTCTGCCTGTGTTTCTATCTGCTGGCATATATTTGCCAATTCAATAGCCCCTACCGATTTTGACGACGACTTTAAGGCATGGGCCTGAAAAGCCAAATCAACATAATTTTTACTCTTAGCATACGCATTAGCTAATTTAATTTGCTCCCCTGCCGTTTGTAAAAACGCATTAAACACCATGCAGTGCACAGTAGGATCATCACCAAGCATTGCTTTTAATAACGTGATATCTAGTTGATCAAAACTATCTGAAGCTATATTTTCACTATCAGATTTATCTGAACATGTACTAACCATTGTTTGAGAGTGTTCCATCAACAGCGACTTTAATTTAACAAGCTCAATGGGCTTGGTTAAAAAGCCGTTCATTCCACAATCATAACAATTATCTATATTGTTTTTGGTAATGTTGGCCGTAATTGCAATTATAATAAGTTTATCAAAATGAGTGTTTTCGCGTATTTTTTTGGCTAACCCTAACCCATCGAGTAAAGGCATTTGAATATCGGTTAACAAAATATCAAAGTGCTTATTTTGCAGAGTTTCCCAAGCTTGTTCCCCATTACTTACAAAAGTAGAACACACTCCAAGCATGGTTAATTGCTGCCTTAATACTTGCTGATTTGTAACCTGATCTTCTGCCACTAAAACCTCAAGCGTAGGAAGAGTTACTGTATCTAAACTTTGAAGTGTTATTTGAGGAGATTGCACTTGTGCTGGCAAGTCAGTTTGCTCAAAGCTGTTAAAGTTTAGTGTAAAACAAGAACCTTTGTGCTGCTCACTTTGCGCGCTTAAAGAACCCTGCATACGCTCTACCAGTTGCTTAGTTATCACTAAACCAATACCCGTACCGTTCACTTTACTGGTTTCAGCTCCTAAACGGTCAAAAGGTTTAAATAAGCGAAAAATGTCATCAGGAGCAAATCCACATCCGGTGTCTATTACATCTATTTCGCATTGTTTATTACTTAACACCCGGCAATTTATATTAATGCTGCCATTTGCTTTGTTGTATTTAATCGCATTTGAAAGCAAGTTAAGCATCACTTGTTTAAAGCGGCGCTGATCAATGTAAATACTCAACCCTTCTAAGGACTCGAAACCTTGGGTATACAGTGTTATTGATTGCCCTTTAACAAGCTCAGTGACGAGCTCTACTGACTCCTCTAATATGCTTTTAATAGGCACATAAGAAAAACTAAACTGCATATTACCCGACTCAATAGCCGTTAAATCAAGTACATCGTCTATAAGTAATAGTAAATGTTCTCCAGCTTGATAAATGCTTTTCGCGTTTTCTTTTTGTACTTTATTAGCACTTTCATCATATCCATACAGCTGGGCTAAGCCTAAAATTGCATTTAATGGGGTTCTTAATTCGTGGCTCATACTGGCCATAAAATCTGACTTTGCTTTACTTGCTGACTCAGCTTGAATTCGTAATACATTTAATTTTTGATGGTTATTAGCAACCTCATCAACCATGTTATTAAATGCACTTATTACGCTACCTACTTCATTTTGTTGTTGTTTATCTATATGACAATCAAAGTCACCTTTGGCTAAACGTGAAAACCCCTGTTTTAAAGTCCTTAAAGGCGACGTAACCCTGTAATCCACCAGCCAAGCTAAACCTATAAAAACGATAACTAAAATAATAAATTGTATATATATTAAGGTGTAATGAAGTTTTGAAGATTCGTTTATTTCATTCGTAAAATTAACAACCAAGCTAATATTAGCCAGCGGTTTATCTAAAAACACCACCTGCTGAGATAACAACATGTCACCGTTTTCATTTGCTCCAATCCAGTTTTCAAGCGGGTATAATTGGTTATTTGAATCCACATCAACAATTTTAATACTTTTCCAATTAGGGCGGGTTTGGAGTTGGCTGTCTATTTCTTCATACAGCTCTGCATACTGCCTAGTTAACAACGGAGTCGTTATAGAAGTCGATAACTGCGCTAAAGAACGCTGAGCAGCCTTTGAAAGCCCATCGTTTACCCAACGCGCTTGCTCAGGTAATGCGTAAAACATAAAAAGACAGGCCATAAGCAAGCCACAAAGCAATACAACAATAAAGCTTTGTGCCCTTAGACTACGAAACCCTCTAATTTTCAACATAAAATGAGCGCAAGCCCCACTGAGTTAACTGCTGATACTCTGCTAAAGTTGCAATACTAGGTTTAATAATTGGGATACCTGCAAGTAAATGTTTATGCTCTGCGCTTTGGCTAATATCTAAAATAGCTTGTTGCACTTTTAACTGTATTGCAGGGTCAACCCTTGGGTGGGCTACAATTGGATGGCGACTAATTTCACGCGTTTTATAAAGAATTTTAAGCTTATTTTGCAAGCTTTCTGGTTGTTGTTTAAATGTGCCCATTACACCACCGCCCGCCATTGTTGAATGCAGTGCTACATTTAAATATACCGAAGGGTGGGTTTGTACATATACAGGCTTTATTGTTAGCCCATACAACAACGCTAAGTCGGCTCTCATTAATAATGACGCACCTAATGCATTAGGTGCAGGGAATGCTATTTCGGCGCCCTCTAGTTGGCTTAAATTATCAATACCACTGTCTTTATTTACGAGCAAAATACCTTGCAGCTTTCGCCCTGCATCTTTTATTAGTGGCAAATACCCCTGCTTCTCATATGCTACAACACTGTGCCATGGATTCATGTATGCAAAGTCGTACTCGCCATTAGCAAAGGCTTTTTCAAATACCGGAATAGACTCAACTGTAATTAGCTTTATTGATACCCCTGTTTGCTTACTTACTTGCTTTAACAAAGGTTGCCAAATAGCATTTAGCTTTTGCGGCTCATATTGCGGCACTACACCAAAAGTATATTCTTGAGCCAATAAGAGTGAGCTGTGCATCAAACATAATATAGCCACTAAATACTTCATCAATTCTCCAAATAATAGCGTGTCATTATTGCTTAAGCGTAGTTAAAGACTACTCAACACACCATAAAATTATTATATATTCGATATTTAGCACTGACCTACTTTGATTACAGGTCGTTTTGGAGTGTATTTTTATGTGTGAGCATACGATGTAAATTAATAAAGATGTTGTAAGTACTTTTTAGGCCGGCTTTATTGCTTAGCCAAGTAGGGATTGATCCATGAGGCAAAGCTGGTTGGTATTTTGCTCATCTGCGCTTTTACTTCAAAAATATTATCACTGTGGCTTTGATAATACACACTTACGCCATTTTTGTTTTTATACAAATGCCATGTTGGCTCAGCGTAAGTGTTAAAAATAACGAGTTAAAAAATAACGGATAAGCACTTTTGTAGCTGAATTTCATTACAAAAGTGCATCATTTATTTTTGCCAGTAAGGTTCTATGTCAAATGAAGCAAGGCGACTTTGCTCCATCGCACTAACCAAATATTCAGACTTTTGTTCAAGCCATGACTGGATTTTAGCAAGCTGTTCGTCTTCTTGCCCAGCACATAACTGCTTTAAATACTCAAGCGTACTTAACTCATAAATACCATGAGAAATATCAAGCCAAGGCAATCTAAACTCTAGGCGTTCCTCTTTATCAAATAACGATCCTAAGCAGTTACCGCTCAGTAAACTATTTTCAAGTTGAGTGCGCAGGTTTAAATACGAAGCGACATCGAGTGTTTGTTCTTTAGGGAGTAATTCGTGCAGATTTTTCCAGTCTTTATTAAAAAGCCTACTCGCAATGGACGACACGTTTTGCTCAGCCGCTTGAAGCTCTATTTGCCCCCAATCTTTACGCCACTGTTTATCAATTAACCACGTAGTTAACGACAGTAATAAACGATTATAACGCGCGCTATGAAACAGTGCATTTATATCGTCAATGCTTGGCTGTAACTCTTTTAAATCACCAATGACTTGAGTAAGTGCTGGAGCAGCATTAATTTTTTTATAAAAAGCATGGCGTTTAGACGTGTACGTTTTTAATTGAATCGCGTTTTCTACCCACGCTAATTCGCTTAATAACCATTTAAGCTCTGTACGTAAATGTTCTGTACTTTCTTTGGATACTATATCGTCGTACAGCCAAAAAGTATGGCGTATTAGGCTAATGCCGTCAGTTACGCGTTTAAGCGTTTTTAAACTTGGCTTATCGAAATAGCATTGCTCATGCTTTTGCACAAAGCGAATGCCAAAGTTCATGGCTTCAACTAAAGCACGCTCTTGGGTAGTCGACTTTGGTAATTGAACAAAACCAATAGATTTGCTGGGTGTTAAAGGTTTTTCATCTGCAAGGCGATAACCACGCGCGGCCTTAGAGTATAATCCTAAACGGATACAGTTCTGGCTAACCAGTACATCTGCAAACGCAAACAACTCATTACGACTGCCCTCAACAAGCTCAATTTCAAGCTCGCTAATAATTTCAATTTTACCCGAAGCCGCAATTTCACCTTTATCGAGTACAACTTCAATTTTAGCGCCACTTTCGGTTTCAATTAACCAAGTACGACGAATAAAGTTAGTACTAAATATTGGATACAAGTTTTTTGAGATTGCGCTTATTTGCATGCCATGAGGCCAAATATCAGCATCAAACGCCATTAAATTAGGGCGACTTGATTCAATTGGTAAATTGTACTCTGGACGTTGGTGTAAACCACCTACAACTTCACCTGCAAGCTTTATAGTTTGCTCGCATTCGCTGTCAGAACAGCGAGTTCTAAAGCCTATGTCAAGCGCTCTAAGCTCTCGGCTTGGCGTGTCGTAGTATGCATTTTGTAAGCTGCGTGACGGTTTATTCTTCACCGTTTTTGCAAATTGAGTAATTAACGAGGGGATCAGTGGAATAACGGCATCTGATACCAAAAATTTCAGTTCTATCTCAGTATCCATTCGGTTTGCGGATTACCTTTAAAATAAATAAGTGCTCAAAATAAACAAAGCACACTAACAATGCAAATTTTTTAGCCTTATTTTAGTGCCTGTTGACCTTTGTGGATTAAAATTCGTTCTATCTAGAGGCAAATTAATCGCGGGGCGAGATTTGTAACCTAGTGGGCTAGGTAACTGCTACTGGGTTACAATATCAGTCTTGCTATTGAGCTATTTAATCCATACTATCTAACTACTTATGTGAAATGAAAATCACGTTCATAACGGACGCAGTTAGATCAACAAGGTAGATAAATGCTAAAACATTGTTTATTAGGGCTACTTTTAACAGCCACCACATTTATGAGTTATGCAGAAGAAGCAAAACCTGCAAATTCAACTAATGCAAACACCGCTTATATTATCGATAATTTATATACTTTTATGCGCTCTGGTGCGAGTAAGAATTATCGACTACTCGGCTCTGTAGATGCTGGAACAAAGTTAACCTTGTTATCTGCTGAAGAAAACGGCTTTATAAAAATTAAAGATGATAAAGACCGCGAAGGTTGGATAGAAACTAAGTTTGTTACCAAAACGGCAGGCTTACACCAACAGTACAAAACACTAAGTAGCGAAATGAGCACTATGCAAGAAAACCTGCGCCAAGCTCAAATAGAACTTCCGCAGCTACAAGAGCAAAACCAAACTTTAACTGATCAAAACCTGCAGTTATCGGCCCAAATCACTAAACTTAAAACAACGCTAGAGCAAGAGCGCACTCAAAAAGAAGCAGCGAGTTCAAAAGAGAAACGCCAGCTACTTACTTACGGTGGTGCTATTGCGTTTTTAGGCCTGTTTTTAGGTATTATATTAACGATAGTGCTGTCGCGCCGTAAGCGCTACGAAGGTTGGGCGTAAGCCTTCCACATATCCGTTAAATATAAAAAGCCGCTTATTGCGGCTTTTTATTCTCTGTATTTTCATGCAATTCGAGCTTTGGTGCACTCATACCTTTGAGTAACCGACCAAATATATCAGCGCCGGTAATAATGCGCTTCACATCACTCCACACTAACACCACATCCTGATCAATGGCCCCATCAAACGATTTATCTAAAGAATGACTAGCGCGTATTTTTAAAATCACTTCACTCAAACGCATCGCTTCGTCAGCAACAATTATAGGTCTGTGACAATAATGATACGGGTCAAACGTCTCTGGCTCAAACAACGCTGAGCGTAAAAAGCCGTCTGCATCAACAACCAATAAAGGCCAACCATCTTCATTAGTAATGATCACCCAGTTGTAGCCAGACTTATGTAGCTTTCGTAAAAACTCATTATCAGTCGTTAATGTAAGGTCTGGGAAAATAGGTAAATCGAGTTTAGTCGGCAGTGCAATAATAGAATCAGGATCAATTATCTCCCCTTCTTTAGTTACGCTTATTTCATCCAAACTAAAAAAGTTAAGCGCGCCTATTCCCTCAACATGTTGAACATCAGCCTCTTCTGCTTCTATGTGTTTGCGAATAATACCTCTAAGTTCACTTTCAGCAAAGTACGTAATCCCTTCTTTACCTAACCATGCATCAAGTATTAAAGCGGTTGGTTTAGCAACTACATAAAACAGAATCTGATAAAACTTAATTAGCGGCGAAAGCAGGCTCGCCATTTTAAGTGCATTACGCGAAAAATAAGCCTGCGGCGTTATTTCACCAATAATAGTAATCGCGATAGTTGAGAATAAAAACGAACTTGCGCCCATTAATACCGAATCAGAAAGTAGCGTAAGCAGTACGTTTATACCTACGTTACCCCATAAAATAGTCGATAATAAAAAGTTAGAGTCGTTTCGAAGAGCCATCACTTTTATGGCCGCTTCGTTCCCTTTTGTACTTTCCATTTCTAGCTGTAATCGGCTTAGCGAAAAAAAAGCTAAGTTTAAGCCAGAAAATATTGCCGATTGTGAAATACACAAAGCAATAGCACACCAAATCATGACTTCGAAGGTCATTGTATTTTCCTGTAAGTAATACCAATCCGCAATAATACTTAATCAATTTGAGGGTTATACCTGACGCTAACTACGTTAAAATTTCGTATATAAAACAACTAAATAACGAAATTTTCGCCTTGTTATCGACACGATTTTCTTCCCTCAAAATAGATCACTTAATTAAGCAACTTGGTATAAGGCTTATAAAAGCAATAAACTGCCCAAGCCTAAAAAGGTAACAAACCCAACAATATCGGTAACGGTAGTTAAAATTACCGAGCCAGATAATGCAGGATCAATTTTCATTTTGTCTAAAATAGACGGAATAACAACACCCGCAAGTGACGCAGCGACTAAATTTAATAATATGGCAACCGTAATCGTAATACTGAGCATTAAATCGTTAAACCATAAGAAGGTAAGTAGGCCTATTACAAATGCCCACACCAAACCATTTACAGCGCCAACACGTAGCTCTTTTTTAAGTAACGCATTGCGGTTTGAATCTGTAACCTGTCCGAGCGCTAAACCACGCACAATAACCGTTAATGTTTGGCTTCCTGCAATGCCGCCCATAGAAGCAACCACTGGCATTAATACAGCGAGTGCTACAACTTGTTCTATAGTTGCTCCAAATAAACCGATGAACCACGACGCTAAAAAGGCAGTCGCTAAGTTAATACCCAACCATATGCCACGGTTTTTAGCACTTTTTCGCACACTTGCGAACAAGTCTTCGTCTTCACGTAAACCACCGGCTTTAGCGGCTGCTTCGTCAGCAATCTCTTGGCGTAATTCGTACGCTGATGCAATAGTTAAACGCCCAAGTAATTTGTTATCTGCATTAACCACTGGCAGTGCCATTTGCTCACTGTGGATCACCACTTCTGCCGCTTCGTATAAATCATCATCAGCATGAAGCGATGAAAAGTCATGATTCGCCAATGTCATTAAGCTGTCGGTATCGCTCGCCTTAATTAAATCGTTAACCGCAACCTCGCCTATTAAGCTGCCCTTACGGCTTACTAAATAAACAACCTCACTGTATTGCGGTAAACCCTTGTGTAAAAGCTTTTTAGCGCCACCTGCGGTTAGCTTCTCTGATACTTTTAAAAAATCAAAACCTAACCAATGACCAAGTTGTTCTGGCGGGTATTGCTGCGCTAATTCATATTGTTTGGTTTGCGCTTCATCGAGTTGCTTTTTTGCATACTCAACAAATCGCTCTGGTATAACTTCTTCAAGTTCCAGTAGCTCTTCTACATTAACTTCATCAAGAAGTTTAAAAGCCTCAGTGTCTTCTAGTGTTTGCAGCAACCACAAGCAACTATCTTCACTTAAATTAACAAAAATTTCGTGTTGCGTGTCTTCGTCAAGCAACTGCCAAATTTCAAGTCGTTGTTCTTTTGGTATCGCCTCAAAAAGTAATGACAGGTGCTCTGTTGAAAGCGTTAACTGCGCATCTGCTAATAATTTATTTTTGCGTTCTGTTGTATCGCATTGCAATAAATCATTTATGAGCTGTGGAAGTTGGTCTACCGGATACTCAATCATCTTAAAACCTTAAATTTAAAAGCGTACATTATTCACAGTTTACTTGAACAATAAAAAATTGCAGAAAAAACGTGAACTTATTAAGCATGCCCAGGCTATTTTTGCGCATTGTATGGGCAAACTAAATGCAGTACTAATATTTATTTTAAAAAATTAAAAAAACAGTAAAAGGAATTGTTTTTAAGGAATTAAACGACAAGTAAGTAAACCAAACGGATTACTTATAATAAAAAAAATCCCATATTAGCCAGGCTAATATGGGCAAAATCACACAATGAATAAGGTGTTTTTAAATTACGGTTTATGCTTTTAATTAAAGTCTATCGGTAATATTTCGTACTAAGTCAGAATCTACAAATTGAGTAATAAGTGCAGCGCCCCACGCATAGCCACGCTGTATTGGGTAACCTTTAAAAATCCAGCGTTTACGCACGTGATTGAAGCGATCTAAATAGTCTTGCTTTTTTTTAGGCAGAGGTTGATCGCCCAATTTATTCCATGCTTTATATACACCTGACATGTCAGAGCCTCGCATAAAGCGTTGCAACCAACGCGGAAAACGCGAGAAGCTAATGGTTGACTGAAAATCAATAAAATAAGGTTTACCGTCTGCGCCGCATAAAATATTACCCATATTACGCAAGTCTAAATGCACGATGCCTTTACGATGCATTTTTGCTACTTGGCGCTCAAGCTCGCTAAAAAAGTTAACAGGTAGTGTTTTGTCTTCATGAATTAAAGAGCGCAGTGGCATGCCTTCAATATAGTTATAAGCCACAGCTATCGGCGATAACCTACAAAAGCGATTAGCAACAGCATCAAGCTCAGCTAATCGGCTCAACCCTTTATATTCTTGATTTACAGATAGTCGCGCAAATGTTTTACGAATAAGCCACGGGCTTTGGCTAAAATCTTTAACAATCAAATCAAATTCATTATCTTTATATCGATACACAATCGCGTTAGCAAAACGTCCCTTATGGACAACACTTAAGTGATGTTGCATAAAAGTATGTTCTGGATATTGCTGCTGTAATTGTACTAACAAATTATTTTCAATCATAACAAACCTAACAAGATGATAACTTTAATTGCCTAGGCAACTATATTATCAAAGTTAGATTCTACGCACAATCAGATCAACTAATTAGCACGCTAACTTTCTGTTGAAACAGTATCACTATTTTATTGATAATCTATTTGTGGGGGGAATTTCGGGTAATGTATCTAGATTATTTATAGCTTTAAATAATAAGTCTATTATTTGATTTTTTTCTGGCTCTGAAAAACCATTTAATGCTTGAGCATAGACTTCGTTTACTACAGGCATTATTTCTGGACAAAGAGCTTTACCCTTTTCACTTAAACACAAAATAGTTGAGCGCTTATCAAGCTCACATTGCGTTTTAATAATGAGTCCTTTTTCTTCAAGTCGGTTTAGTAAGCGGCTCATAGCGCCACGATCATAAACCATATACTCACAAAGTCCTGCAAGCGTATTAACCGACTCTCTCGCAAGTAGTACTACCACAATATATTGCGCTGAGGTTAAGTCCATAGGAAGTAACTTGGCATCAACATGAATGGCTAATCTCGAGCGTAAAAAAGACACTAAACGCCCCAAGTCTTGCTCTGGCGCTAACTCTTCTCGAGTACAACGTTTAATTGATGGCATGTTTTGCATGGTTATTCCACTGTATAGGTATATTTGCATGCTGATAGACCTTAACACATACAAAAAATTCAATAATTTTTATAAAAACTAAGCGGCTAAAACTAAGCCACAAAAATAAAGCCGCTATTAGCGGCTTTTACTGTAAAGTTTTAAACTTTGTTAAATTTTAAACTGGCCAACGAGTTGTCCTAAGTTTTCACCACGCGCAGCTAAATGCTGGCCTACCGAAGAGGTAGTTTTGCTTGAAATAGTTAGTTCATTAACGATTTCTTGAATGGCAAATACATTACGGTTTATTTCTTCTGTAACGCTACTTTGCTCCAGCGCCGCTGTCGCAATTTGCGTACTCATGTCGTTAATTGATCTAACTGAGGTTGTTACCGCACCTAAACTTTCTGAAATAGCACGAGACGATTCTACTGAGCGATTACAACTATTCTGACTCGCTTGCATTGCGGCTACAGCATCCGATACTAAATTATGTAACTCACTCAACATTTCACTAATCTCTAATGTGCTAACTTGAGTACGACTTGCTAAGCTTCTTACCTCATCAGCAACAACAGCAAACCCTCGCCCTTGCTCACCTGCTCGTGCAGCCTCTATTGCAGCATTAAGTGCAAGTAAATTTGTTTGCTCGGCAATTCCACCAATTACGCTTAGTACACTATTAATCTTTTTAGATTGATCACTGAGTGAATCAACTTGTTCTGCGGCTAGGTTTATCTCGCCCATTAGGTTAGACACCTCACTGAGTGAAATATCAACACACTCTTGAGCTTTAGCAACTTCTTGCGTTGCCGCTTGGGTTGACTCTGCCACTTGGTTCGTATTTTGAGCCACCTCATGAGAAGTAGCCGACATTTCGGTAATAGCCGTCGCAACAAGGTCTGTTTCATGATTGTGATTAAGTAGCTTGTCTTCAATTAATCGTGTTTGTGTATTTATATCACTAGAGGCTGTTTTTACATCGTGTGTTACATCAACCACATTAGCAATAATGCCATGTAACTTACTTACAAACATATTAAATGCTTCGCCAAGTTGGCCTATTTCATCGTTAGTATCAATATCTAAACGTTTAGTTAAATCGCCCTCACCTTTGGCAATATCGTCAAGGCTTTGCGCCATACGCTGTATTGGTTTTACCATTGTATTTGCGGCAATTAACGCACATATAATAGTTAACACAACCCAAAATAAAGCAATTAGCAATAAGGTCACTACCTTATCATTCATGTGCTCTTGCATTGCTGTTTGATATTTAAGTAGTTCTGCGTCTATATCATCCATATATGCGCCAGTACCAATCATCCAGTTTGTACCTGGGATCATTGCTGCATAGCCCATTTTTTCAACTAAGCCTGTGGTATTTGGTTTTTGGAAATGATAGTTAAAAGCGCCACCGCCTTTTCTAGCTTGATCTAATAAGCCCACTATTATTTTTTTACCGTTAGGGTCAGTCATCCCTATTTTGTTTTGCCCTTCAATAGCATCACCTAATAATGCATGAAAAACACTAACGCCATTTGTGTCGTATATAAAAAAGTAACCACCTTGACCAAATGTTAAATCTCTTAAAGCATTTTTAGCATCTTGCTCAGAGCCATTTGCTATTTGGTAGCGCACAATTTTACTGGCAATTTCTACCTCGGTGCTTAGCAACGTTTGTTTGTCACTTATTAGTTTAGTTTGAAATGCTTCAAAATTTTGTTGCTGATTTTTATTCTCTAAATAATAAGAACTCAGCATCAAGCTAATCAAAAGTAGCATTAAGGGCAATATAGCTAATAACAACAGTTTGTTTTTCAAGCTTAAATTACTCATTATTTCTCCGGGGTATATAAATGCATATATAGCGACAATAGCCAAAAATTAAATTACGGCTGTTTACATTGTTTTATTGGGTTTAAAAGCATAGTAAATAAAAAAAATTGGTGGGAGTAAACTCATACCATGCTCAATTAGCTGATATTATAGTCACAAGGAAGGTATTTGGACACTAAAAACACTGAGACCTTCGTATTAATTAATATATAATTTGCCACTCTTTCACTAGAGATTTAAAGTTCTAGCAGCTGCATTGATCTAAACTTAATTTTATAACGTACTAAGACGATTAATCACCAGCTATGTAATGAGTTAACGCACGACTCATGTTAGTATTAATTTTAGGTTCATATAAATAATGAACATATAGATATTAAACTTCCATTAACATATAATAACCCTATATTACTAATACCAAACAACTAGAAAATCGGAACGCATCACTTTGAGCCACAGTTATAATCTAATAAAAATGAATTATTAATGAAATATATTTTATACCTTGCACTTTTAGTGTCTGCTCATGCATTCTCAGCACCTGTAAATAATAGTATCGCTTTTTACTACTCAGCGCCGATGCCATTAGCCGAAATGACTTTTTATTCTCGCGTTGTCGTCCAGCCTGAACTCGTTACCGAGCACGAGCTTAATTGGTTTAAAAAACGAAACATTGCCGTTTACGCTTATTTAAGTGTGGGTGAATCGTTCAATAAAAGTGATTCTTCACTTTCAGTTAATCCTAATTGGAACAGCCACATTGCAGATTTAACATCTACGGATTGGCAACAACAAATGCAAGACAGCGCAGCTTCTTTAAAAGCGCGTGGTTTCAGTGGTTTATTTTTAGATACGCTAGACAGCTATCAACTTTTAGATGACAAACACAGTAAATCAGATCAACAAGATGGCTTAGTCGCGATTATAAAAAACCTCTCTGGTACGTTTAATAAGCATCTTATTCTTAATCGAGGCTTTGAGTTATTACCTAAACTTACTGGTTTAGCCAATGATTTAGTTGCTGAAGGTTTATATAGTCATTACAACCCAACTAATAATAGCTACAAATTAACCACAGAGAACGATCAAGCTTGGCTAAGCGCACAATTAAAAACAGCACAAAACTTAGGTTTTAAAGTACAAGTTATTGATTATGCGCAGCCTGATAACCGCCTTGCTATGGCGCAAAAAATAAAACAAGCTGGCTTTACTCCTTGGGTAACAGATGGGCACTTACAAACATGGGGTACATCAACCATATCGCCAGTACCAAGACGCATCCTAATTCCGTTCAACAGTAATGTAAGACCACTCATTTACACTACCGTACATTTAAAGCTTGCGACCATGATTGAGTATTTGGGATATATTCCTGATTATGTTGATGTAGCTAAACGAGATTTGCCATTAGTAGATCCAAGTTTACATGCTGGTATTATTTCATGGACAAACAGCGATGCTTTTTACACCCCAACTATTACTAATTGGTTGGAAAGTAACTTAGGCGTTGTACCTGAGCTAATTATGGGTGAGCTACCGCAATCAACTAAACTATTACTTAACCTTGGTATTGAAGCGCTTAGCGTATTGCCTCCAGCCCCTTATGAACTTAATCATTTTACTACATGGCTAAAAGGCGAAGCGACAACATCGCCTGCGATAATTAAGCCCTACTTACTGAAATTAGCAACTGATGCCACCCCGCTTATCAATATAAAAGCGGCTGATGGAACTATAATAGTGCAGAGTACTAAAACAAAATATGGCGCGGTTGTTGTTGCACCTTGGCTTATAGATACCTTGCCAATGGAAGGGAGTAAATGGGTTATTGACCCACGTACACTACTCACCAAAGCAATGGGACTACCTCCGATTCTAGTGCCTGATACGACAACTGAAAGCGGTAGGCGCATGCTAACGCTGCATATAGATGGCGATGGCTTCACAAGCCCGGCACATTATGCAGGTAAACCATATTCTGCAGAAGTGATTCGCGATGAAATAATTAAGCGCTATAAACTGCCTTTGACCTCATCGGTTATTCAAGCTGATATTGAAAAAAGTGGCTTACATTCAAAACAAAGTGCCAAACTTGAAGGTATAGCGCGCAGTATTTTTAATTTGCCTTATGTAGAAATTGCTTCGCATACTTATAGCCACCCTTATTTTTGGACTGCGTTATCTGGCCTTAGAATAGTAGATAAAGATGAAGTAGATTATGGTTTTCATCTTGATGTACCTGGCTACGACAAAATAAGCTTAAAAAAAGAAATCACCGATTCAATAAAGTATATTGATGAAAACCTGACACCAAAAAACAAAAAAACAGTGATGATGTTATGGTCAGGCGATGCAACTCCCGGCCCTAAAGCGCTTGAATTGGCTCGCGATGCTGGCGTATTAAACGTCAACGGTGGTAATACAGATGTAAATGCCGATAACCCAAGCCTTACGCATGTTTCACCAATAGGTAGACCAGAGCACGATTTGCTGTATCAAATTTATGCCCCCATATTAAATGAAAACGTATATACAAACTTATGGCACGGGCCTTATTATGGTTTTAGACGCTTAACCGAAACATTTGAAATAACAGAAAAACCATATAGATTAAAACCCTACACTATTTATTTTCATTTTTACTCAGGTGAAATCCCTGCGGGACTAGACGCACTAAAACACAATATAGATTATGTTTTAGCTAGGCCAAATACACCGGTACATTTGAGCCATTACGCAAAAGTAGCAAAAGACTTTTACTTTTCTGCGCTAGCAAAAAACAGTAATAATGAATGGTTATTTAGCTCAAAATACATTCGTACTTTACGAATTCCTACTGATTTTGATATGCCTAACATTGCCCAAAGTGAAGGTGTGTCAGGCGTTACTGAAAAAGGTGACTATATACACATTATTAATAACGTAGCTCGTCTTAGCTTTGATCACAGTCAAAATAGTAAAAAACCTTATTTAGCGTCTGCAAATGTTGTTATTGATAACTGGCAAGTTAACGGACCTGTTAGCTTTAAAGCGTGGGTGCCTGCTTCGCTTGATTTAATTAATGCACGTTCTTGCGAATTTGTATCTAGCTTAGGAGAGCACTTTAAAGGTATTACACGCGCTAATGTGACGCACTTTAATCTTCCAAAGGGTCAATTTTATGGTTATCTTAACTGCAATGGAGTCGCTCGATAATGAATGCTAAAAAGCGCCCTCAGTTAATTTCTGTAAAAACAATATTAGCAATATTAGCTGTAAGTTGTTTTGCACTTTATGCATTATTTCCTCACACCTTATTTTTTGAAGATGATGAACTTTCACAAGATTATACCTTTGAAAAATCGTACCTTAATGCAGCGCTCAACACTGAGCCTAACAACGAAAAGCTACGCGCAAAATTGGTTGAACTACATATAGGGCTTAGTGAGTATTCACAAGCCACTAACGAGCTTGAAAAACTACCAAGAGGTGAGCGCAAAGCAACTCTAGAAATAAAGCTGCTTTACTCATTATGGCTAGCAAGCGGGGCTAAAGTTGACGATCGCTTTGAAGATCTATCTTTAAAAATAGGTGTCCATAAGCATTGGGACGAACAAATACTAACTATTGCAAAAGCAGTTGGGTTAAACGCAAAAGTTGCTCTGTACTATCAAAAAAATAAACAACCACTACTTGCAGCTGATTACTGGTTGAGCGCTGGCGAACCAGCCAAAGCTCTCGCTATTTATAAAACAAATATAAATGCTGACATTGCAGCTAAAGCGATTGAGACTGCACTTGGCGCAAATAATCCGATACAAGCTTACGCCTGGTGGAAAACTTATGGCGACCAAGCTAATGTTAAACGCACCCTTTATTTAGCTAACTTAGCTGGCAATACAGAAGATTCAGCTCAAGCCATTGAAAGCTTATTAAAGAGCGATCCAAATAACACCGAGTACTTAACAAAAGCCATGCACCTGCGTTTAGCAAATGGGAATGCAAAAGGGGCTGAGCAATTACTCGCCAAGCTATTACTACAAACTCCAAATGACAAAGAGCTACGCTTACTAAATTGGAAAATAAAGCGCTGGCAGAACAAGCCTAAAGAAGCGCTTAAAGAGTTTAAATGGCTAATGTCGAACAGAGCTGTAACCCCAGCGATGCTTACTGACAGTGTTAATGACGCTGCGGCATTATATTTATACCAAGACGCCAACGATATATATGAATACAAAGCACAAAACCGACAATTAAAAGGCAATGGCTTTGCTAAGTGGATGCAAACAAACGAATTTATAGGCAACACAAAACAAGAACTCAGTAATATTGACCGTTTTGAACAAATAAATGGTAAGAGTGCATTATCGCAATATTGGAAAGCGAAAGTACTTCACGATTCCGGAAATTTAAAAGCACTAAGAGCTTTATGGCCTAAATATAAAGGGCCTAAAAATGAAGAAGACTTACTTTGGATAGCTCGTGCATTTTGGCTTGAGGATGACTTTAAAACAGCATTGTCTATTTTAAAAAACAAGCAACAAAGTACTAATGGAGAATTTTGGACTGCACGAGTAGATATGGCAATGCGTGTTCAAGATAAAAAAGATGAGCTTTATGCTTTTGAGCAACTAAAAGCAATCAGCACACTAAGTGTTGGCGACACGCTTTATTACCAACAGCTGCGCTTTGAAGGACGGCCTCAAGAGCTTCTCGATTATCTATGGGAAAATGAGTCACTTACAGACCGCCAACTGATACAAATTGCATTATTAAGCACGCAAGTAAACGATGCTAAATCGGTTGCCCGTATTCACACAGAGCTTGATAAACAACGTTATAATAAAGCTCTCTACCCTGCTTGGGTTATTCTTTCAAATTGGTATCAAAATCAAAGTGATTTAAATTCGGCTTATACAACTCTAAACCGCGCCGCTAAATTAAGTGAATACGACCCCGATGTTGTACTCGCACAAGGTTGGTTAGCGCTACAAATGCACGACACTATAATGATCAGCCGTATTTTAACTCGCTATTCGGACAGCGATCCTACCTACGCGTGGACGCAATTATTAGCTAGCCTATCTATTTATGAAAAATCATATAACAGTGCTTACTTTTATTTACGAAAACTAGCTGTTGCAGATCCAAGTGACTTAACAACACTGGTTAACTTAGCCGATGTAATGAAGCAGCTTGGTTATTATGCGAATGCTGCCGAGCTAAATCACTATTTATTACAGCATTTACCTAAAGATAAATACGCATACAGAGGCCTAATGTACCGCTGGGCAGGTGCAATGGCTGTTCCTCATTTAATGCAATTAAACACCATGGATGAGCTCGCGCCCGACACTATTGGTGAGCCTCAAGCAAACTGGTGGTTAGCACGTCGAGCTGCACAAAAGTTAGAACCTTGGCAAAAACTACAGCTTTATATGACCAACGGCGAGTTTAATAAAGCGAAACAGCTTATAGCTGAAGGTTCACTAAGCAAATTAGATGAGCTAAACGCCCTACTCTATTTAAAACAACCCTATGCCACCATGCAACGTTGGTACGAAGAACTTACTGGCGAGGCAAATGAATCGCAATTGAGTTTACTCAGAAATGCACGCGCATCCTATTTTAGAGCACTTGAAATAAACCTATCGCCAGAGGCTGGTTTAAACAGTAGCCAGTACGATGTAAACGTTTATTTTCCTTATGCTAATGGGCAATGGAAATTAAGTTTAAGTAATCAGCAAAATCTTGATAACAACGGATTACTGTTTGCGATAGAAGATAAGATGACATTTGGTCGTTGGTATTTTGATGCAAAAATAGATTCTCACCAAGGCAGCTTAGTTAGTCGCCAAGGTCTTAGCTTAGACTCTCGTTATCAATGGGATTCGCGTACTCAGGTAGGTTTAAAGCTTGAATATAATGTTGAAAACCGCCAATCAGAAGCGCTACTTAGCTATGCTCAGCTAGATAAAGCCACGGCCTATGTTAACTACAATATTGATGGTAGACAAAATGTACAGCTATCAGCAGCAGCGATGTCTTTTTCTCGAAGAAGCGATGGCAGCTCACTAATAAATGGCCAAGAATATAATGCACGTTACCAATACAGTATTTTAAAAGACCGCCCAATTTGGAACGCTTATTTTAGTGCACAGTGGCAAGACTTTGAACGTGTTAATGCATTAATAAATACAGATGCAAGTAGAAGACCGCTAAGAGTTGACCTTCAACCATTTAGACGTTTTGCACTAGGGACCTCATTTGCTTCAACAGGTTCGTTGGAGCCGCCTTATTTAGGCGCAAGCCCTTCATGGTTATTTGATATAAGTACTGGCTATCAAACACTTAACGATACAGTAGATGTATCAGTTTCAAGTGGCGCTGGTTGGTCTGTACTGGGCGATGATTTATTTAAATTACAGCTGGGTTACCAAAGTAGTAATAAAGTGGGTAACTCAGATACACAATTACAATTAGGTTATTACGTACATTTTTAATGTTAGGAGAGAGTATGTTTCGTTTAATTATACCGTGTTTGGTATTACTATTATCAGCATGTACCACCAGCAGAGTTGCTGATGATGTAGAGCTTAGCCCTTCAAAAATTGTGGCATTAATGCCACTTGTTAATCATGCTCAAACACCGCTTGCTGGTGAGCGTGCTGAAGATATTTTGGCCAGTATTTGGCAGCAAAATAAATTGCCAACTCTTATACGCGCTCCTCGCGTAAACACTAAAGAGCTTCCACCACTGGACGATCAATACCGTTTAGACAATGCTATGCAATGGTTAAGCACTCAACAAGCTGACTATGTACTAACAGGTAGCATTGAAGAGTGGCGCTATAAAGCCGGTCTTGACGGAGAACCTGTTGTAGCACTGACCTTATCACTCACAGTTAACGGGCAAACAACGCCAATTTGGACGGGAACTATTGCTAAAAGTGGCTGGGGTCGCGATAGCATTGCAGCAACAGCACAAGATGTGATTGCCGATTTAATTTCTTATATAGAGGTTAGTGAGTGAAAACACATTTCCTTAGACCAAGAGACGTTCCTGAGCTACAAATATGGGCTGAGGTATTTATATTTACCGCGCTTGCTTTAGGGCTGCCTGTATTATTTAACGCAGAGGACCCATTTTGGACTGAGGGAGGGTTTTCGTGGCCTGTACTTGGCCCACTTTTAGTTTCTCTACGTTATGGCTTTTCAAAAGGCTTTATTAGTATTTTATGTTTGCTTGTTGGTCAACTTTGTTTACTTCAAGCAAATATTTTATCACCACAAAGCGACTTCAATATTAACGCCATGATTGGCTACATTATTGTAATTATGATCACTGGCGAATTTAGGGATGTGTGGGAACGTACTAATCAACAACAAAGTATTCAGCTTGAGTACGTAACCGATCGCCTTGAAACATTTACTCGTCAGTATCACTTAATTAATTCATCTCACGATAGAATAGAGCAAATGCTTGCTGGCCACACGTTAAGTTTGCGTGAATCGCTACAAGCAGTAAGAACCTCTATCGGGCTATTAAAAGAAAGAAGGCTTGATAGCGCAGCGCAAAAAATAATCGACCTATTCGTTGAATATGGCTTATTAGAAAGAGCGGGATTATATAAAGTTGAAAACGACACTGTTTTAGAGCCACCACTTGCCTCTATTAGCCAAATGGGTCAAATAGCTGAAAATGATCCTCTTATATTAGCGATGATTGAAGAAAAAGAATTAGTATCAGTAAAAGACGCAAAAACTGCATTAGGTATAAGTAAATACCATATGGCAATCCCACTTATCGACGTAAATAATACAATTTACGGCGTTATTTTAGTTGAAAGAGTACAATTTTTTGCACTTAAAAATACCACTCTTACACTACTTGCTGTTATGGCTGGGCATATTGGCGACCTGCTGCGCCATGAAATAACAAACCCAGTAATGACGTATGAAGAGTCTCCATACTTTATTCGCCAAGTTAAACGCGCGAATAAAGAAGCAAAACGATACAACATTCCATCGCAGCTGCTAAAAATAAAAGCCAATAATATTACTGATAAATCGACTCAACTTATGAGTTATTTAAGTGAAGCACGCCGTGGTTTAGACATTTATTTGTATGATAATCAAAATCAGGTATTACTGCTATTAATGCCATTAGCTGATGAACTTGAAAAAGCAGGCTTTATTGCCCGAATGAACACGTGGTGTAAAGAGCGCACTGGTAGCACTTTAGCTGAGCTTGATATTGTTATTGAGCAACAACTTGCACTACCAATAAGCTCAGATGATATAAAGAGATTGGTTTCACTTTCATGATTATAATTATTATAGCGGCTATTTTAGGGTGTATTTGTCAGTACTTTGCACTAATAGAAGTACTGGAAACACCTAATTGGTTTTTAGCTATACTATTGCATGCTATTGCTAGCATCCTTTTTGCTATTGTTAGTTATGTGTTTATACCTAAAAAATACAAAACGACTCCTTATAGCTCTTTTTTGCTCATGTTTTTATTATTGTTTACATTACCAGTACTTGGAATTATAGGTGTTGTAGTAGCGCTTACGTTTGCTCTGTGTAAACCTCTAAAAAACGATGATATAGAAATTGAAGAGCATAAAATACCTGAGCTTCCTTTTGAAGCCAGAGCTATATCAGCAAATCCAACCTATTCTATGGGCGGGCTTAAAGCAATTTTAAAGCACGCGAGTGAACCAAATAAACGTTTAAGTGCTGTAATGGCAGCTCGTCACATGAGTGACTCACAAGCTATTCCTATTTTAAAGCTAGCACTTAAAGATTTAGAAGATGATATTCGCCTACTCGCCTACTCAACCCTTGATGGTAAAGAAACCAAACTCAACGAAAAAATCAGTTTATATCAGCAAGAAATAGCCGTTACGACTAAGCAGCCTAAATTGAGTCATTTACAAAAACAACTAGCCGAACTTTATTGGGAACTTAGCTACTTAGGTTTAGCCCAAGGTGCACTGCGAAAATACGTTTTAGAAAAAGCCGAAACACTTGCACAGCAAAGTATTGAGCACGTAAAAACACCTGCAACCTTTATATTTTTAGGCCGTATATCTTTAGCCTTAGACAAATACGAAATAGCCCATGAGTACTTACTTAAAGCAACCGAATTTGGTATGGCAAGGCGTCATGTTCTCCCTTATAAAGCCGAAGTTGCCTTTTGTATGAACAAGTTTGACGACTGTAAACGCTACTTAAAAGAACTCCCAGAACAACCTAAAGGCAGTGAATTACGTCATTTGCAGGAGTATTGGCATGAGTAATAAAAATGCAGACATTTTACTGCTTTTGGAAGGTACCTACCCTTACATACGTGGTGGTGTATCTAGCTGGGTTCATCAAATAATTGAAGGGTTACCTCATTATAACTTTGAGCTTGTTTTTATAGGTGGAGCGCCAGAGCATTATGGCGAGATTCAATATACTTTACCTAAAAACGTTACCAAGCTGCATGTTCATTATTTAGTGGAAAATGACACTTCTGAAATAAAAGCTAAGCATGGCATTAAATATAAAAAAGAGCTCTTTGATTTTTGGCAGCAACTACAAAATTATTTTAGAGATTGTAACGAGCCTATTCCGAGTGAATTGTTAAAATTTGCATTTGAAACTTTGGCTAAAAAAGACGGTATTAACGAAGCCGACTTTTTATATAGTGAATCATCGTGGCAAGTGCTCATCAATTACTATTCAACTTTTTGTGATGAATCCTCTTTTATTGACTTTTTTTGGTCATACCGCAATTTATATAAACCGCTATTTAAAATAGCCGAAATTGCACGTGGACTTCCAAAAGTTAAACTTATTCACTCAATATCTACCGGGTATGCTGGTATTTTAGGATCTGGTGCCAGTGTAATAAGCGATACTCCCTTTTTGTTGACCGAGCATGGTATTTACACCAAAGAGAGAAAAATAGATCTTATTCAAGCCAGTTGGATCAAAGAGTCTGAACAAAGCCTAGGTAAAAACTTAAATACCGAGATGGGCTTTATTCGCCGAATGTGGATCAGCTTTTTTGAGCAAATAGGCCGAACAACATACCAAGAAGCAGATAAGATCATTTCGCTATACGATGGTAACAGACAGCGCCAAATAAAAGATGGTGCAGCGCCTGAAAAAGCATTTGTTGTACCTAATGGTATTAAAACAGTGCGCTTTATTGAAGCGCTTGAGAAGCGTCCAAAACAGATACCACCGGTTGTTGGATTAATTGGACGTGTAGTTCCTATAAAAGATATTAAAACCTTTATACGTGCGATTAAAGAAGCGCAATCGATATTACCAGAGGTCGAAGGCTGGATCATCGGCCCTTATGAAGAAGATCCGCAATATTACAAAGAGTGTGAACTACTTGTAGGCAGCCTTGATTTACAAAACAGTGTTAAGTTTTTAGGTATGCAAGATATTACCAAAATTTTACCTAAGCTCGGAATTGTTGCTTTAACCTCGATTTCCGAAGCGCAGCCTTTAGTGCTTTTAGAAGCAATGGCGGCCGGTGTGCCTGTACTTGCTAGTGATGTTGGCTCGTGCCGCGAAATAATCGAAGGCGGCACCGATGAAGATAAAGCATTAGGTAAAGCTGGTGAAGTTGTCTCAATTGCTTCACCTAGCGAAACAGCACAACAAATATCAAATATGCTAACAAATGAGCAAGCTTGGCTTGAGTATCAAAAAAGTGGTTTAGACCGCGTACAAAAATTTTATGACGAGAGCCACATGTTTGCCCGTTACGATAAACTTTATAAGGATACAATGGCATGGCCGGAATAGGTTTTGAGATACGAAAAATTCTCAAAAAAAATACCCTGCTCTCAGTTTTTGAAGCATACGGCTACGCAGGGTTAATAGGCTCAGGCCCCTGGCTGCTCTCTATTGTAGCGTTAATGCTAATTGGTATTTTAAGTTTAGGAATTGTATTACCTAAAGTACTTATTATTCAGTTTTTAACGCTTGTTACCTACATGATGGCAGCCTCACTTATTTTAACGGGTGGCTTGCAGTTATTACTAACTCGGTTTATTGCCGATTTGTTTTTTCAAAAAGAAGAGGCAAAAGTACTCCCTAATTTACTTGGTGCGCAACTTGTAACAACAATAGCTGCGTTATTGGTGGGCTTAGCTGTATGGCCTATGCTCCCTATACCCGTTGTTACTAAGATTATAATTTTAGGTGCCTTTGTAAGCTTATGTAATCAGTGGCTTGGCGCTATTTTTCTATCAGGTATGAAAGAGTACCGGTTAATTTTAATAACTATGCTAAGTGGTTACGCCTTTATGGTATTGCTTGCATATTTATTAAGAGACTGGCAGCTAGACGGCTTATTTTTTGCGTTTTTTGCAGGCGAAGCACTGCTCTTTTTTAGCTTTTTATTTATGATTATTCGCCGCTACCCAGGTGAAAAACTTATAAGCTTTGACTTTTTAAGCAATAAAAAAGTGTATTACAGCCTATTCTTTTGTGGTCTGTTTTATAACATTGGTGTATGGGCTGATAAAATCATTTTTTGGTATTCTCCAAGCACATCAATTCAAATTATTGGTACATTAAGAGCCAGCCCAATTTATGACTTACCTATATTTTTGGCTTATTTGTCTATTATCCCCGGTATGGCGGTATTTTTAGTAAAAATGGAAACAGACTTTGTAGAAGAGTACGACCGTTTTTACACCGCTATTCGTGGTGGCTCATCTCTTGAAGAGATCTACATATTAAAAGACAGTATGATCCAAACTGCGCGTGCCGGTTTATACGATATATTTAAAATTCAGGGTATTACCGTTGCCTGCTTATTATTATGGGGTGAGCAAATACTTACCTTTATTGGCATTGATCCAAACTATAAAACGCTTTTATTTATTGATGTAGTAGGTGTAGGCGTACAAGTTATATTTTTATCTATTTTAAATATTTTGTTTTATTTAGATAAACGCTCAACAGTGCTATTTTTAGCGGGGTTATTTTTGGTAATAAACGTTGTTTTAACTTTGTTATCAATTGCTTTTGGACCGCAGTTTTATGGCTATGGCTTTGCATTAGCAACCATTATTACCTCGGTAGTAGGATTATTTTGGCTTTCAAAACAATTTGAAGATTTAGAATACGAAACGTTTATGCTGCAATAGCATAATATAAAAACTTAGCATAAAGGCTGTAAGCTACAGCCTTTATCGTTACGTTAAAAACTCTAATAAACCGCGCTCAAACCGACTAAGATACTTTGTTTTACGGGGTAATTTAAAATTGTCGCGCCAATGAGTTTGTTCTGATTCATTTTTCTTACAAAGCTCAATAACATCAGGATGAATATAAGAATTACGCGCTATTGTTGGCGTATTCCCAAGCTTTGAAGACACTTCATCAAGCATTTTTTTTAATGTAATAGCGCCTTTTTCTTCATACACTTCTTTAAAAGCAATCACACTTGCTCGCCATGTTCTAAAGTGTTTTGCGCTAAATTCTTCACCCATTATATTTTGAATATACTGATTGATTTCAGTAGAGGTAACGTTAGAGCGCTCCCCCTCTTCTATATATTGAAACAAGTGTTGCCCGGGTAAGTCCTGAAGCTCCTTAATAACACTACTCAATGCTTTATCCGTTATATTTACTTCCCTTTCTTTGCCTGACTTTGCACGGTATTTTAATCTAATATTTTTTCCTGTTAATTTTGCATGCCTTGATCTTAGGGTTGTCGCACCAAAACTTTTATTTTGTTTTACATTACGTTCATTCCCCACCCGTAAAGCACCTAAATCCATTAATCTAACAATGGCTGCTAAAGTACGTTCATAATCGAGCTCATCACCTTGCAATGCTTCCTTTAATTGAGCCCTAAGTAACGGCAGCTTATGTCCAAACACACTACAAGCTTGATACTTTTTAGCATCTTGTTGTTGTGTAAATAATGGATGATATCGGTACTGCTTTCGTCCTTTACTGTCGTAACCTGTTGCTAAAATATGCCCATTTTCTTCAGGGCAAAACCATACACTTTTATAAGCAGGCGGGAACGCGAGTGAATTTAAGCGCTCAATAACGGCCTTCTCTTTAATTATTTTTCCTATTGGGTCAAAATACTGCCAATGTTTGTTTTTTTTCTTTCGGGTAATTCCGGGCAAACTATCATCAACGTAAATCAATTCCATCATTCCTCCTCAAGCATTTAAAAGAGATATTGTTAACTCGCTTAAGCTTATATTTCAAAGCATAGAATGTACCACTTTAAAATAACCTTAAACTGAACGACTTTATTGATATATAATCAAAAATTGAGCAAAAACAAAAATACGATATATATAATGGTTATTATAACTACGCTTATATTCTCCCTTAATTGGGCATGCTGTTTAAAAGGAGCATTCAATGGCTTTTGATTATGGATCGATTGATCTTGGACTAAAAAACCCCTTCAAACTTGAAGGTAAAGTAACAGCTGTAAGAGGACTCATTGAGTCTATAGCGGGTATTAGTTTACTTGTTATTGCTGCGGGATCAGTAAAAGAAGATACAACCGCTGGATGGATTTTAATGGTGTTTGGCATGCTTATTTTAGCATTCGGCATTCGCTCACTTTCAAGTGGTATTTATGCAACTCTTAAGTATTTTGTAGGCAGAAACCACCCTACTTCACTTGCTTATAACTACAGCAAATCACAAGCATCAACCGCCCAAGAAGAACAAAAAGAAGTAGCCTACACCGCGCAATCACTCGAAGAAATGCTGGTTGGTCGTAAAAACAGTACGTTTAAAGAGCCTAATGGTTTTTTATCACGTTTACTTCACAGCTTAATCCCTAAGTTATTATTCCTACCTTATCCTATTCGTAATGTTGCTCAGCGCTTATTTGGCTCATGGGTAAGTACCCTTGTTGCACTTATTGCTTATGGCCTTGTAGCATTTGTATCTTTATCGGGTTTTACCGGTGAAGCAGGCGAATTAGCATTTCCTGTTTATAGTGCCATATTAATGTTCTACGTGCTTTTTTCGTGGCGCTCTACGGGTAAACCTATTTCTAGAAACGCTGAAAAAAATATTGAAGCACTTGGTACTGGTGCACTCGCTAAAATTATTTCTTTATCTTTTATTCTACCAATCGCTATTGGCCTTTCTATGTCATGGCTGATGAAAGAACAACACATTAGCAAACAAGAAATAGATGGCTGGATTGAGCAACTACCTAGTCTTCATGCTGGCATGTACTTAATTGCGATTATTGTATTAGCCACTCTGAGCTGCGCAATTGCTTTTATTATGATTAAAGCGCGTTTAAATGCAGTTACCCCTTCTGCTGAAGTATCAGAACTACGTGAAAACTGGCAAGAGTCTGTTCATCCAGACGAAATTTTTATAAACCTAGACAATCTAGTAATGGCTAACCGTCGTTATAAAGAAGTACCTAACAGAGTTTATCGCGAATTAGATCCTAAGCTTCAAGAACAAATTGAAGGTAAAGGCGGTTTTAAAGGTGAAATGATCCAAGAGATTCAACCTAAACTGCACTCAATAGACTTAGGTAAAAACTTTACGCTAGCAAGGTTACTTGCTTTAGTAAGTGGTAACTTGCTTTATATTATAGCCTTAGCGTTTACTGTGTTTTTAGCGTATTCGTTTATTAATATTTATCATTACGTTGACGCTGCAAATATTAGTAGCTTTAAACAAGCATTTAATAACCAACATGTTATTCAATTTAGTGAGCTATTAATGACAAGCTTTCACTTATTGCTAATAGGTATACTTATTAAAGCATTTGCGCAATTGCTTACAAATACAGCTCATCTATTTTTTGCTGAAATGCAATTTGAATCACTACTAGTGTACTTTAAATGCGAAGGCACATTTACTGAGTCTAAAATATCAACAGGTACTGGTATTCACGATAGTACTCGCTCAGAAAATACTTTAGTACGCAGTAGCATAACGCCTTGGATTATTGTTTCTCGTGTTATTTCTACTACGTTTGCAGCAACAGGTATGAAAAATCTTGAACATCCTCGCCATATTATGGAAATGCATAAAGACGAAGGACAATTACAAGCAATCAAAAAAGACGTTATCGCGTTCTTGAAAGACCGTGAATCTATCGCCTCAATCACCAGTGAGCGTGATTTAGGTAATGCTTCACAAATACATCAATTAAATCAGCAAACGCGTGCTATACCTACTCAGCAAGCGATAGCTAAAGATGACGAAGAAGCTGCCGGGTATTTAAGACAAGAAGAAAGCTTATCTCCCGAGCCAAAGGGTTAATTAACTTAAACTCTGGATTATTAGTATTAATGCCACCTTGTAAATTAGGTGGCATTTTTTTATCCTTTATTAACCTCTATTCAATACCTTTTAACTTTACTACCTCTTTTATACTCAACAACATGATTAATATTGGATTAGTCCACAAAGCCCTTGCTTTATGTGCCAAAACACAAATAATGAAGTATTAATCACAGGGTAAGAATGAGGACAATGAGCTATATACTAACCACCCAATGTGCTGACGACGTAGGCTTAATAGCTAAAATCACAGGGCTTTGTCATAAAAATAATTTAAATATTACGCGTAACAACGAGTTTGTAGATAAAGACGCACAGCGATTTTTTATGCGCACAGAGCTTACAGGCGAGCCACAAAGCGACTTTTTAGATCAACTACGCGCACTGTTGCCACAAGGCGCTAAACTTGCCCTACATTGCGGTGCAAAAACTAAAGTAGTTTTACTTGCAACTAAAGAAGCCCATTGTTTAGGTGGTATGTTGCTAAAGCAATTTGAACAAACTCTTAATATTGAAGTATTAGCAGTTATTGCTAACTACGCTGATTTAGAGCCTTTAGTAAAAGGGTTTGATGTGCCGTTTCATGTTGTATCGCACGAAGGACTAACTCGTAGCGAGCACGATCAAAAAGTAGGTGATTTAATTGCCAGCTACAACCCTGATATTATTGGTCTTGCCAAATACATGCGTATTTTAAGCCCTGAATTTGTGGGTCGCTTTGAAGGCAAAATAATTAATATTCATCATTCATTTTTACCCGCATTTATAGGTGCTAAACCTTATCATCAAGCATTTGAGCGCGGCGTAAAAATCATTGGTGCTACCGCTCACTTTGTGAATAATGAGCTTGATGAAGGACCTATCATTCTTCAAGACGTAACAAGCGTAACGCACGCTAATACTGCAGAAATGATGGCTAAAATGGGTAAAGATGTAGAGAAAACAGTGTTTTGTAAAGCACTCCAACTTGCATCAGAGCATAAGCTATTTATTAATGGTAATAAAACTGTAGTGTTTTCTTAGCATTGTACCAATTCGCTTAATTAAGTAGTTTATTTTGAGGTAATAAAACAGTGTTGATAACAAGGTATGCACTTTGTTATTAACCTGAATTCTGATTAACTATTCTACACATAAAAATATGCCAGCATTGTTGCTGGCATTTTTTTGCTCATAATTAAGCAAGTGACTTTTTAAATGTAAATTATGCCTGCTCTATTGGCTCGAGTTTTAATTTCGCGGCAATTAAAACGGCTTGGGTACGATTGTACACGCCGAGTTTTCTAAATATGGCTGTAATGTGTGCTTTTACTGTTGCTTCTGATATGTGCAGTTCATAAGCAATTTGCTTATTAAGTAAACCTTCGTGCAGATATTGCAGCACTCGGTATTGTTGAGGTGTTAATGAGGCAACTTGCGCTGCTATTTCTCGGTCTTCACCTTCAATTTCAGCTACTTTGTTTTTTAACTCTTTTGGTAGCCATGTATCGCCTTCAAGTATTTGGTTAATTGCACTGGCAATATCATCAGACGATGACGATTTAGGAATAAAACCCATAGCGCCGTAACCCATTACTTTAGAAACTATATTAGCGTCTTCACTACCCGAAACAACGGCAATAGGTAAGCTTGGGTATTCTTCTCTAATACGAATAAGACCATATAAATCACCATTACCTGGCATGTGAAGGTCTAGCAGTAATATATCAAGATCCTCTTGCTCGCTTAACACTTGCAGTGTGCTGTCAAAATCGGATGATTCAAAAACCTCTAAACCTTCAAATTTTGCGCTCAATGCGCCCTTTAGTGCTTCACGAAATAACGGATGGTCGTCCGCTATTAAAAACTGACTCATGGTTCACTCCTAATAAATTCGGCTGCCAGTTAGGTATAAAACCCTTACTGACAGCCGATATACTACGTTTAGAATCAACTTGTAATCAAGTTTTTAACGCACATTTAACGATTTAATCTGTTCTCGATTAGTTCATCGACTACAGATGGATCTGCAAGCGTTGACGTATCACCGAGTTGTTGGTGCTCATTTGCAGCGATTTTACGTAAAATACGACGCATAATCTTGCCTGAGCGCGTTTTAGGTAAACCTGGAGACCATTGAATCATATCTGGTGATGCTATTGGGCTAAGCTCTTTACGAACCCAGTTACGTACCTCTTTGGTTAACTCATCGCTTACTGTTACACCTTCATTTGGCGTAATATAAACATAAATACCTTGGCCTTTAATATCATGCGGGTAACCTACAACAGCGGCTTCTGCTACTGCTGGATGTGATACAAGAGCACTTTCAATCTCCGCAGTACCTAAGCGATGACCTGATACGTTAAGTACATCGTCCACACGTCCTGTGATCCAGTAATAACCGTCTTCATCACGACGACACCCATCACCAGTAAAGTAAACACCTGGGTAGGCGCTAAAATAAGTTTGTTCAAAACGTTCATGGTCGCCATAAACAGTTCGCGCTTGCGATGGCCAACTATCTAAAATAACTAAATTACCATCTACGGCACCTTCGAGTGTATTACCTTCAGCATCAAATAATGCTGGCGCAATACCAAAAAATGGATGGGTTGCAGAGCCAGGCTTTGTATCAGTTGCACCCGGTAAAGGCGTAATCATTATGCCACCGGTTTCTGTTTGCCACCACGTATCAACAATCGGACAATTAGATTTACCAATACTCTCGTAATACCACGTCCATGCTTCTGGATTAATTGGCTCACCAACCGAGCCTAAAATACGTAAACTATCGCGATTTGACGAAGCAGTTGGCTCATCACCTTTCGCCATTAGCGCACGAATTGCTGTAGGCGCAGTATATAAAATAGTTACACCGTGTTTATCAACAATTTCGCCCATACGTCCTGCAGTTGGATAAGTTGGTACACCTTCAAATAATACTTGTGTACAACCGTTTACTAATGGCCCGTATGCAATGTAACTGTGGCCTGTGATCCAACCTACATCGGCACTACACCAATACACATCGTCTTCTTTTAAATCAAATACGTATTCATGTGTCATTGATGAGTAAACTAAGTAGCCACCAGTAGTATGCACAACACCCTTCGGCTGACCTGTTGAACCTGATGTATATAAAATAAACAATGGATCTTCAGCGTTCATTGGCTCTGGTTCACACTTTGCTGGTAAATCAGCAACTAGGTCATGCCACCATATATCGTGCTCATTCCAATCAACTTCACCGCCGGTTAATTGGTGCACAATAACATGCTCAATTGAGGTTACAGTTTCTTGCGCTACCGCTTCATCTACATTTGCTTTTAATGGAACACAATTACCTGCTCTGCGCCCTTCATCCGAAGTAATAACAATTTTGGCACCCGAATCTCGAATACGATCTGCAATCGCAGAAGGTGAAAAGCCACCAAATACAACCGAATGAATAGCACCAATACGTGCACAAGCCTGCATTGCATAAACAGCTTGAGGCGTCATAGGCATATAAATCGCTACACGATCACCTTTTTGAACACCTAGCTTTTTTAAACCATTGGCAAACTTAGCCACTTCATCATGCAATTGTTGATAAGTAATATTCTCACTTTGAGATGGGCTGTCACCTTCCCAAATAAGCGCCGTTTTGTCTGCTTTGGTTTTTAAGTGACGATCGATACAATTGTACGAAGCATTAAGGTAGCCATCCTCATACCATTTAATATTTATATGTCCTTTGTCGAATGATGTGTTTTTAACTTTTGTATAAGGGGTAGACCAATCAAGACGTTTGCCATGCTCACGCCAAAAACTTTCTGGGTCATCAATAGATTGCTTGTAAAGCGTATTATATTTATTTTTATCTACAAGAGTCGCATCTTTAATATGCGCCGGAACTGGATAGATACTTTGTGACATCTTCGTCTCCATTAAATTACTTGCCTTAGGCTCTTATCAAGGATTACTCAGCAGTACTTTATTAAGTATTAGACCTTAGTTGTATTCCTCACCAATTTGCTCATTTGTAGTTTATAATCCTTCTGCTTTCAATTTTTTTACATAAATAATACAACGCGTTAAATGTAAGTGAATACAAACTTATCAACTCTAAAACCTTAGTCTTATAGACCAATAGGTAATTGAGTAAATATTGCGCATATTCAACAGTGTTCGGTACTGTAATAAACGTATTTACTGCAGTACTTAATAAAAGCTTTATTTAACGAATGAAAACAATATGTGTATTGAAAAGCTAAATTAACACCCTTTTTATTCGTAAGTAATACTCGTAGCAAGTAATACAACCTTACATGAAAAAAAAAGTAACAGACAACAAGTAGCCTATAAAGGACACCACAATGAAATTTATCCCATTAAAAACATTGGCAGCAAGCGCTGTACTATGTGCACTATCAAGTACTGCATACGCGGCAACTGCTGCAAAAATTGGTGATACCGAATTTACTTACGGTGGATACATCAAGCTAGACACAATGTGGAGTGATTACTCCGCAGGTGCACCGGCTGGTACAAACGTTGGCCGTGATTTTTACGTACCAAGCACGCTAACCGTTGGTGACGACAATAGCTCTGATGCAGTATTTGATATGCATGCACGCGAGTCACGCTTTAATTTTGGTACATCAACTTTAATGGATAACGGCAAAACCGTTAAGACTAAAATTGAGATTGATTTTTTAGCCTCGGCTGCTGGCGGTAATGAGCGAGTTTCAAACTCTTACGCACCACGTATTCGCCACGCGTTTGTTACTTACGATGGTTGGTTATTTGGTCAAACGTGGTCTAACTTTCAAAACGTGGGTGCCCTTGCTGAAACGCTTGATTTTGTAGGGCCTGCTGAAGGCACTGTGTTTGTGCGTCAATCGCAAATTAAATATACCACTGGCGCATGGTCTTTCTCATTAGAAAACCCAGAAAGTACAATTTCTACGACTAGCGGTATGGTAGTCACTGATGATGCATCATTACCCGATTTTACAGCTCGTTACACACACAAAGCTGATTGGGGTAACATTGTTGTTGCCGCGCTTGCTCGCCAACTTACTTATAAAGTAGGCAGTGTTGATGCCGATGAAACATCTTTTGGTATTAGTGCATCGGGTAAAATAAACCTTGGTGAAGACAACCTTAAATTTATGCTTACTCAAGGCAAAGGCTTAGGCCGTTACGTAGGCTTAAACGTAGCTCACGGTGCAGTACTTAATGGCGATGAACTAGATGCGATTGACTCAACTTCTGGTTTTGTTGCTTACCAGCACAAGTGGACAAGCAAATGGCGCTCAACGTTCTTATACTCATTCTTTAGCGCTGATAACAACACTGATTTATTAGCTATTTCTGGCGATCCGACAGAATCAAGCCAAAGCTACAGCGCAAATATTCTATACTCACCCGTTAAACGTTTAACGTTTGGTGCTGAACTAAAGCATGCTGAACGTGAAACTGAAAGTGGCGTAGATGGCGATCTAGATCGCTTACAGTTCTCTGTTAAATACTCTTTTTAATAACTAAAAAGCTAACTACTTTAAAAAAGCGGCCTAGGCCGCTTTTTTATAAGGGATATTAAGTTCTATATAATTCATCAATTCGTACCCATAATCTCTTTATGTGACGCTAAAATCCAACAAAATAGAATAATAATAGGTAAAAACACACAACCTAATTGCAAATCGATATCATTTAGATTAAGTTACGCACTTCTTTTTGAACTAACTGGAAAAACTTATGTCGTCCCCTCAAGTTTTGCGTTTATCTAAATTAAGCTTTGCTACTTCTTTAATTCTATCTGGTTATGCACTTGCTGATGAAGCAACTGTAAAAGATGAACCTCTCGAAAAAATTGCGGTATATGGTCAACATCACAAAAACTACATAACAGAAGAAGCGCAATCAGCTACCAAACTAGGTCTAACAATTAAAGAAACACCACAGTCAATCTCGGTAGTATCACGCGCATTAATGGACGACTTTTCACTAGACGATATAAACTCAGTACTTGAAAGCACCCCCGGCGTAACAGTAGAGCAAATAGAAACAGATCGTACTTACTTTAAAGCTCGTGGCTTTGAAATTACTAACTTTCAAGTTGATGGCTTAGGTATTCCACAAAGCTCTGGATCTATTCAAGGCAGTCTTGATACTTCAATTTATGACCGTGTAGAAATAGTTCGTGGCGCTAATGGCTTAATGACCGGTGCCGGTAATCCTTCTGCTACTGTAAATATGGTTTTAAAAAAACCAACATATAACACACAAGCTAATGCGTCTGTGTCATATGGTTCGTGGAATAAAAAACGATTAGATTTAGATGTATCGACCCCTATTAATGAAGAACACGCTGTAAGAGCTGTATTTACAAAACAAAAAGCGGATTCATACTTAGATCGTTACGAAACAGATAAAACAATTATTTACTTAGCCTACGAAGGCAAATTAACCGACAACACATTATTAAGCGTTAACTACGTTAACCAACAAAAAGATGCTGATAGCCCACTTTGGGGGGCACTACCTCTTTATTACACCGACGGCTCACCAACCGACTATGACGAATCAACCAGTACTGCTGCTGATTGGTCTTACTGGGATAACAGTGCAGAGCAAGTATATGTAACGCTTGAACAAAACTTATCAGCAACATGGGTGGCTAGAGCGCGCTATGCTCACATTGAAAACGAGCAAGACTCAGAGCTGTTCTACGTATACGGTACCCCTGATAGAGATACTGAACTTGGTTTAACAGGTTATGCTAGCCGTTATGATTACGAAGATAAGCATGACTTATTTGATTTATACGCCAGTGGTAAGTTTGATTTATTTAATCAAGAGCACGACCTATCATTTGGTGTTAGCCAAGCTAAAATGGATTACAACGAGCAGTCTCTTTACGATTACACTACAGGCAATGGTTTTCCAGATATGCCATCACTTAAAACGTGGGATGGTGTAGTACCAGAGGCAACACTTGTTGATGGCGTAAATGGTAGTGATATTACTAACGAGCAAAAATCAGCTTACATATCTACTCGCATTAAATTAAGTGAGCCTTTAAGTGTGCTCGCTGGCGTGCGTTATACCGATTGGGAAACAAAAGGCACAGCCTATGGCGTTGCTCAAACTCGAAGTGACTCTGAGCTAATACCGTACATTGGTACAGTGTACGACTTTAACGAATCTCTATCGGCTTATGCAAGCTATACAGAAACATTTGTACCGCAAAAAGAACTAGACATAAATGCCAATCAACTACCTGCTGTTACTGGCAAAAGTAGCGAAATAGGTGTCAAAGCACAGCTTCTAGACGACCAGTTATTTGTAACGTTTGCTTATTTTGATGCAAAACAAGATGGCCTTGCTGTTGCTATAGCTAACTCATTACCAAGTGATACGCGTTATTATGCAGCTGATGGCATTAGTAGTAATGGTTTTGAAGTAGAGTTAAGTGGTAAATTTACAGATGATTTAAGTGCAAGTATTAGCTTTAGTAATTTAAATATTGATGGTGATGATTTAGTAAAAGATTACACACCAGAAAACCAACTTAAAGTGGCCGCAACCTACCAAGTGCCTTTAGTTGATGGCTTATCATTTGGTGCAAACTATCGCTGGCAGGATTCAACTAGCCGAGTTCAAGTTAAAGATGCTAATGGTATTGCAAGTGTTACTACCAACCAAGATGCATACGGGTTACTTGATTTAATGGCCACTTACAAAATTACAGATAACGTAGGAGTCACTTTCAACGTTAATAACACCACAGGTGAAAAATATTTGCACAGCCTATACTGGGAACAAGGTTACTACGGTGCACCGCGTAACTACGCTCTATCTGTAAATTGGCAGTTATAAATATATTTGATTAATTAAAGGCTGTAGATTTTTGCGGTTAAATTAAAAAACGACACATTTTTAATGTGTCGTTTTTATTTTTATCTAACCTAAACTCTGGTTAAGAGATTTACTAACGTATTGAATCATAGTGGTATTTAAATTTATTTTCTCTAGCCAGAGATTTTCAGTGGAAACAAGGCGAATTTACGCGTCAATAGCTGGCCTATTGTAAGTAAATTCAACGCAGTTAGCGCTGAAAATAGCTGCTCGAGATAGATTTATTATCCAGAGCTCAGGTTATCTACTTTAAGTTTTTAATAACAAAAAAACGCTAATCATTACTGATTAACGCTTTTTAAAGCTCGGGTCAAATCAAGCTTAAAAACTCATTTTGAGGCTGTTAAAGATCAGCGTCATCGCCCAACTTATCTTCACCATCATCTGGTTCAATAGTTGCTTTTAATAAAAGCATTTCGCGTAACTTGCCTTCAATCTCATCTGCAATTTCTGGGTTTTCTTTCAAAAACTTAATTGAGTTAGATTTACCTTGGCCAACCTTGTTGCCACAGTAGCTATACCAAGCACCTGCTTTTTCAACAATTTTATGCTTAACGCCTAGGTCAATTAGCTCGCCTTGCTTAGAAATACCTTCACCATACATGATGATAAATTCAGCTTGTTTAAACGGCGGCGCTACTTTGTTTTTAACAATTTTAACGCGAGTTTCGTTACCAACAACTTCATCGCCTTCTTTAACAGAACCAATACGACGAATATCAATACGTACCGATGCGTAAAACTTAAGTGCATTACCACCCGTTGTTGTTTCTGGGTTACCAAACATAACACCAATTTTCATACGGATTTGGTTAATGAAAATACATAACGTGTTAGAGCGTTTAATGTTACCAGTAAGCTTGCGTAATGCTTGCGACATTAAACGTGCTTGTAAGCCCATGTGCGAGTCGCCCATGTCGCCTTCAATTTCAGCTTTTGGTGTAAGTGCAGCAACCGAGTCAATTACAACAACGTCTACCGCGCTTGAGCGCACTAACATGTCACAAATTTCTAATGCTTGCTCACCGGTATCTGGTTGCGATACAAAAAGCTCATCAATGTTAACACCAAGCTTTTGTGCATAAACTGGATCTAGAGCATGCTCAGCATCAATAAAGGCACATGTTTTGCCTTCTTTTTGTGCTTCTGCGATAACTTGTAAAGTAAGCGTTGTTTTACCAGATGACTCAGGTCCGTATACTTCAACAATACGTCCCATAGGTAAACCACCTATGCCTAAAGCAATATCAATACCTAATGAGCCTGTAGATACAGATTCAATGTTTAACGCTTTGTTATCACCCAATTTCATAATTGAGCCTTTACCAAATTGACGTTCAATTTGTGATAGTGCAGCGTCCAACGCTTTTTGTTTGTTATCGTTCATTTTATTCTCCAAATCCAGCTAATGGAATCAAGTATACTGTATGAAATAACAGTATCAAGCTAATTTTTTTATTTTATCTCATATATTACACTTTTCAATGCAAATACAATAGCTTGCAGTCTAACTTGAGCCCTATCGCCGGTGAATACTTGTTTAAAGGTCAGTACTTTGTCATTAATTTGTATTCCAAACCACACAAGTCCCACAGGTTTGCCATCAGTTGCCCCGCCAGGTCCTGCAATACCCGATACAGCTATAGATATATTTGCATTTGTTGCTTTAATAGCACCTAATGCCATTTCACGCACTGTTTGTTCGCTCACAGCACCGTACTTTGCTAATGTGCTTGCACTTACATTTAGCAAATCTTGCTTTGCTTGGTTGCTGTAAGTCACAAATGCACGGTCAATATAAGCCGAGCTTCCGGGCGTATCTGTAAGGGCATAACTCACTCCGCCACCAGTACATGACTCAGCACTAGTGATCCATAAGCATTTATCCGTTAAAATAGCGCCTAATTGCGCAGCAAGTGTTTTAATCTCTTGATGTAATTCCATATTCAGCCTTTGGGTAAATACATGTCGTTTGATCTTTATGCACCACACACTATAAAACAACAAACCCCTATGATGCAGCAGTATCTAAAAATAAAATCAGAGCATCGCGATATTTTATTGTTTTATCGTATGGGCGATTTTTACGAACTCTTTTTTGATGACGCAAAACGCGCAGCTCAACTGCTCGATATTTCGCAAACACATCGCGGTAAAGCCGGCGGCGATCCTATCCCAATGGCGGGCGTGCCTTATCATGCCGTAGAAAACTACTTAGCACGCCTAGTTCAAATGGGTGAATCAGTCGCTATTTGCGAACAAGTTGGGGATCCCGCAACCAGTAAAGGCCCTGTCGATCGAAAAGTTGTTCGTATAGTTACACCCGGTACAATTTCTGACGAAGCGCTTTTACAAGAACGACAAGACAACTTACTTACTAGCGTTTGGCAAAGTAAAAAAGGCCTATATGGCATTGCATACCTTGATATTAACTCAGGTCGCTTTAACATTGTTGAAGTAAATACCGACGAAGCCTTTAGCTCAACTATTCAACGCCTATCGCCAGCAGAACTTTTGTATAGCGAAAGCTTTGAAAATTTTCATTTAATTGAGCATATAAAAGGCGCTCGTCGTCGCCCAGAGTGGGAGTTCGACTTAGATACGGCTCAGCACTTATTATGCGATCAGTTTGGTACTAAAGATTTAGTAGGTTTTGGTGTTGATAAAGCCCACAGCGCGCTTGTTGCTGCCGGTTGCCTGATGCAATACGTAAAAGATACACAGCGTATTGCACTGCCACATATTCGTGCAATTACGCTTGAGCATAACGAACACGCTGTTATTTTAGATGCCGCAACGCGTAAAAATTTAGAGCTTACCGTTAATTTATCAGGCGGGTTTGAAAACACCCTTGCTCAAGTACTTGATAAAACAGCAACACCTATGGGTTCTCGCTTACTTAAGCGCCGTATTCATACTCCGGTGCGTAACAAAGATGAGCTAAATTCTCGTTTAAATGCAATTAGCGCTATTTTAGATGTACAGCTTTGTGGTGAATTGCATGAGTCATTAAAAGACATTGGTGATGTAGAGCGTGTTATTGCACGCTTAGCTTTATGTACTGCTCGTCCCCGCGATTTAACTCGCCTGCGCAGTGCATTACAAGCACTTGCACCACTGCATACTTTGTTAGGTGATGCTAACGATCCTCGTATAGCGGGTATTATCAAAAACTCACCTGAACTCCCTGATTTACAGGAGTTATTAGAGCGCGCTGTTATTGATAACCCTCCTGTACTTATTCGTGACGGTGGCGTTATTGCCCCTGGTTACAACAGTGAACTTGATGAATGGCGTAACTTAAGTAAAGGTGCAACCGATGTACTTGATCAACTAGAGCTGCGTGAACGCGAACGCACGGGCATTAGCACGCTTAAAATTGGTTATAATCGCGTACATGGCTTTTTTATTGAAGTAAGCCGCGCCAATGCCCACTTAGTGCCAGCCGACTACATTCGTCGCCAAACGCTCAAAAATAACGAACGCTATATTATTCCTGAGCTTAAAGAGCACGAAGATAAAGTACTTGGTAGCCAATCAAAAGCCTTAGCGCTTGAAAAGCAACTATACGAAGAGCTGTTCAGATTTATCGCTCCACATATTGAACAGCTGCAAATGATGGCAGCAGCACTGGCCGATTTAGACGTGTTAAATAACTTGGCCGAACGTGCATTTGCACTCAATTATGCAAAACCAGAACTGTGCGATAACGACAATATAAGCATTAAGCAAGGTCGTCACCCTGTTGTTGAACAAGTAATGAAAGAACCGTTTATTGCTAACCCTGTTGAATTAAACAGCCAACGTAAAATGTTGATTATTACGGGTCCAAACATGGGCGGTAAATCAACCTATATGCGCCAAACAGCACTTATTGTACTAATGGCTCACATTGGCAGTTATGTACCTGCAGACAGCGCTAAAATAGGTAATATTGATCGCATATTTACACGTATTGGTGCTAGCGATGATTTAGCATCAGGTCGCTCAACCTTCATGGTAGAAATGACCGAAACAGCGACTATTTTAAATAATGCCACGGCGCAGTCTTTGGTATTAATGGATGAAATTGGTCGTGGTACAAGTACCTATGATGGGCTCTCGCTTGCGTATGCAACAGCCGATCATTTAGCGTCAAAAATATCAGCTAAAACATTGTTTGCAACGCACTACTTTGAGTTAACAGAACTTGCTGAACAAACAACAGGTCTGGTAAACGTGCACCTTGATGCAATAGAGCATAACGATACAATCGCCTTTATGCATACAGTTCTCGACGGCGCTGCAAGTAAAAGCTTTGGCTTACAAGTAGCTGCCCTTGCAGGAGTTCCTAAAGCTGTGATTGCACAAGCAAAGCAAAAACTTAAGTTACTTGAAAATCATCAAAGCGTTACTGCACCAAATACAGAGCAACAAGCCTTTACTTTTAATAACGAAATTGCACAAAGTGCCCCTTCTGAAGTAGAAGAACAATTAAGCGCAATTGACCCTGATAATTTATCGCCACGCCAAGCGCACGATTTATTATATAAACTAAAAGCATTGTTGTAATACCAACCTGCATAAATCTTTGATCAATTTAACGAATTAAATTGCACTATAACGTCGTTAGAAATTTTTTATTTAGAACAACTAGATACAAAAATTTTTGCCTAGTTCTAGCGTAATTTCCTTAACGTTAAATAGACCCCGTATATAAGCAGATTGGTATAATTTATATCATCTAATTTACAAGCATAAAAAAGCCGAAGAATAAATTCTTCGGCTTTTTAACACACATAGTCTTTTAAATTATTTAAGCTGTTACGAAAACTGATTAAACAAGCTATCTGTACTTAAACCTTCTTGTTGCAAAATGTCTTTTAGACGACGTAATGCTTCTACCTGAATTTGTCTTACACGTTCACGTGTTAAGCCTATTTCGCGGCCTACATCTTCAAGTGTAGATGGCTCGTAGCCAAGCAATCCAAATCGACGTGCTAACACTTCGCGTTGTTTAGGGTTCAATTCACCTAACCAATCTACAATGTGCTTATTAATATCATTGTTTTGTACTTCGCCTTCAGGGCCAGCACTTTTTTCATCAGGAATGATATCAAGTAAAACACTGTCGTTTTCACCACCAATCGGCATGTCTACTGATGCAATTCTTTCGTTTAAACGTAGCATTTTAGTTACGTCTTCAACGGGTCTATCTAGGCAAGCTGCAATTTCGTCAGCTGTTGGCTCATGGTCAAGTTTTTGAGTTAATTCTCGAGCTGTACGTAAATAAACATTAAGTTCTTTAACTACATGAATAGGTAAGCGAATGGTGCGAGTTTGATTCATAATGGCACGTTCAATTGTTTGACGTATCCACCATGTAGCGTAAGTTGAAAATCTAAAGCCACGCTCAGGGTCAAATTTTTCAACTGCGCGGATTAAACCTAAGTTCCCTTCTTCAATTAAATCGAGTAAAGCCAGGCCGCGGTTGTTGTAACGGCGTGCTATTTTAACAACTAAACGTAGGTTACTTTCAATCATACGTTTGCGTGAGGCTTCACAACCTCTAAGTGATTTACGAGAAAAAAACACTTCTTCTTCTGCACTAAGCAAAGGAGAAAAACCAATTTCGCCTAAATAAAGTTGGGTTGCATCAAGATTTTTAGTGACTTCTTCTTTAGCAAAAATTTCATCATCTTCTACTTTATCTAGTAGAGTTGTGCTTTCATCAGCAGCGATGTCATCGAATTTTTCGTCAGTCGTAGTGTGTGTGTCAAGTTTTGCTGCGCTAGCCATAAGCCTTCTCCCGAGCAATTATCAATACCTAAAAATTAGGGTAGGTATTTAGCAGGATTGACAGCTTGCCCTCGGTAGCGAATTTCAAAACGAAGCGCGGTGACCGGAGACTCTGAATTACCAATTTCTGCTATTTTTTGTCCTGCCTTAACCTTCTGCTTTTCTTTAACAAGTAATTTCGAGTTATGTGCATAAGCACTTAGGTAATCATCATTATGTTTCAATATGATTAAACTACCGTATCCTCGAAGAGCGTTACCCGCGTATACCACTGTTCCTTGTGCCGCAGCTAAGACTGAAGCCCCTTTGCGATTAGTAATCTGTAAACCTTTATAACCGTTTTCCTTATTAGAAAAGCGTTTGGTAATTTTGCCCTTTGCAGGCCAAGACCATTTAACTTTACTGCTCGACAAACGTTTAGTATTACTAACTTTGTTACTGGCTTGTTTCTGAACATACTCTCGTTGTTTTGGGGGATCAAGCTCTTTCTTTAATATTATGTTATTTTTTTGTGTGTTTTTTATAGACTTTTTACTCAAGTTCGTATATTTTTCATCCCTTTTAATTTTTTCAGGCTTAGGGATTAAGGAGATATTTTGCCCAGGAAAAATGGTGTAAGGTGATGGAATTGAGTTGTTTTTTGCTAGTAACCTAAAATCCTGCCCGGCACTAAAAGCGATAGAATAAAGCGTATCTCCTCTTTGCACTTTATAACTACTTCCATTAATGTTAATAGTATGACCTAAATCATTAACATTATTATTTAGGCTGCTAACAGGTGCTGGAATATGGCGAGAAGAACAACCAAAGAGAAAAATACTAATAAATATAGTCACATACAGTAAAAACTGTTTATTCATTGTATTTTTCTCCCAAATTAGACAATTGATATTTTTAACGCTTAACGCAATAAAATGTACGCTAGTGCAATTAATACCACTAATCCCCAACCAAGTATTTCAATATACTGACGTAATTTTGCTTCCATTTTAGCCCCGCCCCACTTCATTAAAGCTGAAACTAAAAAGAACCGTGCACCGCGCCCAATAGCTGATGCGAGTAAAAATGGCAAAAATGCCATTTGCAAAACACCTGCGCCAATCGTAAATACTTTATATGGTATCGGCGAAAAACCAGCTAAAAACACAACCCAAACACCGTAATCTTTAAACCAATTTAATGCGATATCAAACTTTTCTTGCCAGTGCATTTGTGCCATTAATGGCTCAACAACAGGTTCGAATAACCAAAAACCGAGTAAGTAGCCAATTATGCCACCAACAACCGACGCTATTGTGGCAAAGCTTGCAAAGCGCCATGCTTTTTTAGGTTGCGCAAGCGACATAGGTGCAAGCATTACATCGGGTGGTATTGGAAAAAAAACTGACTCTGCAAAGCTCATTGCAGCTAAATAACGTTCCGCATGACGGTGTTTTGCCCACACTAGGGCCATATCGTATAATTTGGTAAACAACTTCAAAATGAATTCCTATTCAATATCGCCAGGTACTAGCGGCACAAATCTAACGGGAGCAATAACATGCTCTTTATAATTATCGCCTTTGCGGATAACCATTATTAATTTTTGATCACTCTCACCAATTGGGGCTAATAACACGCCACCATCGGCTAACTGATCAAGTAAGTCTTGCGGTACTTTAGAGGCCGCTGCAGTCACTATAATACCATCAAACGGTGCTTGTGATTGCCAGCCTTGCCAACCATCGCCATGCTTCATGGTTACATTATATAAATCGAGTTGCTGCAACCTGCGTTTTGCCTGCCACTGAAGTGTTTTAATACGTTCTACCGAGTAAACCTTAGTAAACGTTTTAGCTAATATTGCAGTTTGATAGCCAGACCCAGTGCCAATCTCCAATACTTTATCGCGCACACCAGCTAAGCGAAGTAGCTCTGTCATGCGCGCTACTATATAAGGCTGAGAAATAGTTTGCCCTTGCCCAATAGGTAACGCTGTATTTTCATAGGCTTTGTGTTTTAACACATCATCTATAAAAATATGGCGAGGAATGTCAGCTATAGCACTGAGTACTTGTGTATCTTCAACGCCTTCACGCTTTAGTAAGTCAGATAACGCTTTTGCACTGCGAGTATAATTAGCGAGCACGATTAATCTCCAAATCGGCTAACCAGTCTCCTACGGCTTTTAAGCTATCTTTTGCTGTCATATCAACACTCAATGGCGTCACCGATGCATAGCCATTGTTAATAGCGTGAAAATCGGTCCCCTCTCCTGCATCGCTTTCAGTCCCTAGCGATCCATACCAATAAATATCACGACCCCAAGGATCGGTTTGTTTGGTCATGGTTTCGGCTTTGTGGCGAGCGCCTAGGCGTGTTACTTGCACCCCTTTTAATTCACTTAATGGAATATCTGGCACATTAATATTTATTATTTGATCTTTTGGCAGCGGGTGCGAAGCCAAGCCTTTAATAATATTTACGGTAACCGCGGCGGCTGTTTCAAAATGCTCGCCCTTATGTGAGCAAAGCGATACCGCAATTGCAGGTAAGCCTAAATGGCGACCTTCAGTTGCAGCGGCAACGGTACCAGAATAAAGCGTATCGTCGCCTAAATTGGCACCATGGTTAATGCCTGCAACAACTAGATCTGGTTTTTCACCAGCTAACTGGTTTACACCTAAATGTACGCAATCAGTAGGCGTGCCATTAACCGACATAAAACCATTTTCGAGCGTTGTAGCTCGCAGCGGGTTCATTAATGTTAAAGAATTACTAGCGCCACTACAGTTGCGGTCAGGTGCAACCAGAGTTACATCAGCAATTTGTATAAGCGCCTGATATAAAACTGCAATGCCTTTAGCATTTACGCCATCGTCGTTACTTAACAGTATCTTCATTTATGCCATTATCCTTTTCTTTGCGCTCTCGTGGGCTTGCATCTGTGTAATCCACCAGCTCACGTAATAATGCGGTTGCAAAACACCCTTTAGGCAAACCAAAACTCAGTTTTAAACTGGTTTCATCTATGGTCTCAACCGTTAAGTTTTGCGGAATTAAACGCAGCATTCTGCGCTCATTTTTAAGACCTAGCTCACCTAAACCATCACACCATGCTTGATATGGTTCGAGCCATACTTTTTCTTGATCGGTTAAGCCTTTTTCACTTTTACCTACCATAGGTGCCGACATCATAATATCGCCAGTGGCTAGTCGTTCTATGTTTTCGTCGTTAATTGCATCTTCAAAAAATGCGTTACTGCCGCTAAGCATAAATACTTCACGGTGCATTGTTTTAGCTAAACCATGTTCTTTTACACGTAGGCTTACTAACTGATTAAACACATGTGAGCGCGCCGCTGAAATAATAATACCGCGCAGTTTTCTATCGCGAATACGCTCACCGGCAAACATTTTTTCAGCCATTACTAAATTATGCCCGCCATGACCAAAACGTTGTTCGCCAAAGTAATTAGGCACACCTGCGCGCACAGCATTAATACGGCATAAAATATCAAGGGGCTTGGTTACATTACGCAGCGTAATAGTAAATTTATTACCTTTGTGGCAACCCGTACGTAATTTACGGTCGTGGCGCTGTTGCGACACAATAAAAATACTCTCGCTATTTAAATCACTAAAATCGATAGGCTTTTTAATCGGTACTTTTACGCTAAACCACTGCGAACACACACCGTGGCGATCTTTCATACCTGCGTAGCTTACGTCTCGTGGTGACACACCTGCACGTTGTGCAATTAGCTTTGCAACGTATTGCGTATTTTCGCCTTTTTTAACCACCTGCAAACACACGTGTTCGCCACTGCCGGTAAATTCTATACCTAGGTCTTCATCAACCATAAAATCTTCAGCGGTGGTTTTAAAATCAGCTTTAGAAAGCGGTGCTCCGTATAAATAATTTAAATCGCTCATGCGCTTTTTGTACTCGTAAACTCTTTACTCATAATAACCACTGCATGGCTCGAAATACCCTCTTTACGCCCTTCAAAGCCTAGCTTTTCGGTAGTAGTGGCTTTAACGTTAATTTGGCATAGGTCACAATTTAAATCGCTGGCTAAATTAGCGCGCATAGCTTGAATGTGTGGCAGCATTTTAGGCGCCTGTGCAACAATAGTTACATCGCCATTACCAAGTACATAACCTTGCTCTTTAGCCAAGCCAACTACATGGCGAAGTAAAATACGGCTGTCGATATTTTCATACTCGCTTGCCGTATCTGGGAAGTGCTTACCAATATCACCCATTGCAAGGGAGCCTAAAATAGCATCGCATAATGCATGAATAGCCACATCGCCATCTGAGTGCGCTAAAAAGCCCTGTGGATAATCAATTTTTTCACCACAAATAGTTAAAGGGCCTTCGCCGCCAAATTTATGTACGTCAAAACCATGGCCAATTCGAATCATAATGCACTCTCGTTTTGTTGTTTATGTAGTAAAAAACCAGCTAGGTCTAAATCCTCTGGCGTGGTTATTTTAATATTATCGCTGCGACCTGCTACAAGCTTTACTGGTTTGCCTGCCCATTCAATTGCGCTGGCTTCATCGGTAATAGTTACTCCACTCGCTAATGCGTTTTGAAGTGCACTTTTAAGCTCGTCATATTTAAAAAGCTGCGGGGTAAGTGCTTGCCATAAGTCATCGCGAGGTACAGTTTGTTCGCTGTACTCGTGTCCGCGTTTTATGGTGTCTTTTACTTTACTCGCTAAAATACCGCCTTCATCAGCGCGTATACATTCATCAATTAAACGCTCTATATCACTAATATTAACTAATGGGCGCGCAGCATCATGTACTAATACCCACGTAGGCGGGTTAGGTGCTAAAAAAAGTAAGCTATTGAGTACTGAATCTGCTCGCTCTTTTCCACCACTAGCTCGCACAATGCGATTATCAAGCAGTGGAAGTTCGTCAAAATAGGGGTCGCTGTCGCTGAGGGCAACAACAATAGAGCTTAATTGGGGTAATTGAGAAAGTTTAGCTAAGGTATGCTCTAAAATAGTTTTACCCGCTAATTGTATGTATTGCTTAGGCGCATTGTGCTGCATTCTACTGCCAACACCCGCTGCAGGAACAATTGCAGCAATAGTCTGTTTATTTGTCATATTGTTTGCCCGGTAAAACACGAATAAATGTTTCGTCCGGTTTAATCATTCCCAATTCGTTGCGTGCACGCTCTTCAATGCCTTCTTGGCCAAGCTTTAAATCTTCAATATCTGCTTTAAGCACTTTATTTCGTTTAATGAGCTTTTCGTTGGTTTGTTGATGCGATGCAACAGCACCTTTTAGCCGTGTGTAGTCTTGTAAACCATTATGACCAAACCATAATCTGTATTGTACAAACAGTGCTAAGCACAGTAAGCCAACTTGAAAAATACGCATTTAACACTCCTTATTTTAAATTCCAAATACCTTAACTTTCATACGCTAAGGGGCGCTTTAAATTGCGCCAATTAATACTACCCGCTAAAAGCATTTCACGTAGTGATAAAACCCGTGGCATACAACGCTTCGAAAATTGCCACTGGTGCCCACAACATGCCCCCGTTAAACTCACTTTACTTGGCTTTATTAGCTGAGCATTTTGTTGCTCGAGCCCATTACCTAAAAAATCAAACCAACCTAGCTCGTTGCAATGCAGCTTATTTTCGCCTAACTGATCAATGCTGTCTATTCTAAGGCGCACCTGATCGTAACCATGCAATATAACGGGCACTATAAGCCCCACTTTGGCATACGTTTGATAAAAAAGTTCATTAGCGTGAACATTCACATCGGGTGGAGTCGGTTTTTGCTTTTCAAGCCACGTCCCGTTTTGCGCATCCAGCGTAAAAGGCGTGTCGCCATTAGCTACTAACGTTGCCGCTCGCTCAATATAATAAGGTAGGCTTTTTAACTGGCGGCGCAATTTCTCGGCATTAGGCTCTGCAACTAATCGCTGAACCTCACGCTGATAAAACGCATTACACAATTGTGCATACAACACTTTTTGTGCATCAGTTTGCCAAATTTCAACTTGCTGCTGAGCACCAAGTGACTGATTTTTAGCGACCAATAGCTGTACTCAAAAATATTCAGGTAAATGTTTTATAACACAGTATTGAATGTTTTTTAAGCGCAGCGCACTATTTAAGCGCTTGGCTTTTCACCTAATTTTGCTTTACCTGATTCTAAAAATTGCACAACCGTATTACGCTTTTTACCAATCAATAAACTGCCATCGGCTAAAAACATAAAGTTTTGCCAATTGCGTTTAAATACATCAAACGTCGTTTCGATAATATTATCGCGCGCCATACAAAAATAAACCGTGGTATTAGCTTCCCAATCTAAAAAAGTTAAGATTGCTTCTGGTGGTTGCGCATCGCCATTTTCCCACGCATCTTGCCAATCTACTTCTTGGCTAAAGCTTTTTTCTTGGCCACACCAATCGGTGTCTTCAAAAAAATCTGGGTGATCAAACTCACGGCTCACCATGGTTGTCCAAAGTACGGCTGCACGCTCATCGCCCATAGGCTTTATTTTTGCTGCGTCTTCATCAGATACAGGTAAATCTTTGTGGCGAAAAACCCACGCCTTTTTGTAATCATCTAAAGAAATATAGTTCATAGTGTTGGCAAATTAGTTAACATTAAAAGTGCAAAGCCAAATTATACAAGAGATCAAAACATGACTACAGCAATAAAACCACTTTCCCTCAAACCAGGTATGTACCAACACTACAAAGGGCCGCAATACAAAGTTATTCACGTTGCCACCCATAGCGAAACCGAGGAACAACTTGTGATTTACCAAGCACTCTATGGTGAATTTGGAATCTGGGCACGTCCACTTAGTATGTTTTTAGAAACCGTTGAAAAAGACGGTGAGGTCATACCGCGTTTTGCCTACCTTGGACCTGCCGTTTAACTATGGCATTATAACGAAATAACTTACTCCTCAGACCAGACAAGGGTACACCGTGCAATTTAATTCTACTGACAATTACATCGCAAGCAGCTCGCTAAAACAGGCAGTAAATGCGGCCATTATGCTTGAAAAACCACTTTTAATTAAAGGCGAACCCGGCACAGGTAAAACTATGCTGGCTGAGGAGTTAGCTAAAAGCCTAGATACCACGCTTATTCAGTGGCATATAAAATCGACTACTAAAGCGCAGCAAGGCTTGTACGAGTACGATGCGGTTTCGCGCCTGCGCGACAGTCAATTAGGTGACGAGCGTGTACACAATATTGGTAACTACATTGTTAAAGGTAAGCTTTGGCAAGCATTTACTCATGCAGAACTACACGGTAAACGCCCAGTGCTTTTAATTGATGAAATAGATAAAGCCGACATAGAGTTTCCAAACGATTTACTACTTGAGCTCGATAAAATGGAGTTTCATGTTTATGAAACTAATGAGCGCATTGTCGCAAAAGAGCGCCCCATTGTGATCATCACTTCAAATAATGAAAAAGAGTTGCCAGACGCATTTTTACGCCGCTGCTTTTTTCACTATATTGATTTTCCTAGCAGCGATGAAATGCAGCAGATTATTGACGTGCACTACCCTAACGTTAAGCAAGATTTAGTACGCCAAGCACTCGAAGTGTTTTTTAACCTGCGTGACGCAAACGGCCTTAAAAAGAAGCCATCCACCAGCGAATTACTCGATTGGCTTAAATTACTAATGGCTGAAGACATTGACGCTAAAACACTGCACGATAAAGCTAAAAAAGGTGGCTTAATGCCCATGTTTGGCGCATTACTTAAAAATGAGCAAGATATAAGCCTAATCGAAAAACTCGCGTTTATGAGCCGCTAGGGCCTGTTGACCTTTCAGGATTAAATTTGTTCTAACTAGGGACGATTTAATCGTGGCGCGAGGTTTGTAACCTAGTGGGCTAAGTAAAAGCCGAGCAACAAAGAGTTAATCGTCCCTAGGACGAACCTTCGGGCAGCGCGTGTTTGGTATTTATGCTGTGTTATCGCCTATTTATGGGGAATAACCACACTACATAGGCTCTGCCTTACCTAAATACTAAACACACTGCTGCAAATTTAACCTCGAAAGATAAACAGGCCCTTATATGTTGATTGCATTTTTTTTCAAACTACGGGAATACCGCTTACCAGCCAGTTTGCGCGAGTTACTCGATTTAATTAACGCCTTAAAAAAAGGCGTTATATTTGCCGACGTAGACGCCTTTTACCATTTAGCACGCACCATAATGGTAAAAGACGAAACGCACTTTGACCGATTCGACAAAGCCTTTAGCGACTACTTTAGTGGGATTGCCGACCTTGATTTGCTCGAGAGCTTAAAGCAACAACACAACTTGCCGGAAGATTGGCTACGTAAAGAGTTTGAAAAAAATCTAAGCGATGAAGAAAAAGCCCAACTTAAAGCTATGGGCGGACTCGACGAGCTTATGAAAACCCTAAAAGAGCGTTTAGAAGAGCAACAAAAACGCCACGCTGGCGGCAATAAATGGGTGGGCACTGGCGGTACATCACCTTTTGGTGCGTATGGCTACAACCCAGAAGGCGTGCGTATAGGGCAAGACGGCAACCGTAATCGCCAAGCGGTAAAAGTGTGGGATAAACGAGAATATAAAAATCTTGATACCGATCGCGAAATTGGCTCGCGTACTATTAAACTCGCCCTTAAAAAGCTGCGTAAATTTGCCCGCACTGGCGCAAGCGACACACTGGATTTAAACGAGACTATTCGCGCTACTGCAAAACAGGGTGGCATGCTTGATGTAAAAATGGCACCCGAGCGCCACAATGCCGTAAAAGTATTGATGCTGTTTGATATTGGCGGCTCAATGGATGACTACATTCATACCTGCGAAGAGCTATTTAGCGCCGCCCACAGCGAATTTAAACACCTAGAGTTTTACTACTTTCATAACTGCTTGTATGAGCACGTGTGGCAAGATAACGCGCGCCGCCATTCAAACGTAATAGACACCATGACGCTGATTAATAAATTTACTAGCGACTATAAAGTCATATTTGTTGGCGATGCCACTATGGGACCGTACGAAATAGCCTACCCTGGCGGCTCAGTAGAGCACTACAACGAAGAGCCCGGCAGTGTATGGTTATCACGAGTCACCAACCACTTTGATAAAGTCGCTTGGCTCAACCCACAACCCGTTGAACACTGGCCGTACTATCAATCAATTGGCTTTATAAAAGAGCTAATGAACGACCGCATGTATGCGCTGAGCTTAGATGGAATAAGTAGAGCGATAAAAGAGCTGAGTTAAAATGAATAATAGGAATATATTAAAATTAGTTTTGTTTGCATCACTTATAATAAATATGGTTTTTATTACTATCTTTATAAGTGACTCTAAAAAGGACAAAAGCATTTATTTATTAGCAAGCAATGTTGAAGCTAAATGCTTGAATGACTGGAAGTCACAAGACTCTAGGGTACCTTTTATTACCTCTCATCAAATTTTAGGGCCAGATCCTTTTACTGAATATAACCTTTTAGAGCTGAGAGGTTATGATCAGTCAACATCTTTCACATACGAATTTTCAGCATGTTTTAAAGATAAATTTTCTACAGTAAGAACAATTGCAGAGATGAAATATGCTATTGATTTCATGGGTAAGCAATCAAAAAATGTTGGATTTTATAAATTACCAAATTCTGATGAAATTGTTGTTTACTCAAATGAGTAACAATTAAACTAGATTGGCTAAACTCATAACTCGTTGAGCATTAGCTGTACTATCAATCAATTGGCTTTATAAAAAAGCTAATGAACAACCGCATGTATGCGTTGAGTTTAGATGGGATAAGTAGAGCGCTAAAAGAGCTGAGTTAGATGCGAACTAACGACAGTTCAGTTCCTGCAGCGAACCTTCTAAGCGTGTATCTGAAACTCTGTTGGGTGGCGCCTTCGGCTTAACCAACCTACCTTTTGACGTAGGTCGGATAAGTAGTGAAGCCACGCCATCCGACAAAAATAATGAATTAACTAGAAACAACCCGACTTACCCCTTTATCAATCAATTGATTTTATAAAGCAGCTGATGGATAACAGAATGTACCCGCTGAGTTAAATGTTGATTTACGACGGCTCAGTGCCATGAATAGGCTTTAGTAACGCTTTCCAATTTTTATCCATCAACTTATTAATGAACTTTTTAATTGGAAAATTCATCTATATCAGTCAATTTTTTATATTGTTCTTCTATTTCTTTAATGGATAAATAATGATTAACGTATCTGTTTTCTTTTCGTTTGTACTGAACATATATCACAGGACTTTTTAGGTCACCTTTCGAATCACTAAATTCAACCATTTCAACTTCATTACAGTCAGGTTCTCTTCGGACTATTTCTGCAGCTTTAGTTAAGTACTTAATAAAAGGTTTGTATTTTTCATTGACATACTCAGGAGTAATCGCATAGTCAGCAATAGGAGCAACTGAGTATTTATACTTGTTTGCATTCTCATAAGGGTCATTAAAAGTGACAAACGAAAAGTCATAGCTTTTAGACTTTAATACAACTTGGTTGTATTTAATGCCTCGGCCTTTGAGCTTTTCCATTAAATCATTTTTTTCTTCATCAGACATACGCAAACCAAAATAGATAGATTTTACAGCACGATAATCGTAATTATGCTTCCCTGAAATTGATGTAATTACCCTTATTTCCTTTTCGTAGCCCCAAGCTTTAGACTTTGTACCCAGCATTTTTAGTAAAATTTTATTCTGTTCATTTGTATCAATATCTGAAATGCTTATTTTTTGCGGTGAGTCTTCATATTTAACAGCTAAGTATCTATAGTCATTTTTTTCGTATTCCATTAATTTATCTAAATCATATTCAACACAAAAACCAGTATGGTTACATGCATAATGTGCCCATAACAACTCATCTAGAGGTGTTTGACTTAGAGAATATATACCTGACTTGTCAACAAAGCCTAATAGCTCCTTTAATACTATTTTGACATTCTCTAATGCGTTAGCCGTGCCACTATCTCCTCTAGCAAAGACTTTAAAAATAGTGTCCAGTTCAGAATTAACATTTTGATCCTCAAAAAAACCTTCACATGGATCATTTAAGCTTGTTCTCGTAGGAGCCCAAAAGTAATTTTCAGAGAGAGACTCTAAATCCCTCTCAAACTCCCCACCGCGATATTTATATACCCTCACAAACTTTCCTTAGCGAATAAAACAATAATTTGCAATTTAAATATGTAATTCATGGAAAAGCCTTAATCACTTACTTAGAGTTGTTTTATAAAGCTCTACAACTCAGCTATATGATTCAATGTCTCAAGATGACGCTGCAAAAGCTTTAACAATGTTATCGCTTGCCCATTTGGTGCGCTGCGTCCTTGTTCCCAATTTTCGAGCGTTCTTGCTGGTGTAAGCTGGATGTTTCTCGAATATTTACTATTTCATCAGGGGAGATAACAAGATCGTTAATATCATTTACTAAATGAGTACCTAACGTTAGCTTTCCTTGTGAATGCGCTTTAGCGTCCACAAGTGCTGTCGTTAATTCTGAAAATAAATCACGTTTGCTCATTGCGCCATACCTCTAAAAGCTATCTTAATAGTCTTGATATCATGCAGCAATATTTGTTATTACTTGCTAATAAACTTACACATTCCTAATCCTAAAACATCGCCATCGCGTTTTACATAACCATATTGTGTATAAAAACTCTCTTTTCCATGAGCACTTAATAAAGCTATTGTCGCGCCATTAGAGCAGGTGCTGCTTAGGTAGTTTTCAATGTGGGCCATAACTAAATGACCTATGCCTTGTTTTTGATAGCTTGGCGCAACAATTACATCTTGAATATAAAAATACATTGCCCCATCACCGATTATTCTACCAGTACCTATCAACTTATCGATGTGGTACACGGCAACCCAAAACAATGAATTTTCAATGCTTACTTTTAATGTTTTATCGTCAGGGTTTTGCCACTTTGCTTGTGCGCGTAAATTAGCAAATTCATCCAGTGCTGGGGCTTCAAGTTCAACTTTATAAGCCATAATATCTCTTACTCACTTTTAAAGCACTTTACTCATAAACAAGCTGTACGGGTCTAGCTCATAATCACCAAACGGCTCACACTCTTTAAAACCAAATTGAGCATAAAGCTTTTGTGCCGGTAAAAATGCCTCTGCGGTGCCGGTCTCTAAACTTAGTGTTTTATAACCACGCAGTGTGGATTGCTCAATAATATGCGTGAGTAACTTAGCCGCTATGCCTTGGCGTAAATAGTTGCTTGATGTGCGCATTGATTTAATTTCGCCATGCGTTGTATTTAGTGCTTTTAAAGCGCCAACACCCGCTAAATTATTATCAATCCATAAGCTATAAAAAGTTATGTCGGGCTGAGTGAGTTTACTTACATCCAGTGCATGCACGCTCTCGACGGGTGAGTGCTTTAGCATATCGTTATGATGCGCTTGTAGTAGTTTTATAACTTCAGGGTTTGAAAGTTCACCTGTTCTAATATCCATTTATACCTCGTTTAATCCTAGAATTTAATGCTTTAAGGCTTTAGGGCTTTAGGGCTTTAATTAAAACCCTAAAGTAAGGGGTTATATTTAGGCTGCTAGCTCCCACACTATAAACGCTACTGCAAAACCTACTAAATACACTAGTCCTAACCACGTTAAGCTACGTAATAACACGCTGTGTTTTATTGCTAAATCAAACTAGACATCCACCTTAATTAAACAAACAAAGCTATCTCAATTAAGATAGGTGTTGTCTTAATTTTTTTACCTCGCGAGTAGTAAAAAAAAAAACCAAAACCGCGGCTTAAAGCCGCGCCTACAAATATATCCCCAATCCTGTAGGCGCGAGTTTACCTCGCGTACTAAATCAAACTAGACATCCACCTTAATTAAACAAACAAAGCTATCTCAATTAAGATAGGTATTGTCTTAATTTTTTTACCTCGCGAGGAGTAAAAAAAAAACCAAAAACGCGGCTTAAAGCCGCGCCTACAAATATAACCCCAATCCTGTAGGCGCGAGTTTACCTCGCGAACATGCTTAATAAAACATACTTAACAACAAAATTTAGGGTGGGTGTTTTGTTGCTGTCTTTTTTATTTTTGTTTTATGAGCGACCTGATAAAAAGCGGATCGTTACCTAAATCAGAGGGCGAGTATTTTTTTGTTCGCACTACTGAATAACTTATTTACACGAGGTTTTCAATTGTGAGTAAGGGTAATATTTATCAAATTGAACTTTTGATTAAAACCGTTATAATTCACGCACTTTTGATTAAAGCTGTTGTAATTCATCCATTATGAAAAATATTTTTATTGTTATTTTACTCATTTTAGCTGGTTTTTTTGGCTACAACTATTTCACTTCCAACTCGACAAAAGTTGTATTAGATAGCGCATCCGAAACTTCAACACAAAAACTTGCTAACAATTGGGATGATATCACTCTTCCAGAAGAAATTGAAAATCATTCAAATATTGAAGCTTGTGATACAACAGAGGTAAACATTTGTTTTGGCTCAGGAAGTATATTTTACAAAGAAACCAAAGATGTGACTGTAGCAAGTTTAGTATCAACTGCAGAAACATCGCGTTACGGTGTCCAGGTTAAAAAAACAGGTGAGCTGTTTGTGTTTTCTATAGAGAATGACATTTCTGACGACGAACTGGATTTTGGTAATATTGCTTGTTACAAATATGAGGGTAGTGAAGAAGGCGTTACCGAAACGCGTGAATTAAAATTAGATATTTACGGTACAAAAGTAACAGGGACAAAGTTAGGTTACTCCCAATCAGTTGAATACAGCGTTGGGTATGAAGGTATTGTTGAAGGAGTACTAAACAGCCTTGGAGGAAATACTGTAAATGCTATCACTACACTTACTATTGCAGATGGAGGGGAGATCCGCCAAGAAGAAATATACATTTTAGGCGAAAACTCAATGACTGAAATGCGATATCGTTTAGTCGATGATTTTAAAAATAGTATTTTACGTATCGATAAGAGTATAAAAAAATCCGCAGAAGGTCAGATTTTCCCTATTGAGTATAAATATAACAAAGTAGAGTGCCCGTTATAGGGCTTTGATCTTTAATTAGGCTACCAACTTCCAAATTATAAAAGCTAAAGCAAAGCCTACTAAATACACTAGCCCTAACCACGTTAAACTACGTAGTAACACGCTGTGCTTAATAGCTGGCTCTGATCGCACAAGGCTAAAGTTAAGCCATGCAAAAATAGGCGTTGTAACAAATGAAAGCGTCATCGCAAACGTAAGCATGGGGCCAAGGGCTGATTTAAAAAATAAAATAACCGCCATACCGGCAAGTGCTTGTAGTATTAGCCAAATATTTAAGCTGTGTTTTGATTGCTTAAAGCCAAGTAATTTATGCGATTCGTTTAAAGTACGCGCGTAACCATCTAGTACAGTTAATGTGGTGCCAAACATACATAAAAAAGCAATGGCTGATACAAGCGGCCTTGCCCACTCCCCTATTGTTAATGCGTACATATCAATAAGCTGCTTGGCAAACGCGACACCACCGAGTTCTATACTGCTGGTTTGCCCGTATTGCACTAATACACCTAAGCTAAAAAATACTAATGCTAAGCCAGCTGTAAGCCAGTAACCTACATTAAAATCGAATAAGCCTTGGCTTTTAGAAACTGTTTGCTGCGCTTGTTTTTCTTTTAGCCATAAAGAACTTAATGCAGATATTTCGATAGGCGCTGGCATCCACCCCATTAAAGCCACCATAAAACTCAGCATTGCAAGTTCGTACGGTGAAGGACCAACGTAGTCAGCAGGTGCCATTGGACCGTTACTAAATGCTATAGCAAGAGCAATTAATGTTGCAAGTGTAAGCAGCCCCATAATGCCTTTGGCAACGTTATCGAGCGCTTTAAAGTGCCCAAGTAGTAATATAACTAAACATACCCCTAGCAGCATCCAACAAAGTAAGGTTACTTCAATAACAATAGGTAGAGCGTAATGCAGTAAGCTTGCGGTAAGCAGTAATACGCCGGCGGTATTAACAACGGCGGCTACAATGTTTAAACCAATAAAGCTATAAAAGTAAAACGGACCTTTACTTTTATACCCCTCTACTAGGCTATTTTTAGTAGCGAGAGTGTATTCCATACCAAAGCGAAAAAACGGGTACTTTAAAACATTAACAACGAGGATAAGCCAAAATAATTGCCAGCCAAATATTGCCCCAGCTTGTGTAGAGGCAACTAAGTGAGAACCTCCAATAGCGGCTGTTGCCATGAGAATCCCAGGGCCAAGCGCGTTCAGGCTTGATTTCCATTTCGATACTGCTTGGTTCATTTACTGCTCAAAAATAGTGTGTGTGTGAGCCTCTAACTTACAGAAATTACAGGCAATAAAAAAGAGCCATGCGGCTCTTTTTTACAATACTTTGTGACTAATTTTTATTTAAGATCCATCTCTTGGATGATCTCGTGTGCGATTTCAGGTGTCGTGCTTACAGGCTTTTCGTGTAGGTTAGCTTTTATTTGCCCTTTTCGATGTTTTAGTGCCGCATCGAGTTTTTTAGCTGCGCTTGCAATGGCAGGGTACATAACTTCGTTTTCCCCTTTTACCGATATGCGCGTGCCTTCGTAATTTGTGCTAATTTCAGCTTGGATCTTATGATGCTCTTTAGACAAAATAATATCGAGCGCAATAAGCGATGGGAAATGGCTCTCGATTTTTGAAAATTTTTCGTTGATGTGCTCTCTAATAGAGTCAGTAACTTCAACATGGTGACCAGAAAGATTAATTTTCATAGGGTATCCTTTTATTTGTTACCTACAATTAGTATTGGGGGCTATTTAGATTAACACAAGGAAAAAAGAGAGATATTTGAGGATTATTTACGGCTTTTGGTGATTTAAATCATGTGTTGCGCAAAGTTTATGCAAAGCCCACATTGCATGGGCTTTCAGACGTCTACTTAACTTAAGCTCTGATTGATCAATCTGTGTACGAACAACAGTAATCAGCAAAGTCAGATACTTTTACTTTAAAGCTTACGTTTGCATCTACATTAAACGACTCACCTGCATTAAATGTTTTCCACTCACTCGCGCCTGGTAATAAAATATCCCATTGGCCAGCTAAAAGCTCCATGCATTCTTTTTGGTTTGTATCAAAAACAAACTCACCTGGTTGCATAAAGCCTAACGTTTTCGCTTCGCCATCACCTAAAATAACGGTACGGCTCGACACTTTTCCGTCAAAATATACATTGGCTTTTTTTACTACACTCACGTTATCGAACTTTGGCATTTTTAGCTCCTGCTATTAATTTAAGATTTTTATTTATGAATTTTATCGCACTACCTTGCCTGATAGCTTACTTTCTTGCAAGGAAAGCTGCATTGTTCAAGGTGAAGTTGCTTCATGTAAGGGCATAAAAAAACCCGCAACATGTGCGGGCTTTTCAATTACTTACTTTATTTAATCAAAAGCGATTAAAAAAGCTCGTTTGCTTTGCTTACAATGTTTGCCACTGTAAAACCAAAGTGCTCAAACAGCTCGCCTGCAGGTGCTGACTCACCAAAGGTAGTCATACCTACTACTGCGCCATTTAGGCCTACGTACTTGTACCAGTAGTCAGCAATACCAGCTTCTACTGCTACGCGGCGTGAAACAGATGCCGGTAATACGCTTTCTTTGTATGCTGCGCTTTGATCTTCAAAGGCATCAGTACATGGCATAGATACAACACGTACCTTTTTACCTTGGCTGCGTAGTTCGCTTGCTGAATCTTGTGCTAGTTGCACTTCAGAGCCCGTCGCAATAAAGATAATCTCTGGATTGCCGTCACAGCTAAGGATGTAACCACCCTTTTTAACATCTGCTAATTGCTGTGCGTCACGTGCTTGTTGCTCAAGACCTTGGCGAGTAAAGATAAGCGATGTAGGACCGTCTTTACGCTCAATAGCTTGTTGCCATGCAATTGCCGACTCAACTTGGTCACACGGGCGCCAGTTGTATAAGTTAGGCGTTAAACGCATGCTTGCAATTTGCTCAACTGGTTGGTGAGTTGGACCATCTTCACCTAAACCAATTGAATCGTGCGTGTATACAAAAATGCTTGGTTGCTTCATTAATGCAGCCATACGTACAGCATTTTTTGCATATTCAACAAACATTAAGAACGTAGCACCGTAAGGAATAAAGCCTTTATGAAGGGCAATACCATTCATAATTGCCGACATACCAAACTCACGTACACCGTAGTAAATGTAGTTACCGCTTGCATCATCGCGTGTTAAACCTTTAGAGCCATCCCAAATTGTTAAGTTTGAGCCAGCTAAATCGGCTGAGCCACCCATAAATTCTGGTAATAACGGTCCAAATGCATTTAATGCATTTTGCGATGCTTTACGAGACGCTGGGTTTGCTGGGTTTGCTTGTAATTGCTCAATATACGCTTGAGATTTTTCAGCCCAATCGCCAGGCAGTTCGTTGTTAATACGACGCTTGTATTGTGCTGCAAGCTCTGGGTATGCTTTTGCGTATGCTGCAAATTTTTCGTCCCAGCTTGATTCAAGCTGTTGGCCTTTTTCTTTGCTATCCCATTGTGCGTAAATATCATCAGGAATTTCGAACGCATCGCCAGTCCAACCTAAGAATTCGCGAGATGCTTTAATTTCGTCATCACCTAGTGGAGCACCGTGACAATCGTGGCTACCTGATTTATTAGGTGAGCCGTAACCAATAATTGTTTTACAACAAATTAGTGATGGCTTGTCGGTAACATTTTTAGCTTCTGCAATTGCAGCACTTACAGCATCGCTGTCGTGGCCATCAACACCACTAATTACATGCCAGCCGTATGCTTTAAAGCGCGCTGGTGTATCATCTGTAAACCAACCTTCTACTTCACCATCGATTGAAATGCCGTTGTCATCCCAAAACGCAACAAGTTTACCAAGGCCTAATGTGCCTGCAAGTGAACCCGCTTCATGAGAAATACCTTCCATTAGGCAACCGTCGCCCATAAATGCATAGGTAAAGTGATCAACAATATCGTGACCTTCACGGTTAAACTGTGCAGCTAGCGCTTTTTCAGCAATTGCCATACCTACGGCATTTGTGATCCCTTGACCTAATGGACCCGTAGTAGTTTCGATTCCTGGTGCATAGCCATACTCAGGGTGACCTGGTGTTTTAGAATGCATTTGACGGAAGTTTTTAATTTCGTCTAGCGGTAAGTCGTAACCACTTAGGTGCAATAGAGAATATATAAGCATTGAACCGTGGCCGTTTGAAAGAATAAATCTGTCACGGTCAGCCCACTCTGGATTCGTTGGGTTATGTTTTAGATAATCGCGCCATAGTACTTCTGCGATATCAGCCATGCCCATAGGGGCTCCAGGGTGACCAGATTTGGCCTTTTGTACTGCGTCCATTGACAAGACGCGAATAGCATTTGCAAGTTCTTTGCGAGATGGCATGAATTCTCCTACCTTTATTTGTATTTGCGCGGGTATTTATGTAATCGTTTATGCTCATAAGTCACTTAAGAGCTTTTATGGCACCATTCTTACTTATTGTGGGGGCGGTGTGCAATTAAAAACCCCATAAAAATGAGGCATTATGAATATTTTTTAAGACCAAAAAGTTATTATACATTTTATTTAGACGTCTAGGCGTAAAAACACTATGCAAGATGTTTTGTTTTCGATAAAATACGCCCCTTAATTTTTTAGCGCTAATACCGACGTTTGTGAAGCGCAATATTTGTGAGCAGAATTACAATGGCAAAACATTTATTTACTTCTGAATCAGTTTCTGAAGGTCATCCGGATAAAATCGCCGATCAAATCTCTGATGCGGTACTTGATGCTATCCTAGAGCAAGACTCTCATGCCCGTGTTGCATGCGAAACTTACGTAAAAACCGGTATGGTTATGGTTGGTGGTGAAATCACTACTAGCGCATGGGTTGATATCGAAGAAATTACACGTAAAACAATTCGTGACATTGGCTACACAAATTCAGACATGGGCTTTGATGCCGATTCATGTGCAATTTTAAACACTATTGGTAAACAGTCTCCAGACATTAACCAAGGTGTTGACCGTACTAGCCCAGAAGAGCAAGGCGCTGGCGACCAAGGCTTAATGTTTGGTTACGCATGTAACGAAACAGAAGTACTAATGCCTGCTCCAATTACTTACTCACACCGTTTAGTACAGCGCCAAGCGCAAGTACGCAAAAGCGGCGAGCTTAACTGGTTACGTCCAGATGCAAAATCTCAAGTTACTTTTGCATACGAAAACGGTAAGCCAGTAGGTATTGATGCTGTTGTACTTTCTACTCAGCACAGCGAAGACATTTCGCAAAAAGATTTAGTAGAAGCTGTGATGGAAACAATCATCAAGCCGGTACTTCCTGCAGAACTTATTACAAGTGCAACTAAGTTTTTCATTAACCCAACAGGTCGCTTTGTAATTGGCGGACCAATGGGTGACTGTGGTTTAACTGGTCGTAAAATTATTGTAGATACATACGGTGGTATGGCTCGTCACGGTGGTGGTGCATTCTCTGGTAAAGATCCATCAAAAGTTGACCGTTCAGCAGCATACGCTGCACGTTACGTTGCTAAAAACATTGTTGCTGCTGGTCTTGCTGACAAGTGTGAGCTACAAGTTTCTTACGCAATTGGTGTTGCAGAGCCTACTTCTATCAGCGTTGAAACGTTTGGTACAAGCAAGCTAGAAGAAAGCCGTTTAATCGAGCTTATTCGTGAACATTTTGACCTGCGCCCTTACGGCTTAATTCAAATGCTTGATTTAGAACGCCCTATCTACCTTCCTACAGCGGCTTACGGCCACTTTGGTCGTGACGAATTCCCTTGGGAACGTACAGATAAAGCAGACGCACTTCGCGCAGCTGCCGGCCTTTAAGCCAAAATTGTTGTAGTAAATTAAAAACGGCCCTTTTAAGGGCCGTTTTTACATCTAAAACTTATTCGCTATATTGTTTGTAGAGCGTCTACAAAATAACTATTAAATCGACCTCGAATTCTTTTGTACTTTAGGTATATACTCATTTCATTATAAAAGCTTTAGGGACAGTTAAATGGCCGATAACTTTCGCGTTATATTTGCAGGACTTGCCGATAACGTTGACATAAAAACAGCATGTACAAATTTAGCTGCAAAATTAAAAACATCAGATGAAAAAGTAGCTCTTTTTTTTAAAGGTAAGCCACTGTTTGCACCAAGCGATAAAGACAAAGCGTTAAAACAGGCTAAGTTACTAGCAGGCTTAGGCATTAAAAGTAAGCTTCAAGCTGTTTCAAACATCATTCAAAATGGCTCAAACCCTGCTGCAAATAACAACCAACGTGACGAACGTATTTTTGATGCACTCGATTACATCACTAGCAGCTTAATTCGCCTTGAAGAAAAGCTAGACGAGTTAGAGCAACGCCTTCCTGAAGCTCAATTAAAAGCACCAGACGAAAGTATTGACGAATGGCAAGGTGACGATCTAATGCTAGATGATGATTTAGCGCCTCCTAAAAAACGCAGTAACTTACTTTTATATTCATTGATTGCAACTGCCACAATTTTGCTAGTCGTACTGGCTGTTTTTTTAATTTTTCCCGATTTATTCTCTTTTTAAGAATGGCTAATTAATTTAATGAGTAATAAACGCGCAAAAATAAGAGCAGAAATTCGTAATACCCGTAAAAACTTGTCAAATAATCAGCAAATAATTGCTGCGCAATCGCTAAAAATGAATTTTATTCAACATTTAAAAAGCGAAAAAACAACGAATTCAAAGCATATTGCCATTTACTTAAGTAACGATGGAGAACTCGACACCTCATTGTTAATTAAAGAATTACGGAGTTTAAACCATACTGTTTGCCTACCTATAATACACCCATTCAATGGCGCTAATTTACTATTTCAGCGCTATGAGAAAAACTCACCCATGAGAGCAAATCGCTATGGTATCTTGGAGCCTAAGCTGAACTGCTCTCAAATATGCCCATTACCAGTGCTTGATTACCTCCTTATGCCATTAGTTGCATTTGACAAACAAGGTAATCGCCTAGGAATGGGAGGTGGGTTTTACGACCGGACATTGGCACGTTTACACGAACAAAATTGGCAAAAACCACAACTAATTGGCCTTGCACATGAATGCCAAAAAGTTGAGGCTCTACCAATCGAGTCGTGGGATGTACCACTTAAAACCATTATCACCCCAGATAAAACATACTGTTGGTAACATTTAAATTTAGTTACTAACCGCATATTTCTGACATACATGAGCACAAAGCAATGACACAAGACGAATTAAAAAAAGCAGCTGCTTGGGCAGCACTCGAGTTTGTAAAAGAAAACACTATTGTAGGTGTGGGTACAGGCTCTACTGTTAATCACTTTATTGATGCCCTTGGCTCAGTAAAGGACACTATTGTAGGCGCTGTATCAAGCTCAGAAGCCTCAACCGCGCGCTTACAAGCGTTAGGTATTGAAGTATTTGAGCTTAATAACGTTGCTGCTTTAGATGTATACGTTGACGGCGCTGACGAAATAAACGCCCAAAACGAAATGATTAAAGGTGGCGGTGCAGCCCTCACTCGCGAAAAAATAGTAGCCGCTGTAGCTAAACAATTTGTGTGCATTGTAGATGACACCAAATTAGTAAAAACATTAGGCGACTTCCCGCTTCCGGTAGAAGTTATTCCAATGGCTCGCAGCTACGTTGCACGAGAATTATTAAAGCTTGGTGGTGACCCCGTTTATCGCCAAGGCGTAGTTACCGATAACGGTAACGTTATATTAGATGTATTTAACTTAAAAATTACCAATGCTAAACAACTTGAAGCACAAATAAATTCAATTGTTGGCGTAGTTACCAACGGCCTATTTGCAATGCGTGGTGCTGATAAAGTGATTATCGGTACTAAAAATGGGCCACAAATTAAATAGGATGAGGTTATGAGTAAGGTATCGTTAGCAAAAGACAAAATTAAAATTCTCTTGCTTGAAGGTGTTCACCAAAGCGCTGTTGAAACGCTAAAACGTAACGGTTACAGCAATATCGACTACGTTAAAACATCCTTACCTGAGGACGAATTAAAAGAGCGCATTAAAGATGTTCACTTTGTAGGACTTCGTTCTCGTACTCATATTAACCAAGCCGTATTAGACTCAGCTGACAAGCTAGTTGCTGTTGGGTGTTTTTGTATTGGTACAAACCAAGTTGATTTAGATGCAGCACGCGAACGCGGTATTGCTGTATTTAACGCACCATTTTCTAATACTCGTTCAGTTGCTGAACTTGTACTTGGTGAAATCCTACTTTTATTACGCGGTATTCCAGAGCGTAATGCAGCGGCTCATCGTGGTGGCTGGTTAAAAACAGCAAATGGTTCGTTTGAAGCACGTGGTAAAACTTTAGGTATTATTGGCTACGGTCACATTGGTACTCAGCTAGGTATTATGGCTGAAAACATCGGTATGAATGTGGAGTTTTACGATATCGAAGATAAATTATCACTCGGTAATGCAAAACAAGTTCACAACCTAACTCAGCTGTTACAACGCTCTGATATTATTAGTTTACACGTACCAGAAACACCGCAAACTAAAAATCTTATTGGTAGTGCAGAACTTGCTGTTATGAAGCAGGGATCTATTTTGATCAACGCTTCACGCGGAACTGTTGTTGATATTGATGCACTTGCAGAAGCACTAACAGAGAAAAAACTAAGTGGTGCAGCAATCGATGTGTTCCCTACTGAGCCAAAATCTAACGATGAAGAATTTGTATCGCCACTGCGCCAATTCGACAATGTTATTTTAACGCCGCACATTGGTGGTTCTACACAAGAAGCGCAAGAAAACATTGGTATTGAAGTAGCGGGTAAACTGGCTAAATACTCAGATAATGGCTCAACTATTACAGCTGTTAACTTTCCTGAGGTATCACTACCAGAGCTTGCTAATCGTAGCCGTTTATTACACGTGCACCACAACCGCCCTGGTGTACTAACGCAAATTAACCAAGCGTTTGCACAGCACGGTATTAACATTGCTGCGCAATACCTACAAACAGACGCATCTATTGGTTATGTAGTTATTGATGTAGATACAGATCAATCTGAAGTAGCACTTAAAGAACTAAGCGCTGTTGAGGGTACAATTAGAGCACGTATTCTGCATTAGTAATTTAATCAGCTATTCTAATATCAAAAAGGGTCACTTCATTAAGTGACCCTTTTTTGTATTTAGATTACATATACTTTCTTAAGTATTTTTTGAATACCGGATCTGTTGCTGCCAACTCTTTTTGCTCAGCTAATATCTCTTTTAAAATAGCACCTGAAGTAAGCGGGTTAGCTAGTACCACCCTAAATACAACTGTTGGTTGATTGTCGTATTTAGAAGGCGTTAAACGAGTACGTGATACAAATGAGCGACCAGACTCTCGCTGACGTTTTTGCATACTGGCAGTAAAACGGTTCAGTGAAGCAAAAATATCTAACCGAGTTGCTGCATCAGCATCGGCTATTGCTTGTTTAATTTGCTTAGGTACATAACGATACGTTAATAAGCACAACTCAGGCTCCGAAATAAGCTCAAAGTCTTCATCAGCCTTAATTAAATCAGCAAAGTAATGTGCTTTTTTGATGCTTCGATCAATCAGCATTTCGTAACCTTTACGACCAATAACACGTAAGCAAGCATGTACTAACATTGCCATACCAGGTCGGCTGCCTTCAAGCGTGTGGCTACCTAAGTCTTTTGAACCTTTACGTAATATGTACTCAGCGTGATGCTCTATAGCATCGGTTGCAGCGGGATCTTTAAATAAAACTAAGCCCGCTCCCATTGGTACATACATTTGTTTATGTGCGTCGATGGTAATTGAATCTGCTCGCTCAATCCCTTTTAGTAAAGGGCGATGCGTGTTCGATAAAAGGGTTGCTCCTCCCCATGCAGCATCTACATGAAAATGGCAGTTAATGTCTTGTGCTAAGTCGGCCATTTCATCAAGTGGGTCAATATTACCGGTTTCGGTTGTACCCGCTACCCCAATAATCGCCATTACTTTAATGCCTTGCGATTCAAGCTCACGTGCTTTTTCGCGCATAGCTCCTACATCAACTTTATTATTTTCGCAGGTTTTAATACCAATTAAGTTATCGCGGCCAATACCGAGTAAATCAACCGATTTACCTAATGAGTAATGTCCGCGTTCTGATATTAATACTGCTAAACCTTTATAGCCGTAATGCAGCATACCGGCAATTAGGCCTTGTGCGCCGATACCTCTAAAATCGCCATCGGGTTTTAATAAGCGGTTTCGAGCAATCCAAAGCGCAGTAATATTAGCAACCGTTCCACCAGAGCAAAATGCACCTAATGAGGTTTTAGCACTGTGCATCCATTTAGAATAAAATGAATCTTCTTGCCCATAAGCTAAATGATGCATCATTCCAAGCACTTGACGCTCAAGAGGCGTAAACGCTTTAGACGTTTCTATTTTTACTAGATTTTGATTTAGCCCTACCATCAATTTTGACAGCGGTAATAAGAAATGCGGCAAGGCAGAGGTCATGTGACCAATAAAGCTAGGCGCAGCTGTATGCACAGAATGCGCAACAAGTTGCTCCATTATGTCTTGGGCATAAGCAGATACAAACGTTGGATCCTCTGGGATCACTGCCGACTGAAAATCTTTTTCGATTTCATGTAATGGTTTTTCAATTGCCGCTATATTTTCGTTTAGAAAACCTGCTAAATTACTCGAAATTTCAAGCTCGATTTTGCTTAAAGTTGAGTCTGGCGCTTCAGGTACAGTAAATATACGCTTAAGGCTTTCTTTAGAGGCGACGGCACAACGCTTTTGATCCATCTCAATACCTAGTGTGTGTAGCTAAAACACGCGCTTACCCATCAAAAACGCCTACTTATTAGGACATTTAGAGCAATCGTGTTTCTTTAAAAATTGCGCTAACTTTACTGCAATATAACTAAAATGTCTCGTTTAAACCTATAAAAGCAATCAAAGCGATGACAAAAAAATGATAATTTAATTAAAACTCTACCAAACCTAATTATTTATTGGGCATTTACTTATTTTGGGTATAATAAATTTGATAACAAAAAAGGGACACATATGCCAGAAGGAAGAGTCAAAGTTAGTTGGATAGTGGCAGGCTTTAGCTTGTTTTTAATAAGCTTACTTACCTATGTTTACTACACTTACCAAACCACGCGTGCTGAAATAATGCAGTCGGTTGATAATCGCTTACTTAATGCAGCCACCAGCGTAAAACATATTTTAGGTGAAAATTACTTAAGTGCGGTTAATCAAGGCGACAACATAAGTTTTTCTTACTATCAAGATAAAAGTAAACAGCTCTCTGAGTTTGCTCAAGCACTTGATATTGCTTATGTGTATTCAATGATTTTAAAAGACGGTAAGGTTCTTTTTAGCTCATCAAGCTACACGCAAGACGATCAGAATAATGGCAAAGTAACTCAATTTTTAGATCTCTACCCTGAAGCTACCGATGCCAATATAAGTGCTTTTTACTCAACCGAGCCTGTATTTGAAATATCGAGCGATCAGTGGGGCCACTTTAAAACTATTTTTATTCCTTACGTTGACCCTATTAACGGCAATACCTATTTAACGGGTGCCGATATAACTATTTACAATTTAAACGAGAAACTTAAAGAAAGCGTATCAAAAGCAGCTGCAATGGCTAGCTTCTTCTTTTTTATCGCGATACTTGTTGCCGCCATATATATTTATTTACTAAAGCGCTCGTTAGCAACTGACTCAAGTACTGGTTTTTCAAATCATATTGCTCTTGAGTACTTTATTAAAAAAAGTAATGCTCATCACATGCAGTTAGCCGTTATTTGGGTTAATGAAATAGAAGATATAAACAGTTTCTACGGCACTGAAGTGGGTGATAAAGTAATGAAAAACTTACTTATTCACTTTAAACTCAGAAGCTCTGCGCATTGCCATATATACAGACTAGCAACCAACAAAATAGTATTACTCGCGCCTAAAGAAATGAGTAATGACGAATTTACCGATCTCGTAAAAACATATAACTTTAATACCCCAGTGTTAACTGACCCTTTTATTTATATAACTCTATGTGCAGGTATTGCCAGTGGCAATAAATCGCTACTACTTGAAAACGCTCATATAGCGGCGCTGCAAGCTAAACAAGGCAGGCATAGCGTAGTTAACTACTCAAAAGCGCTACACGATGTAAAAACGCAATATCAATACAATGTTGAAATGGCTAAAGAGGTGCGTGAAGCGTTTGATAACAACCGTATAGTGCCTTACTTTCAACCCATTATTGATACAAATACCAACAAGGTCGTTCAATACGAATGTTTAGCTCGAATGGTAACGGCGCAAGGGGAAGTGTTGAAACCTGATGCATTTTTAAATGTTGTTACTCGATCAAGAATGGACGGAATACTTACCCGTACTATATTTTCACAATGTGTTAGTCGCTTTAGAAAAACCGATATTTGCTGGAGTTTAAATATAACAGCACAAGATATGCTCGACCCTAATTTAAGCGAGTTTATTGCGGACGAACTTAAGCGCTACCCGCATCCTGGTAATATCACACTAGAGCTTTTAGAAACCCAAGCTATTGCCAACTTTTCTGAGGTAAAAGCATTTATTGGAATGGTTAAAACGAAAGGCGTTAAGGTTATTATTGATGACTTTGGTAGTGGTTATTCAAATATATCAAACGTACTTAAGCTGGAAGTAGATGGTATTAAGCTAGATGGCGCACTAATAAAGCAAATAGTGAATGACAAAGATATCTATTTATTTATTGAACATATAGCCAGTTTTGCTAATCAACTTGGTTTGCAATTAATGGCAGAGTCGGTAGAAAATGCAACCATAGTAACCGCACTTAAAAAGGCGAATGTGACACTAATGCAAGGCAACTACTTTGCCCACCCAGTGTCACATGTTAGTACGGTTATAGAAGAAGAATTAGCACTTTAACTTACTTTAGCGAGGTAAGTTAATAACGAGTCGGTGGCTTTGCTGGCCACTGGCCCAGTATTTACGCTCAAAAGGCGTAATGGCATCGTCTGACTCATAAAGCGTTACATCGCAAGGGTTGCCTGTTAATTCGAGCGCCCGAGCAAACTCCTTAACGTAAATATCCCAATTGCTGCGTACTTCTAATTTTCCACCTAACTTAACAATAAATGGAAAAATAGCTGCGCCATGCCAGCGCCTACGAATATGCTTAGATTTAGGCCACGGGTTTGGATACAACAAATAATGGTGCGTAGGTTGCCAATTAGCAGCTACCGCTAAACGCCAAAAGTCATTTAAGTCTGCTTGCACTAAGATGTACTGACCACTGTCGGTTTGCTTATATTCAACATCGTGCTTATCTAATCGGTGCGACGATTTATCAATACCAATTATAAGTGCATCTGGGTGGCGCTTAGCTAAGTTAGCTGAGCTTTCACCTACGCCACAACACGAGTCTAAAATAAGCGGGCCACTAAAGGCTTGTACTTTAGCATTAACCTCGTCAAATGCGGCTTGGGTGTGTGCTGCAATTGGCTTTTTAAATTCAGCATCTAAGTGCTTATTTACTATTTCATCAAGCTTTTCGTGAATACCCGCTTGATTAGATACAATACTACGTGAATTTGCATCACTCATTAGTGTCTTAGCCCCACACCTTTTTTGATCAATGTAAGCGCTAATGTAAATAACGCTGTTATAAATACTAAAATAACCCCAAGAGCCACGCTCAAATCAACATCCGACACACCTAAAAAGCCATAACGAAATGCGTTAACCATATAAATTATAGGGTTGATTTGTGATACATTCTGCCAAAATTCAGGCAGCAACGTAATTGAATAAAATACACCGCCTAAGTAAGTTAGTGGCGTTAGTATGAAGGTGGGGATAATGCTTATATCGTCAAAGCTGTTTGCGTAAATCGCATTAATTAAGCCACCTAAAGCAAACACGGCTGAGGTTAAAATAACCGTTGCCATAATTACAAAAATATTATGAATTTGAATATCAACAAATAATAACGATACACAGGTAACTATAAAGCCCACCATAATACCGCGCGTCATACCGCCACCCATATAGCCTAGAACAATGATGTAGTTAGGTACAGGTGCAACTAAAAGCTCTTCAATGCTTTTTTGAAACTTTGTTGAATAAAAACTAGAGGCTACGTTGGAATAGGAATTGGTAATGACCGACATCATTATAAGGCCCGGTACAATAAACTCCATGTAGCTAAAACCGCCCATATCGCCAATTCGTGAACCAATTAAGTTACCAAAAATAACAAAATATAAGCTCATTGTAATTGCTGGCGGTACTAAGGTTTGCACCCAAATACGTAAAAAACGAATACACTCTTTAATCCATAAACTCTTTAAGGCTACGCCATATTTAAACATTTATTCGCCCCGCCCTTGCTCTAGTAATCCTACAAATAACTCTTCTAGTCTGTTTGCTTTATTTCGCATACTCAATACAGTATTACCTTGAGCTGTTAATGCACTAAACACAGCATTTAACCCTTGTGATTTAGCAACTTCCACCTCAACAGTGCGATCGTCTGTCATGGTAAATTTATAGCCATCAAGCGTTACAGGATTTGCAGGCGTTTTTAAATCTAAAATAAACGTTTCTTTATCAAGCTTTGCAAGCAGTGCTTTAATAGTGGTGTTTTCAACAATTCGACCATTATCGATAATCGCAATGTTTTTACACAGTAACTCTGCTTCTTCAAGGTAATGTGTGGTTAAAATAATGGTAACGCCTTGCTGATTTATTTGGCGTAAAAAATCCCACATTGAGCGACGAAGCTCTATATCTACACCTGCTGTTGGCTCATCAAGTATAAGCAACTTTGGTTCGTGCATAAGCGCACGTGCAATCATTAAGCGGCGTTTCATACCACCTGAAAGCGTACGCGCTTGCTTGTCTTTTTTCTCAAGTAAACCAAGTTGAGCTAGGTATTTATCAGCACGCTTATGGGCTTCAGCGCGTGGAACACCGTAATAACCAGCTTGATTAACAAGTATTTGGCTAAGCGTTTCAAACTGACTAAAGTTAAACTCTTGCGGCACTAAGCCTAAATGCGCTTTTGCGGCTTCTAAATCAGTATCAATATCGCAACCGAATACTTCTACTTTGCCTTTTGTTTTATTAACAAGTGAGGAAATAACACCAATAGTGGTTGATTTACCAGCTCCATTTGGGCCAAGCAAAGCGAAAAAATCACCTTCGTAAACTTGTAAATCAACGCCTTTAATGGCCTCAACACCATTTTTATAAACCTTAGTAAGGCCTTCTATATTTAAAGCAATATTTTGCTTAACCATTACTTACCCTCACCATAACCCCAACGTTTTGTTAGGTTATGTTCAATGTTTAAATGATCTAAAATTCTTGCCACCATAAAATCGACTAAGTCTTCAATACTTTGTGGCTTATGATAAAAACCAGGTGCTGCTGGCATAATAGTTACCCCTAAACGAGATAACTTAAGCATGTTTTCTAAATGAATTTCGTTAAATGGTGTTTCGCGCGGTACTAAAATTAGCTGCCCGCGTTCTTTTATTACAACATCGGCGGCGCGTTCTAGTAAATTATCTGACGCCCCTACCGCAATTGCAGAAACCGATCCTGCACTACACGGGCATACCACCATTTTTTTAGGTGCCGCAGAGCCCGATGCCACAGGGCTAAACCAGTTATCTTTACCGTATACTTTTAACTGCCCAGATTTAGCATTAAACAGCGTACTTAACTGCTCAGTGGCTTTATCTTCGTTACCAGAGAGCTTAATATTTGATTCTGTATCAAGCACCACTCGCGCTGCACTTGAGATAAGTACGTAAACTTGAAATTGCTGTTCAAGCAATACTTCAAGTAACCTTAAACCATAAGGCGCACCTGATGCACCGCTAAAAGCGAGCGTAATTCTATCTTTAAATTGCACACTATTCTCCGCTGTATTTATCAGCTAAACCATCAACAAGGTGTTGATGAAGGCCATTAAAACCGCCATTACTCATAATTAAAATATGTTGATTAGGCTCAATATTTTCAAGCACCGTATCAATAATTGTTTGCGTGCTGCTAAAGCACTGCATGCCTGCTTTATCTGCTTGCTCTTTTAGCGACCAATTTAGATTCTCTGGTTCAAAAAGTAGTACGTCGTCAGCATCACGCAGTGAATCTAATAATGTATATTGGTGCACGCCCATTTTCATCGTGTTTGAGCGCGGCTCTAAAATAGCGATAATTTTTTCATCACCTACTTTTGCGCGCAGTCCTGCAAGCGTAGTTTTAATTGCTGTTGGGTGATGCGCAAAATCGTCATACACCTTAATATTATTAATATCAGCCTTTAGCTCCATACGCCTTTTAGGGCTAATAAATTCTCCTAAGGCATCAATACTATGATCAACAGCTATACCCACATGACGCGCTGCTGCGATAGTCATAATTGCATTTTTAACGTTATGCTCGCCTATTGCTTGCCAGCAAACAGTGCCCTGCTTTTCGTTATTTAAAAGTACATTAAACTCACTACCATCGGCTTTTATTAATTCATAGCTCCAATCATCGCCTAGCGTTTCGCTTTCGCTCCAAAGCCCTTGTGCTATTACGTCATTAAGCGCTACGTCTTGCTTAGGCCAAATTACCTTGCCGCTTTGAGGTAATGTACGCATTAAGTGATGAAATTGTTTTTTTATTGCGTTCAAATCTTCGAAAATATCAGCGTGATCGAATTCAAGATTATTTAAAATAAGTGTACGTGGAAGGTAATGGACAAACTTACTGCGCTTATCAAAAAAAGCAGTGTCGTATTCATCGGCTTCAATAACAAAAAATGGCGTTTCACCCACTTTTGCCGATACACCAAAATTTTGGACTATGCCGCCAATTAAAAACCCTGGTTTTAAACCTGCATACTCTAAAACCCACGCAAGCATACTTGCTGTGGTTGTTTTTCCATGCGTACCCGCTACAGCAAGTACCCACGATTTTTGTAATAAATTATGTTTAAGCCATTCAGGGCCTGAGGTGTAAGGCAGACCTTTATCAAGCACATATTCAACACACGGGTTACCACGGCTCATTGCATTACCGACAACTACCATATCTGGTTTTGGCTCTAATTGAGATACGTCGTAGCCTTGAGTCAGTTCAATGCCAAGCTCTTCAAGTTGCGTACTCATTGGTGGGTAAACGTTTTGATCAGAACCCGTTACTTTATGACCTAATGATTTAGCAATGGCTGCAATACCACCCATAAACGTGCCACAAATGCCCAAAATATGTATATGCATATACTTTCCTTAAATCGTATGCTCACTTTACAGCTATGCAAAGTTTAATGGCGCTATAATGCCAAAATTCGTGCTTAGTTACTATGTACGTCTGCACAATTCACTCGTGCCAAAAACACGTTAATTAGTTTTTTAAACGCTAAAAATCAAAAAATAGGCACGTTCACCTACCCTGTATTGCTTTTAATCAATTATTATCAATGTTATAAACCAGCTTGCTGTATAACTTTAAAACTTAAAAAGGACTTAATATGAAAAAACTATTCTTTATAGCCTGTATTTTACTTAGTCAAAAAAGCTTTGCTTTGGAATTTGCTAAGTACCCAATAGAATTAAGTTCGGGCGAAGGCGTTAATGTTGTTATTGCCCCAACAACAGATAAAAAACAAGCTTTAGTAAAAGTAACAGGCATAAACCATGATATTGATGGGATTGTATTTTTAACCGATTTAAAACCTCATGGTAGTAATAAAGCTTACAAATATACTTACGATGGTACACAAAGAAGTTTAGTAAGTGTTGAGGAAGGCTACCGCTGTTGCTCTTACAATCTTTATATTCCAGACACTCGTGATGGAATTTACTTATCAAAAAAAGAAGAGTCAAACCCTGCCATTGTTGAAGACTTAAAAGCGCAATACGATCAACAATTAAATAAAGGTACTCAAGCTAAACTAGCGAAGTTTAATCGTGAAAAGCATTTAGGGTATCAACAAAAAAATATAGCTGCCGCTAATAGCGAAATAGATAAGCAATGCGGATTAAAAATAAATACCAATGTTGATTGGGAAAGCATTGATGATGAAAACCTAAAAGAATATCCAGTGGGTTCATTTTGTGCACAAGTTGCAAACGAAATGGCATACATGTGCGAAAAAGACCAAAGTTTTAAAAACGACATAGCTCAGTTCAATGCTATCGAATGTAAATTTACTAATGAGCTAAAACTACGTAAAAATGGTAATACACTTATATTTAAAACAGCGCCAAAAGCCGCTAACCAACGCCGATTTATTGAAGCTTATTTATTAAATTTATAAGCTGAGTTTAAAACCAAAAAAAGCACCTAAAGGTTAATGCCGATCAGTTAAGAAAATGACCGGTTGACCGATCCAAACGATCATGCAAAATCCGTAGTTAGGAAACTAACTACGGATTTTTTTGTGAATATAGAACAAGCACTGCAAGCAACACT
>NZ_JADYXC010000039.1:0-17947 GCF_015864505.1 Pseudoalteromonas sp. SWYJ118 | reverse complement strand
CCCGCAAAGGATTAGCAATAATATATCTAGCATTGTTCAGTAAATCATTTTCATTTCTAATCATGTGATCATAGTAGTTACGTTGCCATAATTTATACATACCTAAATCGTCACGGGTTACATTAGAGCAACGGCCTTTAAATAACTTAATTACATCGGACAGCGCTTTTTTATTTCCTAATTGAATTAGCCAATGTATATGATTTGGCATAATTACAAATGCTATTGTTTTAGCTGCTTCTTGCGTTTCTATCTTTTTCATTTCTTTGATTATCAAACGATTAATATCCATAGAAATAAATATGTTTTCTCTTTTGTGCGCCACCAGTGTGATTGAGTAAAATCGATTTGTTAATGATACTCTGCCCTTTCGCAATAAATCAGAACGATACATTTTTACAGTCCTTCAGTACTTTTTATTAAAGGTAGCAGAGGTTTTTAAAATAAGAGAGCGCGAGGTAAATTCGCACCTACAGGGTGTGTATGTTGTAGGTGAGGTTTTATTACCTCGCTTTGGTAACGTTAGGTTAGATGAGCGCGAAGTAAATTCGCACCTACAGGTGGCATATATCGTAGGTGAGGTTTAATACCTCGCTTTTGATAAAGTTAAGTTAGATGAGCGCGAAGTAAATTCGCACCTACAGGGTGCATATATTGTAGGTGAGGTTTTACAACTCGATTTGGTGAAGTTGTATTGCATGAGCGTGAAGTAAATTCGCACCTACAGGTGGCATATATTGTAGGTGAGGTTTTATAACTCGCTTTGGTAAAGTTGGATTAGATGAGCGCGAAGTAAATTCGTATCGATAGGGTGTACATATATTGTAGGTGAGGTTTTATACCTCGCTTTGGTAAAGTTAGGTTAGATGAGCGCGAAGTAAATTCGCATCGATAGGGTGTGTGTATGTTACCGGTAAAGTTTTACATCTCACTTTTAAAGTCCTGATAAATAAAAACCCCGATGGTACATAGTACCATCGGGGTTTTTTAATCGTTTTAGTAAACCTAAACTTTAAATTCGTCTACCGACAAGCGAAGCTCTTCGGCAAGTTTGGCTACTTCTGAGCTTGAGATATTAGTTTGGTTTGCGCCTTCGGCTGTTTGCTCTGCGATGGCTACAATCGACTCAAGGCGTTCGCTAATTTCTTGTGCTACTTGTTGTTGCTCAAGTGCCGCAGTCGAAATTTCTTCACTTACGTCGTGAGCTTGCGAAACCGCAAATGTAATTGAATCAAGTGCGCTACTTGCTAGGTCGGTTTGCTCAACACACGATACCGCACGTTGCTTACCTTTACTCATTGCTGTTACGGCAGCTTCAGCGCCTGTTTGTAGCGACTCAATCATTGATTGTATCTCTTGGGTCGACTCTTGAGTTTTACTCGCCAGAGAGCGTACTTCATCTGCCACAACAGCAAAGCCTCGGCCGTATTCACCAGCACGTGCAGCTTCAATTGCGGCATTTAATGCAAGTAAGTTAGTTTGATCCGCTATTCCGCGTATTACATCTAATATGCTGCCAATTGATGCGCTATCTTGATGTAGTTTATTAATTACTTGTGAGGCGTCGTCTACTTCACGTGCTAATTGCTCAATCGTGGCTTTATTGTTATTCGAAATACCTTTAACACGCTCAGCTTCTTTATCAGCATTTTTAATTTCGCTAAGTGCTTGTTGAGCGCTGTTGCTAACCGTTTGCGATGTACTGCTCATTTCGGTTGTTGCAGTGGCGGCTTGTTCAACTTGTGCTTGCTGGTTACGAATTGCTTGGCTTGATTCCGCTGTTATTGCAGATGTTTGCTCTGATGCTGCTGCTAGCTGAGTAGAGCGCGAAATAATGCCTTTAATTAGGCTGCGTAAGTTATCAATTAAGGTGTTACAACTTTTAGATAGTTCGCCAAATTCGTCTTTAGCGCTGTCGTCTAAGCGTTGTGTCATGTCGCCACTGGCAACAATATCTAAAATTCGGTTAACTTCAGCAAGTGGTTTAGTAATACGGCTAACAGTAATAATAGCAATCGCTACAGCTAAAAGAGTGGCTATAATCATACCAACCCACGTCCATAAGTTTGCTGAGTCTACGTCGCTGCGTACGCCTTGCTGTAATTTAAAGGCAACGTCACTTGCTTGATTAACTAACTCGTCAATTTGGTTAAGTGCCATTTTGGTGGCTTGCTCTGACTGGGCAAGCTCAGATTCTGTTAGGGTAATCGAATCAATTAATCGTTTTTTGTTTGCAGCTAAACCACTACTACCTTTGATATTGCTTTCTAAGGTATCAACATTTTCTTTTAAGCTTGAGTATAAATCGCTGTGAGTTTGCTCTATAGCCGGTTTAATTAAGGCAATGGTACGCGTTACTTCTTCTAGGTAATAGGTTTGCTCGTTTTTAACAATGTCGAGAGTATTAAGCGTTTTAACGGTTAGCATATCAGTGCTGTTACTTACCACTGACATAAAGTTATTTTCTAAATTGTTTGCAGCTTGGTAAGCACGAGGGTGGTTTTGCTCAAACCCATCAATGTCAATAATATCGAGTACAACAGAATTGGCATCTTCTGCACTTAGCTCTATATTTTCTAATTGTGCTTTTAATGTTTTGTTTAATGCTAGCTGTTTGCTTTTATCTTCTAACAAGCTTTCAACTGTGCTTAAAAAGCTTAAGTAGGTTTTTTCTACATTTTGGCTACTTTGATTAAGCGTTGCATCATTTTTTACTACGTCTTGAAGTTCGCGATGAAGGGTATTGAATAACTGCTTTTGCTCAAGAACTTGTTTTTTAATGGGGGCTAGTTCATTTGCAGAAGTAGTGTAAAAGCTCGCTTGAGCGGCTTTACTCATTAAAATAAATTCGGCTTGTAGTTCTGAGCTTTTATTTAGTGCCGGAAGTGATAGTTGGTTCACTTTTTGAGTAGAACGGTCAATATTTGCAATTTTTATTAAGGAGTTACCACCAATTATTAATAATAATAGTGTGATAAATATAAAACCACCCCAAATACGTTGGCTTACTGTCAGGTTCATAAGATTTCCACTCAAAAGTACTTCAATTAAGACTTATCGGCGTTTGTACCAATAAGTTAAGTAATTAAAATCAATTACTTTAACTAATTTTAACTATTAATTGATAAATCTAACAGATGTATTGTTTTTTTTCAGTTTATTTAGACGAAAGGTGGGATTTTTCGACAATTACTTTTTTAGTACTTAGCTCCATTAGGGTCATGGTGTTACCCCATACACAGCCTGTATCTAAGGCGTGAACTCTTGGATTACCTGTCCTACCTTCAAGCGCGGCCCAGTGGCCAAAAATAATATCGCGTTTAGTTTTAGCAATATTAGGATGGTTAAACCACGGTGTTAATGTTTGGCTATCGGTTATTGCACCCTTTGCATTAAGCTCGAGTGTGTTATCACTTGTTAAAAAGCGCATGCGGGTAAAATAATTAACTATGTATCTAAATTTTGCAAAGTCATCAAGATTGCTTGACCACTGCTCCGGGTGAGGCTGATACATGTGTTCAAAAAACGCTTTAGCATTGTTTGATTGATAACAGCTTTGTGCAAATTGTGCTTGTTTTAGCGCATAGTCAATAGACCAGTCGGGGTTTAATCCGGCATGAGATATAAAGCAGTTATGTTTTATAAGCTCTAAGGCCAATGATTGGGTTTGTAAAAAGGCGATGTAACGCGCTAATTTTGGGCTTTCAAATATTGGGTTTAGTTTATCTTTTGGGTTGGTAGGTTTGTTAAGAAAGTAGCAGGCAACCATGTGAAGGTCGTGATTGCCTAAAGTGATGGTCATGCTATTTTGATGTTGATAAATGTAGTCTAAGCAGGCTAGGGAGTCTGGCCCGCGGGCAACTATGTCGCCAACTAAATAAAGGTGATCTTTGCTTGGGTTAAAATCAACACGTTGTAAAAGGGTGTTAAATTCACTAAAACACCCTTGTAAATCACCTATCGCATAATCTGCCATTTAAGTGCTTAATGCAAAATGTTAGGGCAAGCCAAACGAAACACATTAATAGGCGCCTGAAACTCAGAGCCAAATTCGTTGCGTAACGTGTAATGGCCTTGCATAGTGCCTACAGGTGTATCTAAAATTGCACCGCTGGTGTATTTATAGCTTTCGCCTGGGCCAATGTCTGGCATTTCGCCAACAACGCCTTCACCTTCTACTACTACTTCTTTGCCATTTGCATCGGTAATTAACCAATAGCGGCTCAGTAATTTTGCACTACATAAACTATGGTTTTTAATCGTTACTGAGTAAGCAAATACGTATTTTTCAAGCTCAGGTTGAGATTGGCCTTCTACGTAAAATGTTTCTACAGACACCTTTACAGGCGATCCAATATTACTGCTTGTTGTCATAAATCCAGTTAGCTATATCAATAAATTGTTGTAAAGATAAGCGCTCAGCACGCAGCGTTATATCAATGCCAATGCTAGTAAGCTCTTCTGCAGTTAGTAAATTACCTAAACTGTTACGCAGTGTTTTACGGCGTTGATTAAAGGCTTCTAAACACACTGTGTTTAATATTTTAACGCTTTTTGCTGTACGTTGCTCTGGCTTTTTAGGTATTAAACGTATAACCGCAGAGTCAACTTTTGGCGCTGGTTTAAAGCACTCAGGTGGTACTTCAACAACCGGCATTGCATTACAGTAGTATTGAGTCATCACGCTTAAACGGCCAAATGTTTTACTACCTGGGCCTGCTACCATGCGTTTTACTACTTCTTTTTGAAGCATAAAGTGCATGTGCTCAATATGATCTGAAAATTCAAAAAGATGAAACAATAACGGTGTCGAAATATTGTAAGGTAGATTACCAAACACTTTTAATTTTTTGTCATCGCGAACCAAGCTTGCAAAGTCAAACGTCATTGCATCGCCTTGGTTAACGGTTAATTTAGGACCCAAAAATGGGTGTTCAATTAATCGTTGCGCTAAATCTTTATCTAATTCAACAACCGTTAAATGGCCGCTTAATTCGGCTACTGGCTCAGTAATTGCGCCAAGGCCGGGGCCAATTTCTACTAGGTTGTCTTCTGGTTTAGGATCGATCGCAGAGACTATTTTGTCGATGATAGATTCATCAAATAAAAAGTTTTGCCCAAAACGCTTACGAGCGCGGTGTCCTAAATGTACTTTATCGGTCATTGATTTTGTGCTTTTTCTTGGGCGAGCTTAATTGCTTCGCGGATCGCTAATTCAAAACTGCCAACGTCAGCTGTACCAGTCCCTGCTAAATCGAGTGCAGTACCGTGGTCAACTGAAGTGCGGATAAATGGTAAGCCAAGGGTAATATTTACCGATTTACCAAATCCCTTGTATTTTAGCACAGGTAATCCCTGATCGTGATACATAGCAAGCACTGCATCTGCTTCAGATAGGTATTTATCTTGAAATAAGGTATCGGCCGGTAGTGGGCCAATTAAATTCATACCTTCGCTTCTAAGTATCTCAAGCGTTGGCGTGATTGTTTCTATTTCTTCTCGACCTAAATGGCCATCTTCACCGGCATGCGGATTTAAGCCACACACTAAAATACGTGGTTTTTCTATACCAAACTTAGTTTGTAAGTCGTGATTTAAAATACCCGCTACTTTAGTTAAACGCTCAGGTGTAATGGCACGCGATACATACGCCAGTGGAATATGAGTGGTTACAAGTGCAACGCGTAAGCCCTCTGTTGCAAGCATCATAACTACATCAGCAGTATTTGATTGCTGCGCAAAATACTCAGTGTGCCCACTAAACGAAATACCTGCTTTGTTAATTATGCCTTTGTGAACCGGGCCTGTAACAACTGCATCGAAGGTGCCATCCATGTTTTTTTCGCTTGCTATACGCAAGGTATCTAACACGTATTGTCCGTTACCGTCGTTTAGTACGCCAAGTTCTACATCAACCCCTAAATCAACCTGATGAATATACAAGCTGCCAGCAGGTGCTGCTTTTGCTGGTGCGTTATCATCAAATTTAATTAAGTTTATTGTTAAGCCTAAATGTTTTGCACGCTCTTTTAATAGTTTGCCATCGGCAATCGCTATAAGTTGAACATCCCACGCTTGCTGAGCAAGCGTGAGTAGCAAATCTGGGCCAATACCAGCGGGTTCACCCGGTGTAATAGCAATTCTTAAGGTCATATTTATTGGTCTGCTGTGAAAATTTCAACGTGAGCTTGCTCGCGCATTTCTTGCTGCCAGTTAAAACTTTCTTCCTTAAATTTACGGTTAAACAACATACCGTGAGCACGGTTACGTTTAGCTAGCTCAGTTTTATCAGCTACACGTTTACCAAGTAACTGCACAATGTGCCAACCAAACTGTGTTCTAAACGGTTCGCTTATTTCGTCTTGCTTAAGAGAAAGCAATGTATCTTTAAACGCAGGTACGTAGGTAGTTGGATCTGTCCAATCGTACTCGCCACCTTTAAGTGCAGAGCCTGGATCTTCTGAGTACTCTTTAGCTAACTTTCCAAAGTCAGCAGTTCCTGCGCGTAAGTCTTTTGCAAAACCAGCAAGCATTGAGCGTGCTTTTTCTTCACTTAAAATAATTGAAGGTTTAATTAGTATATGGCGTGAACGCACTTCAGTTGTTTCTACAACTTGTAGGCCACGAACATCTTGTACTTTAATGATATGAAAACCAGCACCAGAGCGAAGTGGGCCAACAATAGCGCCTTTCTTTTGGCCTTTTACTGCTTCAGCAAAAAGCGATGGCATTTCGTTAATGCCCATGTAACCAAGCTGTCCACCTTCAAGTGCTTTAGAGCCGCTTGATGATGAAATAGCAATACGCTTAAATTCTTGGCCATCGTTTAATAGCTCAATAACTTTATCTGCGCGTGTTTTTGCGCCAGCAATTTCGTCAGCGTTCGCATCGTTAGGGATATCTATTAAAATATGACCAATGTCGTACTCTTCAGCACTTTGACCTTGGGTTTCCATAATTTTTAAAAGGTTATCAACTTCTTGCTCGCTAATATAAATACGACGATCAACACTTGCACGTGTTACTTGCTGCGTTGTTATTTCTTTACGAATTTCTTCACGGTAAGCTTGAAAGCTTTCGCCCGAACCTTCAATAGTACGGCGTAAATCGGCAATTGTACCGCCTTGCTCTTGTGCCATGCTTGCAAGAGTTTGATCAAGTTGGCTGTCTGAGATTTGTAACCCCATACGTTCAGCCATTTGTATCATAAGGGCTTGATTAACTAAACGCTCAACAGCTTGTACACGAAGAGTTTCATCTTTTGGTAATTGCTGGTTTTGTTCTTCGGCTTGCTTTTTAACACGATTAATAATGGTGTCTACTTCGCTTTTTAAAATTACGCCTTGGTTTACAACGCCAATAACTTTATCTATTTCTACTGGTGCGGCCATTGCACTTTGACAAAGGCTGGCACTTAAAACTGCTGATGTTAATAATTTTTTTAAATTCATATTCTTTTTACTACTCTTGCTGATAGTACTGTTGTGATACTAGTTACTAAGAAAATACGGTCTACGATAGCCAAAAATACCTTGTTGTAATAATTTTTGTGCATCATAACGGCTTTTACTGCCAAGTCCTTTTAATACAAAATTCAAACTAATACCTGAATCAAAAGTTGCTTGTTCTTGGCCTATTGATTGATTTAAATCTGTTTCAATTTGGCGGTGCCCAGTAATTTGGATAGCCCAACAGCATGATTCATACTGTAATCCGCTCAATACTTCGATACTTCTGTTGTTTTCAAGATCTCGATGATAGCTTGCAATAAATTGCCATTCGTCGCTAATAGGAATACTTGTAAATACACCTGCTTGCTCGATTGTATTTCCTGAGACATCATTTGCATAGCGATGGTTCAATTGTACTAGCTGATTATTATCACCTTTATAATCAAGTGTTACATTTGACTGTACCATTTGCTTGCCATCTGTATCGTATTGAATACCTCCAGCGAGGTACCAACGGCGGTGCCAATGTAACATGGTTTGAGCTGCAAATAGTGCATTATAATTAGTGTCTGAGTTCAATCCTTGCTCTGTTGGCTTGGCGTCATCACTTAAATAAAATATTTGGCCGGCACTAAAATTAAATACTTCTTCTTGTTTTTTATCAAATAGGCGCGTTGTAGCACCTAAAGTAAACTGATTCGCTGCTGCTATGCGGTCAACACCTGAAAAGCGCACGTCTCTAAATAAACCATAATAATCGTCTTGTAGCTTGGTTGTATCAAACAAGCCAATGTCTGACTGGTCTTTATTAGGTGTATATAAATATTGAATTTGCGGCTCTAGCGTTTGTATAGCATCTTCAAAAAAGTAAGATGCGTCACGCTCAAAATTAAGCTGAGAATACAAACGTACTTTAGGAATAGTACGCGATACAGTATCGCTGTATTGCGTGCCTGTTAAGTTTCCGTTTTGCTTATAATTAGTTTGCAATAAGCTCACTTCAGATAAAAATGACCACGCATGCGTTGCGTAGTTGTAGCGGGCTTTTGGCTCTACGTGTACACGAGTTGCGCTGTCTATGGCCACTTCTGATGAATCATTAGTAAAATGGCTAATTTCGCCCGACACACTAAAATCAAAATTATCAAAACGCCAAGGCGCAGTTTGCGTAAAATTAACTTGTGGTATTGCAGTATATGACTCTAAGTGATCGCCCAATACTTCAAAGTTTTGTACTTTAATATCGGTGCGCCATGTATCACCCAAATGAGTAAGTGAGCCAGTACGATACAGCTGTGTATCGGTTTTACTTGCGTAATTTGAGCTTAAATCGGTGATGTAGTTATCATCGCTTACATTGGTTACATCAACGTTTGCGCGCCAGTTTTCACCCAGATAACTTTGCTGTTGCCAATGAAACATATAGCGTTCATTTAAGTCTGGCTCAGAATCATCACTATCTAAATATTCAATTCCTACTAAGCCTTCATGTTGCTCTGTTAAGTATCTAAATTCGGTTTGTAATTGCAGCCCTTTGTTAGACATATAACGAGGCGTAATAGTGGCATCAAAATTAGGTGCAATATTTAAATAATACGGCGTAATTGTTTCAAGACCGTATTTGTCAGAGCTTGAAATAGTCGGGGTAAGTAAACCTGATTTACGGCGCTCATCCAGTGGGAATGTAAAATAAGGTAGGTATAAAACCGGTGTATCGAGAATGCGTAATACGGCGTTATATGTTTCGCCCCAGCCTTCTTCGCGTGAAAGGTTTATTTCGTCAGCCTCAATTTCCCATACTGGGGTGTCACTTGGGCAAGTAGTAAAGCTTGCATTCATGAGTAATAGGCCAGACTGATTAACAGTGAGCTTTTCAGCGCCGCCTTTACCTTGTTGTTCGGTTAGGCTGTAGTCGGCGCCTAATAAACTGACTTCTGAATTATTTAAATCGGCATTTAATCCGGTGCTGTTTACTTTACTCACGTAATCTTGATAAGTAATTGGCCCCGTTGCATTTAATAAACCACGCTGTTTGTCTATCAACGCAGTTTGTGCGGACAAACTCATCTTAAGGGTGTTAATATCAACATTGCCGGTAAATTCAGCGCTTTGAGTGCCAAGCAGCTCAACATCATCAGCTTGAATATCAACTTCACCAAGGTTAAGGCCTTCAAGTGGTTGCCAAGCTCTGGTTTGCATTGAAATGCCACAAAGGTTGTGTGCCAGTTCAGTTTCGGCAAGCGATGGTGCGCTAACTACGCTTAGCATCAATATGCCCCAGGTTTTGCTCATTTATTGACCTTAATACTGTGTGTTTAATATAATATACACATAATAAAGGAAAATAATGGCAATTACAGTAATTGACCTAATTAACTTAGTGAAAAATAGATATCTTATAAAATGACACGCTTTGAGAATTTACAACAATTTATAAACTCACACCTTAATGCTAAGTCGCATACTTTAAACGCGATCACGGGTGATGCGAGTTTTCGCCGTTATTACCGTTTAAATCACGATAATAAGCATTTAATAGTGATGGATTCTGATCCAAAAAAAGTGAATAACGACCCTTATATTTCGCTAAATAAGGTATTTACTGAACAAGGTTTTTTACTTCCTACTATTATTGCAAGTGATGAAAAACAAGGGTTTTTTATTCTCAGCGATTTAGGCTGTACACACCTAGCCGACATGCTCGATGATGCAAACCGCACCGAGCACTATCAAGCATTAATTAGTTTAAGTGCTCAGTGGGCAAAAACGCCGCCAGCTTTTGCTATGCAAGCGTATAACGAAGACTTTATAAAGCTAGAACTTGATATATTTAACCAGTGGTTAGTGAATGATTTTATTAATGAGTCACTCAGCGCAGAGCAAAACGTAATGTGGCAAACAAGTTCAGCGCTATTAATAAAGGCCATGCTTGAGCAACCCACTGTTACCGTTCATCGCGATTACCATAGCCGTAATATTATGAATAGTAACGGCCAGTGGGCAATTATAGATTATCAAGATGCTGTACGCGGGCCGCTTTGCTACGATTTAGTATCGCTACTACGCGATTGCTACTTTAAACTGCCTCAAAAAGAGTTAACAAGCTTGCTTGATTTTGCTTATCAAGAATTTACAGCTCAAAACTTAATGGTTAACACTTCATTTGATGAATTTAAATATTGGTTTGATTTAACAGGCTTACAGCGCCATTTAAAAGCGGCAGGAATATTTTGTCGATTATATTTACGTGATGATAAAACAGGTTATTTAGACAATATTTTACCGACGCTTGATTATATTATTGAAGTAGCGGCAAACTATCCAGAGCTTAAAGCATTAAGTGAGTGGACTAAAAATACCATAGTGCCAAAAGTGACTGAAAAGTTAGCAAAGGAGCGCTCATGAAAGCGATGATTTTAGCTGCAGGGCGCGGACAACGTATGATGCCGCTAACGCAAAATATGCCAAAGCCAATGTTAAAAGTGGCAGAAAAACCACTTATTGAGCACCATATAAATAACCTCAAAGCTGCCGGAATTACCGATATTGTAATAAACCTTGCGTGGCAAGGTGATAAAATAAAAGACTACTTTAACGATGGCAGTCAGTTTGGCGTAAACATACTTTACAGCCAAGAAGTAGAAGGTGGCCTTGAAACTGCCGGTGGTATAATTGAAGCGTTACCACTGCTAGGCGACTCGTTCATTGTTATAAATGGTGATGTATACACCGATTATGATGTAAGTGCGCTTATGCAACTTCATTTACAACCCGGTGAGGCGCACATAGTGCTGATAGAAAACCCGCCACACAATCCAGATGGCGACTTTGCATTGAGCCATTTATCGGCCGAGAGCCAAAAATATACATTTTCAGGGATTGGCCGGTATCAGGCTGATTTTTTTAAAGGATTAACGCAAGGTATTCGCCCTTTAGGGCCTATTTTACGTGAAAAGCTAAATAAACATTTAGTCTCTACTGAGCTCTATATAGGGCAGTGGGATGATATTGGTACACCAGAGCGTTTAAACCAATTAAACACGCGCCTTGAGGCGTAATAACTCAATTTTTAAAAAGGCAGTATTATAGATGTGGGGAAAAATTCTCGGTTTTTGTTTTGGCTTTATGTTTGGCAAAATATTTGGTGCCATTTTAGGTTTATACCTAGGTCATTTATTTGATAAAAGCTTAAAAAATAACTTTGATAAAGCAGGCGGCTTTTCTAGCTTATTTAGTGGTGACGATGTTCACGAGCGCCAAGCTTTATTCTTTTCAAGCTGCTTTGCTGTCATGGGGCACATTGCTAAATCGAATGGTCGAGTTAGCGAAGTACATATAAAAGCGGCTAACTTGTTTATGGATGAAATGGGCTTAAAAGGCGAAGAACGCCGTGAAGCACAGCATGCATTTCAATCAGGTAAAGAGAGTGACTTTTCACTTAAAGAAACAGTACACGATTTTAAAGAACGCTTTGCTAAACGAAACGATTTAATACAGTTATTTTTAGAAATACAAATTCAGATGGCATTTTCTGATGGCGTGCTAGCCGAGCAAGAAAAGCAACTATTAGCAGAAGTAAGTAAACAGCTAGGCATTTCTAAAACACACTTTGCATTTGTATTAAAACGTTACCAAGCTGAGTTTAACTTTAGAAAGCAACAACAGCGCTTTAATCAGCAGCAACAAAACCAAGGTCAAAGTAGTAGTTACCGTGAAGGTTCTGGCCACCATGTACCGCCAAATAATAATATGAACCGTGCGCAAGCATTGGCGTTATTAGGCTTAAGTAGCGATGCAACGCAGCGTGATATAAAAGTAGCGTACCGTAAACTTATGTCGCAACATCATCCAGATAAATTAGTATCGCAAGGTTTACCAAAACACATGATGGAACTGGCTGTTAAAAAGAGCCAAGATATTCAAGCTGCTTATGAGTATTTAAAAAAGTCGGCGTAAAAAGCCGTCTATTTCTTTTGTTAGGCGTGCGTGTTGATCGGGTTGATCGCGCAAGCCAAACAACTGGCGTTGGCGGTAATCAAATTTTGCATTTCGCTCAACCCAGCGCTGACGATTTTTAAGGCTCATTAAAATGTCTGTGCTGTCATTTGCATAGTAAATATCAAGCAAGGCAGGTGTAACAAGTGAAGCCGTTTGGCTCAAGCTTTCGTTACGCTTTGTGTTAGGCAGGTAACTACTTAAACTTATAAACGCCTCAACTCTCTCGTCCGGAAAATCTGCATAGTACTCCAACAACACACCCGCACTCGTACCTTGTGCAATAACCACTATATTACTCGAGTCTTCCATTGCAGTTTGATACAGCGCATTAAAACGAGAAATGAGATTTATTTTGTAGTTATCGAGCACGTCATCAGTTACTTTTTCAATTGCATTAACGTAATGAGGTTCTTCTTTTATTTTTGCAGGCTGTGATTGTGCGCTTGTTGCGGTGTCGGGTGATGCAGGTTCATCGGCTTTACTAGGCGCAGCTTCGGCTTCGCTGGGCATTGCTTCGGCCATTTTACTTGCTTGCCAGTCAATGTCGGGTACTGTCATTGCGTAGGTGCTGTAACCTAAATTATTAAGCTCTTTGCGCAAGTAGCTCATACCTGAATTATTGGTAGGTGAAGAATGCCAGTCGGGTATAAGTATTACGATACCTCTAAAATTACTACTCATATACTCGCTGTAAAGGCTTAAAAATTCTGTTTCACCCGCCAATATAGGCTTTATTTCATCGCTTGGAAGTAGTCGCTCAATATCGCTATTTTCAATACTTGATAGGCTAGGTGGAGCAATATGTTCAGCTGCGCTGATGGGGTTAGCTAAAAGTAGGGCACAGCTGAGCTGTATATAAAAAGCCCCTTTTAAAAACCGTGGAAATAGCATAACGCACCTAACTAATGACAATTAGTTAGGTATCGGCAAGGTTATCTAAAAGTTTAATGTATAGAGCGAATTAGCTAGTAAATTTGAACCTGCTAAAACTCTAATTCGGCTTCAAAAGTAAGTACTTGCTCAGTTACAGGGTGCTTTAATTGCAGCATTTGTGCATGTAATTGTAAGCGAGGAGCGGCAGCAAGTGCCTCTTTGTGGGCGTAAAGTCTATCACCTAAAATAGGATGACCAAGGCTTAACATATGTACACGTAACTGATGCGAGCGACCAGTGATAGGCGTTAGCTCCACACGGGTTGCATTGTCTTCACGCTCAAGTATTTTGAAATGCGTAAGCGAAGGTTTACCTCTGTCGTGATCAACCATTTGTTTTGGGCGATTAGGCCAATCACAAATAAGGGGTAAATCTACTGATCCTGTTTCAGCCTCAAGGTGTCCGTATACACGTGCTATGTAACGTTTAGCTGTTTCGCGCTCTTGAAACTGCATACTTAAATGTCTGTGCGCTGCTTTATTCATGGCAAGGCACAGTATGCCAGAAGTCGCCATATCTAAGCGGTGCACTATTCTTGCTGTTGGAAAAACACGATTAACACGATTAATTAAGCTGTCGGCATGTTTAGGATCTTTACCTGGGACAGTTAATAACTCACTTGGTTTATTAACTATCAGTAAGTCGTCATCCTGAAAAAGTATCGTTAAATACGGACTCATAGGGGGATTGTAATTAACTAACACGGCCGACCTTAGTAAATTTTGAAGGTCGCTATTTTAGTAGAGCAGGCCAACAGGCTCAAGTAAAAGTTTGGCTATATTGTTTTAACTAATAATCCAAGCCTTAGCTCCTTTAAAGCACTTTTATAACTTAATTTCTTGCGCTGTTAATAGTCGATATTCACCACTGGCCAAGTTTTCATCTAGGGTAATTCCCGCAATCTGCTCGCGATGCAGCTCAACTACTTTGTTATCTACCGCGTAAAGCATACGCTTAACTTGATGATACTTACCTTCACTTATTGATAAACGCAGGCCGTAATTAGCAAGTCTCTCTGCTATAGCTGGGCGGGTTAAATCTTTTTCGTTATGCAGCATGACACCTGTTCGTAATTGCTCAAGGGCTTCATCGGTAATCGGCTCTTGGGTTTCGACGAGGTAGGTTTTAAATTTATTGCTTTTAGGTGACGTAATTTTATGTGACCAATCGCCATCATTAGTAATAATAACTAACCCTGTGGTATCTATATCAAGACGACCTGCTACATGAAAGTCACTCATATTTGGCTCATCAAGTAAGTCAAAAACAGTTTTATGTAGCTCGTCACTGTTAGCACATACATAGCCAACAGGTTTATTAAGCATGTAATAGCGCTTACCTAAAAATACCAAAGGTGTACCTTGGTACAGTACTTCATCTTGCTGAGCTAGCTGAAAATTATGTGATGTGATTACTTCGCCATTAACGCTTACTTCTTTTCGCTTAATACTCGCGCGAGCTTGGGTACGCGGTATTTCAGCTAAGTGGCTAATAAATTTATCTAAGCGGCAAGGGAATTTCATTTTGGTTCACATTTTTAGTCGGCTACAATGGGCGCGATTATAGCCGATAGTGAAATACCATGACAGTGCACAGCACACAAATTTTAAGCCTTTACCAAGCAAAAATAAACTCGGGTGAACTATGTTTTGATGCTGCGCAGCAAAATGCAGTGGAGGCTTTAAATACATTAAGCGAGCAACTTCAAGCTCACACATCATGGTGGCAAAAAGCGCCCTTAATAAAAGGCATTTATTTATATGGACCCGTAGGGCGTGGTAAATCCATGTTAATGGATTTATTTTATAAAAACCTACCTATTGATCAAAAGCAGCGGCTGCATTTTCATCATTTTATAGCGCAGGTGCATGCCCAACTTTCGCAGCTACAAGGTCAAAAAAATCCACTTATTTTGATTGCAAAACAGTGGGCTAAAAACATCCGCGTACTGTGTTTTGACGAGTTTTTTGTGAGCGACATTGGCGATGCCATGATTATGGCCAGATTGTTCAATGCCTTGTTTGAACAAGGTGTTGTGCTGGTGGCCACATCGAACGCAAAGCCAGAGCAACTTTATTACAACGGCCTGCAACGAGCGAGATTTTTACCTACTATCGATTTAATTAATAGCCATTGCCATATAATTAACGTGGCAGGGGAGGACGATCACCGTTTTAGATATGGAAAAAACAGTCGTCACTATTTTATTAATTTACCTAATAATGATTTTGAAAATGAGTTTTTAGCTTCTTATGCAGAGGTAACATATAGAAATACAATTAGCGTGCATGGCCGCGATTTACCTTATTTATTAAAAGCAGATAATGCCTTGATGATTGATTTTATGGCGCTATGCTCAGGCCCTCGTAGCGCTAACGATTATATGTTTTTAGCAACGCAATTTGATGTGCTATATGTAACAAACGTGCCGCAAATGGGGGTTAAAGCAACGGGTAAAGTTATTGTTCACGGTATAGAAGATAGTTATCAACGTGAAAAACAAACGCTTGATGAGCACACCTTTGACGACGAAGCACGTCGCTTTATTGCCTTAGTAGATGAGTTTTACGATTGCCATAAATTGCTGGTAATAAATGCGCAAACCGACATTGAACATTTATATAAAGGTAAAAAGTTGAGCTTTGAATATGCACGCACGCAATCGCGCATAGTCGAAATGCAAAATTGGTAACGCTTTAAAATATATTGTAAACGAGCTTGCTCACGTGAGAAGCGCTGATTGCTATTCATTGCCTTACTAAAGCGTAATGCCTCTTAAAATCCTTGCGAATAAATCACTTAAAATCTTATTGCACAAAGAGAAGCAAAAGAGGAGTAAATGAGAAGACATTAAAACAACAGTAATTATGTATTTTTACTTCTCTAAAGCGCAGCGACCTCTAAACCTTTTTGTGAATAAATCACTTAAAACCATATTGCACAAAGAGAAGCAAATGAGGAGTAAATGAGAAGACCGGAGTTTTTCAAGTTAGTTGTCGCATCAAGTTAAATTTTATGCCGCCCGCACTTCTTCTTTTTTCTCTGGATTTAAATTTACTTCATTGATCATTGTCCAATCTCGCGACTTTCCTGACCAACGACTTGGATTATGTAATTTCGCCATTTCATTTACCCGATGACGTTTCGCTAGTATCGCTTTATCTAATCCTAAATGGCGCTGGTTTGGCGTGACAAATTTAATACCGCTGTGCAAGTGCTCATCGTTGTACCAATCTACAAACCCGTTAACCCATTTCCTTGCGCCCGCGATATCTTCGAAGGCTTTTTCAGGGTATTCCGGGCGATACTTTAACGTCTTAAATAACGATTCCGAATAAGGGTTATCATTACTGACCGACGGTCGGCTAAATGAAGGAACAATACCTAACTCCTGCAATGTAGCCAATAACGTTGCCCCTTTCATTGGACTGCCATTATCCGAGTGCAACGTGACTTGCGCTGGCTTTACCTGCTCTCGTCTGCAAATATCTACCATTAAATCAGCTGCCAGTGTGCTTAGTTGTGTGTCATGAACCTGCCAACCAACTATTTTTCGACTATAAATATCCATTACTAAATATAAGTATAAAAACTGACCTTTAACAGCTGTTGGCAAATACGTGATATCCCATGTATAAATTTCGTTTACACGTGTTGCCTTAAGCGCTTTTGGCTTTTTTATCTTTTTATTTGGTTTAACTTTTTCTCTGTGTGTTAATAATTCATGTGATTTCATAACGCGATAAAACGAGCTTTCTGATGCTATCCACACACCCTTATCCAATAGTTTAGGGACTATCTTGCTAGGTGGTAAATTCCCGTATTCTATTGAATTAACAGTCTTAATTATACGCTGTTGCTCTAATTCAGTTAGCCTGTTAGGGGGGCGTTTTATCGTACTCGTTCGCTTATCTGTCATATCATCAGCTTCAATCCAGCGTTGAATTGTTCTTGCCGTTAGACCAAGTAACTCACATGCTTTCTCTTGCCTTGCCCCTGATTTCTGCGCGTCTGTAATGAGTTTTATCAATTCACGACGTTCAGCCGAGTTGGTTAATCGTCCTCGTTGAAACCCCAAAGCGCATCGGCTTTTTTTTTGAGTACAAGTAAAGCGGCTGTTTCTGCTAACGCTTTGTCTTTACGATTAAGCTCTTTTTGAAGCTGCTTAATTTCTTGTTTGAGCTGTTTACTGTCTGATTTTACGGGCTTCGTTGAAGGTCCTTTAGCAAAATCGTGCTTCCATTGTTTAATATGATGTGGGTAAAGCCCCTTAGCACGGCAATATTCATTTAGAGCGGCTTCATTTAAACTAGCACATTCAATAATGGCGTTAAGCCTTTCTTCTAAGCTCCAATCATGAGGGCGTTTTTCTGTTGTCATGTGACTACCATTATTTTTAGTTTCAAGTTCATGGTTTTTAGCAAGTGCGATCCATCGTTGTAAAGTTGAATAACCGATGCCTAAATCAAGCGCAATATCTTCTAGGCGAACATCATCACATTGAGATAATGCTTTTTCAACAGCTTGAACTTTAAATTCTTGTGTAAATCGACGTCTCATTTTAT
>NZ_JADYXC010000038.1:0-18525 GCF_015864505.1 Pseudoalteromonas sp. SWYJ118 | reverse complement strand
TTAAATAGCGATTCAGAATAAGGATTATCATTACTCACAGACGGTCGGCTAAATGAAGGAACAATACCTAACTCCTGCAATGTCGCTAATAACGTTGCCCCTTTCATTGGACTGCCATTATTCGAGTGCAGCGTGACTTGCTCAGGCTTTACCTGCTCTCGCCTGCAAATATCTACCATTAAATCAGCCGCCAGTGTGCTTAGTTGTGTATCATGAACCTGCCAACCAACTATTTTTCGACTATAAATATCCATCACTAAATATAAGTATAAAAACTGACCTTTAACAGCTGTTGGCAAATACGTGATATCCCATGTATAAATTTCGTTTACACGTATTGCCTTGAGCGCTTTTGGCTTTTTTATCTTTTTATTTGGTTTAACTTTTTCTCTGTGTGTTAATAATTTATGTGATTTCATAACGCGATAAAACGAGCTTTCTGATGCTATCCACACACCTTTATCCAATAGTTTAGGGACTATCTTGCTGGGTGGTAAATGTCCATATTCTATTGAATTAACAGTCTTAATTATACGCTGTTGCTCTAATTCAGTTAGCCTGTTAGGTGGTCGCTTTATCGTACTTGTTCGCTTATCTGTCATATCATCAGCTTCAATCCAGCGTTGAATTGTTCTTGCCGTTAGACCAAGTAACTCACATGCTTTTTCTTGCCTTGCCCCTGATTTCTGCGCGTCGGTAATGAGCTTTATCAATTCATGACGCTCAGTTGAGCTGGTTAATCGTCCTCGTTGAAACCCCAAAGCGCATCTGCTTTTTTTTTGAGTACAAGTAAGGCGGCTGTTTCTGCTAACGCTTTGTCTTTACGATTAAGCTCTTTTTGAAGCTGCTTAATTTCTTGTTTGAGCTGTTTACTGTCTGATTTTACGGGCGTCGTTGAAGGCCCTTTAGCAAAATCTTGCTTCCATTGTTTAATATGATGCGGGTAAAGCCCCTTAGCGCGGCAATATTCATTAAGAGCTGCTTCATCTAAACTCGCACATTCAATAATGGCGTTAAGCCTTTCTTCTAAGCTCCAGTCATGAGGGCGTTTTTCTGTTGTCATATGACTACCATTATTTTTAGTTTCAAGTTCATGGTTTTTAGCAAGCGCGATCCATCGTTGCAAGGTTGAATAACCGATGCCTAAATCAAGCGCAATATCTTCTAGGCGAACATCATCACATTGAGATAATACTTTTTCAACAGCGTGAACTTTAAATTCTGGTGTAAATCGACGTCTCATTTTATCTGCCTCTATTAAAAGTTAGAGGCGACAACTATCCTGACACAGGGGGAGAAGCATCGCTTCTGTTTACTTAATTTCTTTGCTAACAAAACAACTTAAAGATCTATTTCACAAAGAGAAGTGAAAGAGGAGTAAATGAGAAAACACAAGCGATGGTTTATTAGCGGAGCTTTTTCAATTTAGCTTTATTGTTACCTCTAAAAGCGCAGCGTCTTTTAACCTCTTTGTGAACAAATCGCTTATTATGGGCGTGAAGAAACTTTAATAATTATTCAAAGTATGTAAACAAAAAAGCCCCGCTATTTATTAAATAGCGGGGCTTTTAAATAAGTGTTAGTTATTAATCAACACTCAATGTTTTAGTCATTGCAGAACTTGCACGACCAGCAGGTTTGATAGAACCCGCACGTAAACCACTATCTGGCACTAGTTCACGTTTATCGTGAGCCATTGCTACAGATGTGTGTTTTACTTCGCTATCAGCTACAGGAGTAGGCTGTGCCATTGGCGCACTTGCAGACCCTTGAGTAACCGCTGTTTTAACATGCGGTGCTGATTTTTCAGTTTTCACTTTTGCTTCAACTTTAGCTGGCTCTTCAGTTACTACTGGAGTTTCAACTTTAGCTGGTTCTTCAGTTACTACTGGCGCTTCAACTTTAGCTGGCTCTTCAGTCACTACTGGAGTTTCAACTTTAGTTGGCTCTTCAGTTACTACTGGCGTTTCAACTTTAGCTGGCTCTTCAGTTGCTACTGGAGCTTCAACTTTAGCTGGCTCTTCAGTTACTACAGGAGTTTCAACTTTAGCTGGCTCTTCAGTTGCTACTGGAGTTTCAACTTTAGCTGGCTCTTCAGTTGCTACTGGAGCTTCAACTTTAGCTGGCTCTTCAGTTACTACAGGCGTTTCAACTTTAGCTGGCTCTTCTACAGCTTCAACTTTTGCTAAGTCTTCAACTGCAACGGCTTGTTCAACTTGTTGCGCTGCATCCACAGGTGTTTCTTCAGATTTAGCTTTAAGCTCTGCTTCATATTCTGCAGCAGCTTGATCAGCAACTGGAACAAATGCAGGGGCTTCGTCAGATTTAACTTCTGCTTCACCTTCAGGACGTCGACGACGTTGACCTGATGCACGAAGATGACGAGGAGAACGGCGTGAACGTGTACGTGTTTGCTCTTGCTCGTCTTCAGTAGTTGCTGCTTCATCGTTAGAATCAACAACGTCAACTTTCTCTTCTTTAATGTGAGCTGTTTTTTCTGCCGGAGCTTGTGTTTGCTTTTCTACAACAGGTGCTTGCTCTTGAACTTGTGGAGTGTCAGTAACTACCGCTTGTTCAGGTGTTTGCTCTGTTGAGTTTGCTTGCTCAGCGTTTTCATCTTGCAGACGTACTTTTTTACGTATGTTACGACGTTGACGGCGAACCTTAGGCTTTTGCTCTTTAGGCTCTACAGCTTGAGCTGGCTTAGAATCAGTTTCTACTTCTACTTCTGCTTTTACAGGGGCTTCAGTTTTAACTTGATCTTTTTCTTCGCTTTTATGCTCTGGGCGCTTACGAGAGTTAGGGTTACGACGACGCTTATTGCGGTTCTCGTTTCTCTCTTGCGTCTCGGTGCTTGTTGCTGCTGGTGAGTCTGTTTTAACTTCCTCTTCAGCTGCAGGGCGCTCATTGCGTGGTTTATTAGTGCGCGGGTTATTATTACGACGACGTTGGTTGTTATTACGACGACGATTATCGTTACCACTGCGAGCGTTATTACGCGCTTCTTGCTGCTCTTTTTCTACAGCTTCTTTTTTCTCTTCTACTGTTTCGCTTGCAAATAACGATTTAAACCATTTAGTGATTGCTTCAAACAAGCCACCTTCAGTTTTAGTCTCTGTTACTACTGGCTGAGCTACTGGTGTAGGCGCTGCTTGTGGAGCCGGTGTAGAAGGCATTACAACACCTTTTAGCATTGGCTCTTCACGTACTGGTGCACTTGGTGATTTTGACATCTCAAATGCTTCAGGTTCAGGCGCAACAACTTGTCCGTAACTTACCGTTTCAAGTGTTTCGTCTTTACGTAAACGCATAACTTCGTAATGTGGTGTTTCCATATGTTGATTAGGAATAATCACTACGTCACATTTATGATGTTTTTCAATGCGATGAACACTACGACGTTGCTCATTTAATAAATAAGCAGCAACGGCAACAGGCACTTGTGCATTTACTTGTGCTGTGTTGTCTTTAATTGCTTCTTCTTCAATTAAACGAAGAATAGAAAGCGCAATTGATTCGTTTGAACGAATAGTACCTTGGCCACTACAACGTGGACATGGGCCTTGGCTTGCTTCACCTAATGAAGGACGCAAACGCTGACGCGACATTTCAAGTAAACCAAAGCGTGAAATTTTACCAATTTGAACACGAGCACGATCTGGACGAGCAGCATCTTTTAAACGATTTTCTACTTCACGTTGATGACGTGGAGGCGTCATATCGATAAAGTCGATAACAATTAAACCACCTAAGTCACGAAGACGTAATTGACGTGCAATCTCATCGGCCGCTTCTAAGTTAGTATTAAGTGCTGTCTCTTCAATATCGCCGCCTTTAGTTGCTTTAGACGAGTTGATATCGATAGACGTTAGTGCTTCAGTTGGGTCAATTACAATTGAACCACCAGAAGGCAGACGTACTTCACGCTGGAACGCAGACTCAATTTGGCTTTCAATTTGGTAATGTGTAAATAAAGGAGTGTCGCCTTGATAAAGCTTAACACGGCTCATAAAGTCAGGACGAAAACGCTCAATGTGCGCTTTAGCTTCTTCAAAAACACGTGGTTTATCAATTAAAATTTCGCCAATATCACGACGTAAATAATCGCGTATTGCACGGAATATTACATTGCTTTCTTGGTGTATTAAAAATGGTGCTTTAGCACTGTCGGCTGCTTGTCTAATTGCTTCCCAATGTACTAATAATGCTTTTAAATCGTAGTTTAATTCTTCAAACGATTTACCAACACCCGCTGTACGAACAATTAAGCCCATACCTTTAGGAAGTTCTAAACGACCCAATGCTTCTTTAAGTTCAGTACGTTCATCACCTTCAATGCGACGAGAAATACCGCCAGCACGTGGGTTGTTAGGCATAAGCACTAAGTAGCTACCAGCAACACTGATAAAAGTAGTTAACGCAGCGCCTTTTTGGCCACGCTCTTCTTTATCAACTTGTACTATAACTTCTTGACCTTCTTTGATCACGTCGCGAATGTTAGGGCGACCATGAAAAGTGTAACCTGCAGGGAAGTAAGTACGGGCAATTTCTTTTAAAGGAAGGAAACCATGGCGGTCAGCACCGTAATCAACAAATGCTGCTTCAAGAGATGGTTCAATGCGAGTGATTTTGCCTTTGTAAATATTGGCTTTTTTCTGTTCGTGACCTGGGCTTTCGATATCTAAATCATAAAGGCGCTGGCCATCAACCAGTGCTACGCGCATTTCTTCTTGCTGCGTTGCATTGATTAGCATACGTTTCATATTGTTACTCTACTTATTTATGTCGCTGACATGACGATGTTTTTCTCGCCTGTTCAGTTGTCCCTATTTTTAGAATGTGCAGCCTCACGACTGGGTCTTTAACGGAACGGCTCTGTTTCTCGTATGCAGTATTTTAAATGCTGGCAAACAATAGCAATTATTATCGCTATTAAATTCTTAATGGTGCTAAAACTGTCGGCTTTTCAGCTACGTTTACAAGTTTTACCCAGAAGTCGGCCTGTCATATTAATCTTACTAAATATCATTCATATTAGGCGCGTAGGGCTCATTAAGTTGGTGAGCAATACATACTGATGTATCGCTAATATCCGTTTTAAGAGCAAAAATCGCTGCCGATGTTAATGAACGCTTATTTATTAGATTTTTTTAGTTCTAAATAAGCTGCTATACGGTACTACAATAATTGAGCTAGTGCTGAACGACGTTTTTTACGTCGTCACTATCAGACAAATTATCTGTTCATTGCTTTCTCTAGCACGTTAAAAATCGTTTCATGTTCAAACTTAACCAGCAATATATTACGCGCATTGCCGTTAATTGATCGCACGTGTTAACTGAGGAGGCATAAAAGCTTTGGAAAACTTAACTCGGATCTGTATGATCGGCTACCCAGAATGTGCATCACGAATGTTTTAATGTGTTAAAAAGCACCGTTGTTATTTGCAAATACTAAATATTTGCGCTGCTGATTATCCCACTATTATTACAGTGTTAGCAACTAAATTATTTTACTTAAATTAGTGATTAGGCAATGTCAGAAAAAAACGACTTACAAGTAACTTATGTCACGATCAACGAAGACCATTTAGGTCAGCGTATTGATAACTTTCTTATTACCCATTTAAAAGGGGTGCCTAAAAGCGCTATTTATAAACTTTTGCGCAAAGGTGAGGTACGCGTTAATAAAAAGCGTATTAAGCCTGTATATAAACTACAGCTTGAAGATGTACTTCGTATTGCACCTATCAGAGTTGCTGAGCGTGAAGAATTTGTTCCATCAAAGTTAGACAAAGTAACGCGCCTTGAAAACGATATTTTATTTGAAGATAAATACCTCATCGTTATCAATAAGCCATCAGGTATGGCTGTTCATGGCGGCAGTGGTTTAAGTTATGGCTTAATTGAAGCTTTGCGGGCACTTCGCCCAGAGGAACGTAGCCTTGAACTAGTTCATAGGCTTGACCGTGATACATCGGGTTGTTTACTTATAGCGAAGCGTCGTTCGGTGTTAACAGCATTGCATGAACAACTTCGTGAAAAAACAATGGAAAAAAATTACTGGGCACTTGTAGAAGGGCAGTGGGACTCTAAAACTAAAAACGTAACCGAAGGGCTGCGTAAAAACACACTTAAATCGGGTGAGCGCGTAGTACGCGTAGATAACACTGAGGGTAAACCTTCACATACTCGTTTTAAAGTATTAGAGCGCTTTAACGATTGCTCATTGGTACAAGCATCACCGGTTACAGGGCGTACACATCAAATTCGTGTGCATACGCAATGTAAAGGCCACCCAATAGCATGCGACGATAAATATGGCGATCAGGGTTTTGACGATTCTATGCGTAAAGTTGGTTTAAACCGATTATTTTTACACGCACACGATTTAACTTTTTATCATCCTAAAAACGAAACAACGATGCGAGTAGAAGCACCGCTAGATAAAACGCTTAAAAATACATTACTAAAATTACGAGATGCAAAACTGTGATAAAAGTAGCCCCAATTAAAAAATATAAGCTCGTTATTTTTGATTGGGACGGCACAGTTATGGATTCAGTCACTAAAATAGTTAACTGTATTCGTAGTAGCGCCGAGTTACTTAATATTGTGCCGCCAAGCGACTTAGCAATTAAGAATATTATTGGGATGTCGCTTGAAAAAGCAATTGACGTTTTATTTCCCAATAATGCAGCGCAGCATCAAGCGTTAATTTCTGCTTATAAGCATCAGTATAGTGTGGATACCACACCTACTCCTGTATTTGACAATGTTGCCAGCGTTTTAGGTACCTTAAAAGAGCAGGGCATTGTTTTAGCCGTTGCTACAGGTAAAGGTAGGGATGGATTAGAGCGTTTACTTGAACAAAGTAAATTGCGCCACTTTTTTAGTGCAACGCGTACTAGCGACGAAGCGCAATCTAAGCCCTCTCCAGATATGTTGTATCAATTACTAGAAGAACTTGGCATAAGCGCTAATGACGCTGTAATGATTGGTGACACTCAAATAGACATGAACATGGCAAAAGCCGCTGGCATGGATAGAATTGGTGTAACTATGGGTGTACACAACGCTCAGCAACTAAATGAGCTTAGCCCTATTGCCACTGTAGATAACTATCTGCAGCTGCAACAGGTTTTGCTTGGCTAATTTATTTAACTAGAACTTGTTTTGAGCATTAAGTACATCAATACCAAACTCAGCCAGTAATTGGCTGAGTTTAATTAATGGTAATCCAATTAAGCTATTAGGATCGTCACCCGTTAGTTTTTCAAATAAACAAATACCTAACCCTTCGCTTTTAAAGCTACCAGCACAGTTATAAGGCTGCTCTGCGTCGCAATAAGCACTAATTTGTGCATCACTAAGTATTTTAAAAGTAACATCAAAGGGTTCAACACACGTTTTTTTAGTGCCAGTTACAATATCGTAAACACAAAGCCCTGTTAAAAATGTTACAGTATTGCCGCTAAATAAATTTAGTTGTTTTACGGCATTTTGTTTATTATGTGGTTTACCTAAAATTTGATTGTTAAATACAGCGACTTGGTCTGATCCAATAGCTAACCCTTTGTTAAAGTGTTTATTAGCTGCTGAGGCTTTTAATTCACTTAAACGCTTAACCAGTTCGGTAGGTGTTTCGGCTTCAAGTGCTGATTCGTCAACATCTGGTGAAAACGTATCAAATGGTAAATTAAATTTTTGTAATAAAGACTGCCTAAAAGGCGAGCTTGACGCTAAAATAAGTGGGTGCTTCACGGACTGTTTTCCTTCAATAATTCAGATTGAGTTAGGATAAATCAGATCCGAGAGTAAAACACGTTAAAAACCAAGTAAAAATGGTTTTTTACTTTGACTAACAAACTAACTATCTATATGATGCAGCCCCTATGCAAAAGGTGAAAATTCCCATCACTCTTCATCCAGGCAAAGCAGCGCAGCACCGTTTAAAGTATGACGGAATTGTACCGCTTGAAAAACTTACTCGTTTAGAGAAAGTTGTGCAGGAAGAAGTAGGTGAAATAGCGGTAAAAATACATTGCAAAAACGATGATCAAGGTTTCGCTGTGATTAGAGGCAATTTGTCCACACACGTTACTGTCATTTGTCAACGTTGTAATGGTGATTTAGGGTTGGATTTGGTTCAAGACTTTGCATATTCACCAGTAGGTGAAGATACAGAGTTGGATATTTTTCCAGAAGACTACGATGAAGTAGCGCTTGATGAAAATGGTGAAATTAACGTTTTTGATTTAATTGAAGACGAGCTAATTTTAGCAGTTCCATTAGTGGCTACCCACAACGAAGCTTCATGCAGTTATTCAGCAAAGCCTGCCAGCTTTGGTGTATTAAAGGCGGAAGATGATAAACCTAATCCATTTGATATTTTGAAACAACTTAAGAAAGATTCTTAGGAGAAGACTATGGCTGTACAAAAAAGCAAAAAGTCTCGTGCAAGACGCGGCATGCGCCGTTCACACGATGCGATCAGTGGTCCAACTTTAACTGTAGATCAAACATCTGGTGAGACTCATCGTCGTCACCATGTGACTGCAGATGGTTACTACAAAGGCGTTCAAGTAATTTCTAAATAAGAGATTACTTATATGCTGAAAGATCTAACCATAGCGTTAGATATGATGGGGGGCGATTACGGCCCCCGTTCATCTATTCCTGCTGCCGTTTGTGCGGTAAATGCTCATGCCAATTTAACTCTCATTTTATGTGGCAATGAACACGTTATATCTAAAGAACTCGAATCCCTCGATTCTCTACCTCATCCTAGACTCATAATTCGTCACTGTAGTGAAATAGTCACCAATGCCTGTGAACCTGCAATTGCTGTGCGTTCAAAAAAAGATTCATCTATGCGTGTTGCCCTAGATTTAGTTAAATCGGGCGAGGCTCAAGCATGTGTTAGCTCAGGTAATACCGGTGCGCTATTTTTTATGGCTCACTATGTATTAAAAATGCTGCCAGGTGTTAAACGTGCCGCACTTATTTCGTCTGTTCCAACAGAAAGTCAAAACCCAGTATATTTACTCGACTTAGGTGCTAATGTGCATTGTGATGCGCAAATGTTGTATCAGTTTGGCATTATGGGCTCTATTGTTGCAGGACAAGCACTTGGTTTAGATAATCCTCGCGTTAGTCTATTAAATATTGGCGCGGAGGACATCAAAGGCCACGACGACATTAAACAAGCTGCACAATTAATGCAGCAAAGCCCACATATAAATTATATTGGTTACAGCGAAGGAAGTGATATTTTTTCGGGTAAGGCTGATGTAATTGTATGCGAAGGGTTTGTTGGCAACGTAGCACTTAAAACATGTGAAGGCATTGCCAAGCTTATTATGAATAAGTTTACAACCGCACTCGAAAAGCACCTTTTATATAAATGTATGGCGTTTATATTGCGCCCAATAATAAAAAAACTCTATAAAAGGGTGAACCCCGACCAGTATAACGGTGCTTCTCTGGTAGGATTGCGCGGTATTGTCGTTAAAAGTCATGGAAATGCGTCAGCTAAAGCATTTCAAGCAGCAATTGATGAAGCGGTAAAAGAGGTTGAACGTCAACTTCCTGATAAAATAGCCGCTATTTTCGAAAAAACACATTCTAAAGACACGGCGGTTAATCAATAATTGATGTGCCGTGTATTTCATTATTTATTTGTTTAATTAAAAAGAGCAAAGTATGGCACAAAAAATTGCACTTCTATTCCCAGGTCAAGGCTCGCAAAGCGTTGGTATGTTACAAGAACTACTAGAGAGTTCTGACATTGTTAAAGCAACATTTGCAGAAGCGTCAAATGCACTGGGTTACGACTTAGCAGAGCTAGTTCTTAATGGCCCAGAAGAAAAATTAAATCAAACCCACCGCACACAACCTGCATTACTAACTGCAAGTGTTGCTATTTACCGTGATTGGTTAGCAGCTAACCCTGATACAGACGTTGTTATGGCGGGTCACAGCTTAGGTGAATACTCAGCGTTAGTATGTAGCGATGTATTAAGCTTGAGCGAAGCCGTAAAGCTTGTTGAAAACCGTGGTTTATACATGCAAGAAGCCGTGCCAGCAGGCGTAGGTTCAATGGCTGCTATTATTGGCTTAGGCGATGAAGAAATTAAAGCGGCTTGTGCTGCCTCAGCGCAAGGTGAGGTTGTATCTCCAGTTAACTACAACTCTCCTGGTCAAGTTGTTATTGCAGGCCATAAAGCGGCAGTAGATAGAGCATCGCAAGCATGTAAAGATGCCGGTGCTAAACGTGCATTACCACTTTCTGTTAGCGTACCGTCACATTGTGAGTTAATGAAGCCAGCAGCTGACAAGCTAGCAGCAGACTTAGCCGCTTTAACATTTAATACACCTAAGTGTGATGTAATTAATAATGTTGATGTAAAAGCTGAAACGTCAGCTGATGCAATTAAAGATGCACTAGTACGCCAGCTTTACAGCCCAGTTCGCTGGACAGAAACAGTACAAGCCTTGGTTGTGCAAGATGTAACACAAAGCTACGAATTTGGTCCTGGTAAAGTATTAACAGGACTTGCTAAACGAATTGATAAAGCAATGGTTTGTGGTTCGGTAAACGACGCCGCTTCAATCGCTGCAGCTAAATAAGAGTATATAAAATGTCTAATTTATTTTCATTAGAGGGCAAAATTGTCCTAATTACTGGCGCCAGCCGTGGTATTGGTAAAGCAATTGCAACAACATTAGTTGCACAAGGTGCAAAAGTTGCAGGTACTGCGACAAGTGAGTCAGGCGCTGCTAAAATCAGTGAATACTTAGGTGACAATGGTAAAGGTTATGCATTAAACGTAACCGATCCTGCATCTATTGAAGCAACACTTGCTGCAATAAAAGCTGATTTAGGCGATATTGACGTACTTGTAAATAACGCAGGTATTACACGCGATAACTTATTAATGCGTATGAAAGAAACTGAGTGGGACGATATTATTGACACTAATTTAAGCTCAGTTTTCCGTTTATCTAAAGCGGTACTTCGTCCAATGATGAAGAAAAAGAAAGGCCGTATTATTAACATTGGCTCAGTAGTGGGTACTATGGGTAATGCAGGTCAAGCTAATTATGCAGCGGCTAAAGCGGGTGTAATTGGTTTTTCTAAGTCACTTGCGCGCGAAGTTGCATCACGCGGTATTACAGTTAACGTAATCGCACCTGGTTTTATTCAAACAGACATGACTGATAATTTAACTGATGAGCAAAAAGCAGCAACACTTGCAAATGTTCCAGCAGGGCGTTTAGGCCAACCAGACGAAATTGCTGCTGCAGTATGTTATTTAGCATCTGACGCGGCTGCGTATGTATCAGGCGAAACTTTGCATGTAAATGGCGCGATGTACATGGTTTAATCGCCATTGTACCTAGATTGCTACTTGATAAAGTTAAGTAAGTTACCTCAAAAACATTGAATTATTTGTGAACTTGCTTTAAACATACTTGAAATCGCTGCGAAAATAAGCGATAAAAGACAAAACACACACTCAGAGGTTTGACCAGACAATTATTTATGGTCAAATCATTGAATCAGAGAATTATGCGGCGTAAACTACGCCGCAATCTGAAAATAACGCATTGGCGTTTTTAATAAAGGAAAGAAGAATGAGCGATATCCAAGAACGCGTAAAGAAAATTATCATTGAACAACTAGGTGTTAAAGAAGAAGAAGTTAAAAATGAATCTTCTTTCGTAGATGACCTAGGTGCAGATTCTCTTGATACTGTTGAACTAGTAATGGCTCTTGAAGAAGAGTTTGATACTGAGATCCCAGATGAAGAAGCTGAGAAGATCACTACAGTACAAACTGCTATCGATTACGTTACAGCACACGCTGAGTAATTAATCGCACGTTAAAGGCAGCATCCGCTGCCTTTAATTTTTTATATCCAAACCACCTCAAAGTTCGTGATTCAAAACTTAAATCTCTATGCTCAATTTTAGTTAAAAATTAATTTTGATTGTGTTATGCGTTTTTAATCTATTTGGGACTAGCACTTTGAGGTAGCTTGGGTATGATCATCCCCTTGTAAAATATCCCTTATTGGAGGCAAACCGTGGCTAAACGTCGAGTCGTCGTAACTGGCTTAGGAATGTTGACGCCGCTAGGTAATGATGTTCAATCAACCTGGCAAGGCTTATTAGATGGTAAAAGTGGCATTCAAACAATAACGCACTTTGATACATCAAAATTTGGTACTAAATTCGCTGGTTTAATAAATGATTTTGATGCAACTGCATACATGTCAGCGAAAGATACTAAAAAAATGGACTTGTTTATTCAGTACGGCATTGCAGCGGGTGTTCAAGCCTTTAAAGATTCAGGCCTTGAAATCACTGAGCAAAACGCAGCACGCATTGGTGTAGCTGTAGGTTCAGGTATTGGTGGGCTTACGTTAATTGAAGAAAACCACATTAAGCTATTAAATAGTGGTCCGCGCAAGTTATCGCCATTTTATGTGCCGTCTACCATTATTAATATGATCTCAGGTCATTTATCAATAATGCATGAACTTCGTGGTCCTAATATTTCAATTGTAACTGCTTGTACAACTGGTTTGCATAATATTGGCCATGCAGCGCGTATGATTGCCTACGGTGATGCAGATGCAATGGTTGCTGGCGGTGCAGAAAAAGCCTGTACCCCAATTGGTATGGGTGGCTTTAATGCTGCACGTGCACTTTCAACACGTAACGACGATCCACAAGCGGCTTCTCGTCCTTGGGATAAAGACCGCGATGGCTTTGTGCTTTCTGACGGTGCTGGCGTTGTTGTAGTAGAAGAGTACGAACATGCTAAAGCACGTGGCGCTAAAATTTATGCTGAGCTTGTAGGCTTTGGTATGAGTGGCGACGCGTATCACATGACGTCACCACCAGAAGATGGTTCGGGCGCGGCACTTGCAATGCAAAACGCACTAAACGATGCGCAAGTAAACGCTGAGCAAATTGGTTACATTAACGCACACGGCACATCTACAAACGCAGGCGATAAAGCAGAAACTGCGGCTGTTAAGTCTATTTTTGGTAATGCAGCTAAAGATGTGATGGTTGGCTCGTCTAAATCGATGATGGGTCACTTGTTAGGTGCTGCCGGCTCGGTTGAATCGATTATTTCGATTTTATCGCTGACAGATCAAAAAGTGTCGCCAACTATCAATCTTGATAACCCAGACGAAGGGTGTGACTTAGATTATATCGCTCACACTGCACGTGATGCAAAGTTAGACTTTGCACTGTGTAACTCGTTCGGTTTTGGTGGTACTAATGGCTCGTTGCTATTTAAAAAGGTATAATCTTTTTTAACAACGAATCAAATTATAAGAGCTCAGTTGTTTAACTGGGCTTTTTTTATATGCCAAACAAAATGCAAACAATAATAGCAGCAGATCAAAACAGCACTTTAAGCACGCGTGACAGGGGCTTAAATTACGGTGATGGCTTTTTTACAACGGCTAAGGTTATTGAAGGGCAAGTACAGTATTGGGCTCATCATAAAGCGCGCTTGATTGAATGCGCACAGCGTTTGGGTTTTCCTGAGCTAGACTTTATTAGCCTTGAAAACCAAATTGCTTTACATATAAACGCTGCATCACTAAACGTGCTTAAAATCCTGGTAACGCGCGGCGAAGGCGGACGTGGTTATGGGCTACCCAGTGAGTGTAATGTCACTATTTTATTGAGTGTATCAGATTACCCTAGTAATTACGAAGCGCTTACTAAAAAGGGTGTAAATCTCGAAATAAGCCCCATTAAGTTAGCGGCACAGCCTTATTTAGCGGGCCTTAAAACATTAAACCGGCTTGAGCAAGTGCTAATTAAAAAAGCAATGCAAACACAAAACTGCGACGATGTGTTAGTGCTCGATTACAACAACAATGTAATTGAAGCTTCAGCCGCTAATATTTTTGCGATTAAAAATAAGTGTGTGTTTACGCCATTGCTTGATGAGTGCGGAATAAAGGGCGTTTATCTACAATCGTTATGTGATAAATTGCCTATTGAATTTAAACGCGTGAAAGTAGAAGACTTAACCCAAGCAGACGCCGTATTTGTGTGTAATAGCTTAATGGGAGCAGTACCTGTAAAACGTATTGAGCAACAGGTATTTAATACAGACGATAGCCACGCATTATTAACTAAATTATTAGCCAAGGAGGCTGAGTGTTAAAAGTTATTTTATCGGTACTTTTTTTAGCTGTTATAACCACTGCTGTTGGTTACCAGCAATTACAAGCAACAATAAATAGTCCGCTACAGGTAGCTAAAAACACACAATTTGAAGTTAAGCACGGCACTGGCTTTAATCAGTTATGCCAACAATGGCAAGCTAATAACTGGGTGGAGAGCTGCTGGCGTTATCAGGTAATTGCCAAATTAGACCCAACACTTACCGACTTAAAAGCAGGGCTTTACGAGCTAACAGTCGATAGCGTTATCAACAACGTAAAAAAAATTAACCAAGGCCAGCAAATCAATTTTAGTTTTACTATTATCGAAGGGCAAAACTTACGTGAAGTGCTAAGTGCTATTAAAAAGGCCAATAATTTACAAAACGATTTAAAAAGTGATGAACTAAGTACACAAATACTGGGTACAAATACGCATCTAGAAGGTTGGTTATTTCCCGACACTTACCATTATCATAATAACGATACCGCAAGCAGTGTATTAAAACGTGCCGCGCAAAAAATGCAGCAAACGTTAGACGATGCTTGGCAGCAGCGCGCAGCTGATCTCCCTTACAAAACAGCATACGAAGCACTTATAATGGCCTCAATTATTGAAAAAGAAACAGGCCTTGCCAGCGAACGACCGTTAATTGCATCAGCGTTTGTTAATCGATTAAACACCAATATGCGCCTACAGACCGATCCAACCGTAATATACGGACTAGGCGCCGATTTTGATGGCGATATTAAATACAAAGATTTGCGCGATTATACGCCTTACAATACATATCGCATTAATGGCTTGCCGCCAACACCAATTGCAATGCCTTCAAAAGCCGCTATTTTAGCTGCAGTTAATCCGCCTCAAAGTGAATACGTTTACTTTGTAGCAAAAGGCGATGGTACCGGTAGCCACCAATTTTCAACCACGTTAAAGCAGCATAATGCGGCAGTTAAAACGTATATATTAAATAAAAAGAATTAAGTTTTATGAAATCAAAATTTATAGTAATAGAAGGGCTAGAGGGCGCGGGTAAATCAACCGCTATTTCGTTATGCCAAGACTTTTTAAATAAACAAAAAATAGACTTCATTAACGTTCGCGAACCTGGCGGCACACCATTGGCTGAATCGCTTCGTACGCTTGTAAAAGCAGAGCACGAAGAAGAAATTGCCTTTGAAACCGAGTTGCTTATTATGTACGCAGCACGCTCGCAGTTAATGCATAATGTTATTACCCCAGCGCTTGATAAAGGCCAATGGGTACTTGCCGATCGTCATGACTTATCGTCTCAGGCTTATCAGGGCGGTGGGCGTGGTATTAGCTCAAATACATTAGCTTCACTTTCGTCAATGGTATTAAAGGGCTTAAAGCCCGATTTAACTATTTACCTCGATATTGACCCAGTAATAGGCCTTGAACGTGCAAAAGGGCGTGGTGAGCTTGATCGTATTGAACAAGAAGCCATTGAGTTTTTTCAGCGTACACGTATGCGTTATGTTGAGCTTGCTAATGACGACAACACAATTAAAACGGTTGATGCAAACCAAAGTATTGATAAAGTACATCGCGATATAACCAATGTACTGCATTCATTTTTTGAAGGCCTAAAATAATATGCCATTGCCGTGGCTACATGATACTCAAGCTCGTTTAGCGCAAAGTTATCGTGCAGAGCGTTTTCATCATGCGCAATTATTTTGTGGGCCTGTTGGTGTAGGTAAATTTGAGTTAAGTGATGAGCTTGGTAATGCTTTGTTATGCCAAAATATTGCTAAGCAGGTAGTAGCGCCAAATAGTATGCTAAAACCTTGCGGGCAGTGTAAAAGCTGTTTACTTACTCTTGCGGGTACTCACCCCGACAAGCGCTTAACGCAGGTAGATGGGCAAAGCATAGGCGTAGACGATATACGTGGCATTAGTGATTTTATGAATCACTCAGCTGCGCAAAATGGTAATAAAGTCGCGATAATCGAAAATTGCGAAAAAATGACTACAGCCGCAGCTAACGCATTATTAAAAACACTTGAAGAGCCAACTAATAGCCGCTTTTTAATATTAACTACAAGCCAACCAGCACAGCTCCCTGCAACTATTTTAAGTCGATGTGCTAAAAGTGATGTAAAAATAACTAATACAGCACTTGCTCAGCAATGGCTAGAGACATTAGATATTCCTAACTATAGTTGGTTAGCACTTTTTTATAACCAACCGCTGCAAGTAAAGCATTGGCAACAGCAAGACCAGCTAAAAAATATTGATACACTGTATAAGTTTGCAACTGAGTTTAAACAAAGCCATAATTTCAAAGCGTTAGTCGATATAATAAATAAACAGCCTGAGCTTGTTCGTATATTTACTTTATTTTTAAGCGTGCAACTAAAGCATCAATTGCTGCAAGGTATGAGTTTTGACGCTTATCAAAGTGCGCAAAATGCATTAGGCGAGTTTTTACAAAATAACACACAAGTACTTGGCCTTAATTTACCGCTTGCTGTATCACGATTAGCATACACATTGCGAAATTCTTAAAAGGATTAATCATGCAAGAACTACTAGTAGACATAGACGATTTAGACGAGTTATACCGTTGTTATATGCCTTACTTAAAAAAAGGTGGCTTATTTGTACGAACTAATATGCGTTACGAAGCAGGGCATTCATTAGCGCTTAGAGTTACCTTGCCCGATGCCTTAGAAGATGATGTAGTAACAGGTAAAGTGTCGTGGATCACGCCACAAGGGGCACAAAGCTCTAACCCTCCAGGTATTGGTATTAGCTTTTTAGACGATAAAACAAACCTAAACGCTAAAATCGAAAAGCTACTTGGGACTATGTTAAACTCAGGCGATCAAACATATACCATGTAGTTATAGGGTCGGTTTTTCATTGAGATTAACGCCGCCCTATATTGGGTTCTTTTAATTTCTAACATAATAAATTAAACGAACAAATTTAAACCCTGAACATAATACAGGCCTTATAGTGATTGTAGATTCTCATTGCCATTTAGATCGTCTTGATTTTGATAAATTAGACTTAAACCTTGACCAAGTTCTTGATAAAGCGCGTGCAAAGCAAATAGAGCACTTTTTATGTGTAAGCGTAACGCTTGATCAGTTTCCAAGCATGCTTGATAAAATTAAGCATTACGACGATGTTTCAGCCTCATGTGGTGTACATCCACTTGATCAAAAAGACGCCCTTAATAAACAGCAACTAATCGACTTAGCTTCACACGAAAAAGTCGTTGCTATTGGCGAAACGGGTCTTGATTACTACTATTCAAAAGATACTCACGCAGTGCAGCAAGCAAGTTTTGTTGGGCATATTGAAGTAGCTAACGAATTACAAAAACCGTTAATTATTCATACTCGTGATGCCCGCGCCGACACCATTAATTTAATGCGTGAGCACAAGGCCGAAAACTGCGGTGGTGTACTACATTGCTTTACTGAAGACTGGGATATGGCAAAAAAAGCCATAGACATGGGCTTTTATATTTCTATTTCGGGCATTGTTACCTTTAAAAATGCTATTGAGCTAAAAGAAGTAGTAAAGCAAATACCGCTAGATAGATTATTAATAGAAACCGACTCGCCTTATTTAGCACCGGTGCCGTACCGTGGGCAAACAAACCAGCCAGCGTACGTAGAAGATGTCGCTTATTACATTAGCGAACTTAAAGGCATTAGCTTTAATGAACTTGCTAAAGCGACTACCGAAAACTTTTATTCTTTATTTAAATTAGCAGCTAAAGGCTAAATATATGATTACTCACACGGCAAACCTTCCTATTTTACTAATGGGGCCAATGGTGCGCCGTGCAGAGCAAACTGGAGTCTGCATTCAGTTTGCTACCTCCAAATCGGCTAGCTGCCAAATAAACTTATTAAATGCAGAGTGTTATAGCGAACAACAAACTATCGCTTTAGGCCAGCACTTATACCTGCACTTTATTGTTATAAAACCAGTAGAAAATCTGTTTCCGGTAGATAAATTATTAAGTTATGAGCTCATCATTGACGATGCAATAATTGATTTATCGCCTTTGTGCTATAGCAATCAAACAACGCCTGCATTTGTAATTCCTAATGAACTGAGTGATATTTTGCATGGCTCGTGCCGTAATGCGCATCATCCAGCAAAAGACAGCTTAGTGTCTGCAAGTCACTGGCAAAATACTCAGCGCGCTAATCAGGGTAAGATTACGTAAGCTCAATAAATAAGCTGTAAAACTTTATCTGCATAATCAGTATCGAGTGCAGCTTTGAAACGCTTAGCTTTCAGACCTTTTTTACAGCTTTTTTCAAGTTTC
>NZ_JADYXC010000037.1:0-19515 GCF_015864505.1 Pseudoalteromonas sp. SWYJ118 | reverse complement strand
ATGATTAGAAATGAAAATGATTTACTGAACAATGCTAGATATATTATTGCTAATCCTTTGCGGGCTAAAATTGTCGATAAAATTGCTTCATACCCTTACTGGGATTGTATTTATATAAAATAAAAAGCGAGGTATAAAACCTCACCTACAATATATGCCCACCCTATCGATGCGAATTTACTTCGCGCTCATCTAACCTAACTTTACCAAAGCGAGGTATAAAACCTCACCTACAACATATACACACCCTGTAGGTGCGAATTTACTTCGCGCTAGTGTAACTTAACTTTACCGAAGCGAGGTGTAAAACCTCACCTACAATATATGCACCCTATCGATGCGAATTTACTTCGCGCTCATCTAACCTAACTTTACCAAAGCGAGGTATAAAACCTCACCTACAACATATGCTTCCTGTAGGTGCGAATTTACTTCGCGATCATCTAACCTAACGTTACCAAAAGCGAGGTATAAAACCTCACCTACGATATATGCTTCCTGTAGGTGCGAATTTACTTCGCGCTCATCTAACTTAACTTTACCAAAGCGAGTTGTAAAACCTCACCTACAATATATGCACCCTGTAGGTGCGAATTTACTTCGCGCTCATCTAACTTAACTTTACCAAAGCGAGGTATAAAACCTCACCTACAACATATGCTTCCTGTAGGTGCGAATTTACTTCGCGCTCATCTAACCTAACTTTATCAAAAGCGAGGTATAAAACCTCACCTACAATATATGCCCACCCTATCGATGCGAATTTACTTCGCGCTCATCTAACTTAACTTTACCAAAGCGAGGTATAAAACCTCACCTACAATACACACACCCTATCGATGCGAATTTACTTCGCGCTCATCTAACTTAACTTTATCAAAAGCGAGGTATAAAACCTCACCTACAATACACACCCTGTAGGTGCGAATTTACTTCGCGCTCATCTAACCTAACGTTACCAAAGCGAGGTAATAAAATCTCACCTACAACATACACACCCTGTAGGTGCGAATTTACTTCGCGCTCATCTAACTTAACTTTATCAAAAGCGAGGTATAAAACCTCACCTACAACATATGCTTCCTGTAGGTGCGAATTTACTTCGCGCTCATCTAACCTAACTTTATCAAAAGCGAGGTATAAAACCTCACCTACAACTTATATACACCAATTACTAACCACTAATATATCGCTTTTTTCTTCCTTACTTAGGCGTTTATTGCTAACCTCGCGTTAACGTTTTTACTTAAACAAATTTTTGCTAACGGAATAATTATGCTCAAAAAAATATCACTGTTTATCGGGATGGCAATCAGCGCAAATGCTGTTGCTAAAGGTGGCGTGTCACCTTATTTACCTTTAAATCAAGCCCCAGAACTTGAGCACCAAGTACAACGACTTTTAGCCGTAAGTAAAAATACACATATTATGAGTAAGCCTTATAAAGCTCACGATATTTATAGAGTGTTGCAAACAGTGAGGCATACTTACCCAGAATTATATCAAACACTTTCGTACCAACTTAGCCCTTATATTCAAAGCGATGCGGGTACATTTGCAAAAGTAACGCTTGCTGCAGGCACAAAAGATAAAACACTGCCTAACCAACGCGGCCAAACTACTAAAACCAACTTAATTGTTGAAGGTGGTGCTTACGCTAACTTCGGGCGTTACTTTGGTGTGAGTGTTGCGGGCATAGCCAACGAAGACGAAATATTACCTACACAAAGCTTTTTTTACCTTGGTAATAAATACGCGCAGTTAGATGTAGGTTACCGAGAACATTGGTACTCACCTTTTAACGACAGTGCCATGTTACTAAGCACACAAGCTAAAACAACGCCTTCTATAACGCTTAGTAATGTAGAGCCAATAACCAGCTTTAATATTCGTTACGATATGTTTATTAGTAAAATGACAGAACAACGTGGGATCCGTAAAGGTAACTACGACCCTGTAAACGGTAATGAATTTACACCCGGTAAGCCTTATTTATTTGGTTTACATACCAGTTTTGCAGCAACCGATAATTTAACAATAGGCCTAAGCCGCTTAATGCAGTTTGGTGGTGGTCCGCGTAGTGTTAAGTTAAAAGACTTTGCAGAAGGCTTTTTTACCCCTGGCAGTAAAGATAATATAACGACCTCGGAGGCAGAAGAGGTTAATACAGATTTTGAGCTTGGGGATCAGTTAGGCTCAATTACTTTTGCGTATAACAATAGTATTTATGCACTGCCTTATGAGCTATACGGTGAGGTAGCACTTGAAGACACCCTAGGTGGCTCTCGCAATAATGCATATAGCTTTGGTATTTATTTACCTTTTATTGCTAACAATCACAGTTTACGCTTCGAGCACAGTAACTTACAAAAGAGCTGGTATGCAAATAGTATATATAAAGATGGTAACCGTAATTCTGGCAATGTAATTGGCCACTGGGCAGGTGATGAACACGACTACTCTGACTACACCCCTGCAAAATCTATGAGCGTAAACTGGCATTGGCAATTAAGTAAAATAGAAAGCTTAAATACCACCATTCGCATGCTTGAAAATAAACGCAGTGGCTATAAAACAAGTTACGAACTGCAAACGGCATACACTCGTAACTTGAGTAAACCAATAATGGGTGCTAAAAGTTGGGGAGCTGAGCTGTATCAAGGAAAGGATGTATACGGGGAAACGTTTGCTAGATTAGCTGTATTTGCTAATTTTTAACACCCTGTAGGTGCGAATTTATTTCGCGCTCATCTAACCTAACGTTACCAAAAGCGAGGTATAAAACCTCACCTACAACATATGCACCCTGTAGGTGCGAATTTACTTCGCGCTCATGCAGCCTAACTTCACCAAAGCGAGTTATAAAAACTCACCTACAATACACACCCTATCGATGCAAATTCACTTCGCGCTCAGCCAACCTAACTTTACCAAAAGCGAGGTATAAAACCTCACCTACAATATATGCACCTTGTAGGTGCGAATTTACTTCGCGCTCATGCAGCCTAACTTCACCAAAAGCGAGGTGTAAAACCTCACCTACAGTATATGCACCTTGTAGGTGCGAATTTACTTCGCGCTCATCTAACTTAACTCTACAAAAAGCGAGGTGTAAAACCTCACCTACAATATACACACCCTGTAGGTGCGAATTTATTTCGCGCTTATCTAACCTAACGTTACCAAAAGCGAGGTATAAAACCTCACCTACAATTTAATCACTGCCAAATAAGTCGCGAGTATAAACTTTGTCAGCAATATCGCTAAGCTCGTCAACCATACGGTTAGATACAACAACGTCAGATATTTGCTTAAACTCATTTAAGTCTTTAATAACACGAGAATGATAAAACTCATTTTCTTCAAGCACGGGTTCGTAAACTACAACCTCAATACCTTTAGCTTTAATGCGCTTCATAATACCTTGAATGGAAGAGGCTCTAAAGTTATCAGACCCTGTTTTCATTACTAAACGATACACACCCACCACTTTAGGGTTGCGTTTAATTATTGAGTCGGCAATAAAATCTTTACGTGTAGTATTAGCATCTACAATTGCACCAATAATATTGTTTGGTACATTTGCATAGTTTGCACGTAGCTGCTTTGTATCTTTTGGTAAGCAGTAACCACCATAGCCAAATGATGGATTATTGTAATGATCACCAATACGTGGGTCTAAACTAACACCCTGTATAATTTGCTTAGAGTTTAAGCCATGTGCTTCAGCGTAGCTATCAAGCTCATTAAAATAAGCAACGCGCATTGCTAAGTAAGTATTTGAGAATAACTTAATAGCCTCGGCTTCAGTTGAATCAGTAAACAGTACTTCAATATCTTCTTTTATAGCGCCTTGCTTAAGTAGGTTAGCAAACACAGTTGCACGCTCACTTTGCTCACCAACAACAATACGTGATGGGTATAAGTTATCGTGGAGCGCTTTACCTTCACGTAAAAATTCTGGCGAAAATATTAAGTTATTAATGCCAAGTTTTTCTTTAATACTTTGCGTAAAGCCAACTGGTATTGTCGATTTAATAACCATAACTGCATTTGAGTTATGCGCTATCGCATCTTTGATTACAGCCTCTACTGAGCTGGTATTAAAGTAGTTATTCTCAACGTCGTAATCTGTTGGTGTAGCAATAATTACAAAGTCAGCATTTTTATAGGCTGCTACTTTGTCTGTAGTTGCTGTGAAATTTAAGTCGCTACGAGTTAAAAACTCACTTATTTCAGTATCAACTATTGGTGATTTTTTATCATTCAACAGTGCTATTTTTTGTTCGTCTATATCTAATGCGACCACTTCATTGTGTTGTGCTAGCAACATAGCGTTAGAAAGGCCTACATAGCCTGTACCTACTACGGCAATTTTCATATTAATCCTTTAAGGTTAGTTAATAAGTAATGTAATGATTCTACCAGAGTTATAAATTAGGCTCTAGGCAAAAAGACTTTAGCTAAAATGTAACATCGAATATATTACTAAAGATTTTTGCAGAATAATAAAAATGAGAAAGAGATGAAGGTCTTGAAATATACACCAATCAGTACTCTCTAATTTACTGCGCGGTTATGTAATTTAACTCGACAAAAAGCGAGGTATAAAGCCTCACCTACAATATATACACCCTATCGATGCGAATTTACTTCGCGCTCAGCCAACCTAACTTTACCAAAAGCGAGGTATAAAACCTCACCTACAATACACACACCCTATCGATGCGAATTTACTTCGCGCTCATCTAACTTAACTTTACCAAAAGCGAGGTATAAAACCTCACCTACAATATATGCCACCTGTAGGTGCGAATTTACTTCGCGCTCTTCCAATTTAACTTTACCAAAGCGAGGTATAAAACCTCACCTACAATATATGCCACCTGTAGGTGCGAATTTACTTCGCGCTCATCTAACCTAACTTTACCAAAGCGAGGTATAAAACCTCACCTACAATATATGCTTCCTGTAGGTGCGAATTTACTTCGCGCTCAGCCAACCTAACTTTACCAAAAGCGAGGTATAAAACCTCACCTACAATATACCCCTCTGTAGGTGCGAATTTACTTCGCGCTCATGCAGCCTAACTTCACCAAAAGCGAGGTATAAAACCTCACCTACGATATATGCACCTTGTAGGTGCGAATTTACTTCGCGCTCAGCCAACCTAACTTTACCAAAAGCGAGGTATAAAACCTCACCTACAATATACATACCCTATCGATGCGAATTTACTTCGCGCTCAGCCAACCTAACTTCACCAAAAGCGAGGTATAAAACCTCACCTACAATATATACACCCTGTAGGTGCGAATTTACTTCGCGCTCTCTTATTTTAAAAACCTCTGCTACCTTTAAACAAAAGTACTGAAGGCCTGTAAAATGTATCGTTCAGATTTATTGCGAAAAGGCAGAGTATCATTAACAAATCGATTTTACTCAATCACACTAGTGGCGCACAAAAGAGAAAACATATTTATTTCTATGGATATTAATCGATTAATAATCACAGAAATGAAAAAGATAGAAACGCAAGAAACAGCCAGAACAATAGCATTTGTAATTATGCCAAATCATATACATTGGCTAATTCAATTAGGAAATAAAAAAGCACTGTCTGATGTAATTAAGTTGTTTAAAGGCCGTTGCTCTAAAGTAACCCGTGACGATTTAGGTATGTATAAATTATGGCAACGTAACTACTATGATCACATGATTAGAAATGAAAATGATTTACTGAACAATGCTAGATATATTATTGCTAATCCTTTGCGGGCTAAAATTGTCGATAAAATTGCTTCATACCCTTACTGGGATTGTATTTATATAAAATGAAAAGCGAGGTATAAAACCTCACCTACAATATGCACACCCTATCGATGCGAATTTACTTCGCGCTAATGTGATTCATCCCCGACAAAAAACATACTTCTATAATAACGCTTTTATTGCCGTAGCAATATGTTCAGCTTGCGCTTGAGATGCTACAGAATCAGTCGACTCGACCATAACTCGGATCAATGGTTCAGTGCCTGATTTACGCAGTAAAACACGCCCTGTATCTGCCAATAGTGTTTCAGCTTCTACCACTGCTTGCTTAACTGAATCAGTATTTAAGATTTCATTCGCATTATTTTTTGTTAAACGCACATTGAGAAGTACCTGAGGTAATTTTTGCATACCTGCTGCGTAGTCTTTTAATGATTGCTTTTGCTGAATAAGCGCTGTTAATACCAACAAAGAAGCAACAATACCATCACCTGTGGTTGCATAATCTAAATGTAGAATATGGCCTGAACCTTCACCACCAAGTTTCCAGCCAGTATTTTTAAGCTGCTCAACAACATAGCGATCACCTACTTTAGCGCGCTTGAATGGTATATCCATTTCCTTAAGCGCTAGCTCTAACCCGAGGTTAGACATTAGTGTACCAACAACACCACCCTGCATTTTGCCTTGCAGCTTTGCTGCTTTAGCTAAAATATAAAGTATTTGGTCACCGTCAATCACAGCGCCACTATCATCTACAAGCATTAATCTGTCAGCATCACCATCAAGCGCAATACCTAAGTCCGCTTTATGTTCAAGTACAGCTGCTTGAAGGCTATCTAGATGTGTAGCACCACATTGCTCATTTATATTTAAACCATTTGGTTTATCGTTAATGCTAATAACGTCAGCACCTAGTTCTGCATAAACATTAGGCGCTATGTGATATGCAGCCCCGTTAGCACTATCGACAACAATTTTTAAACCTTCAAGCGTTAAATCTTTAGCGAATATGCCTTTGCAAAATTCAATGTATCGTCCAGCAGCATCGTTTATGCGTCTTGCTTTACCCAAGCGCTCTGAGCTTACACACTGCATTGCGTTGTTATTTAATGCTTGCTCAAGTAAAGCTTCAATTTCAAGCTCTTGCTCATCGTTTAACTTCGTACCAGAATTATTAAAAAACTTAATACCATTATCGTAATATGGATTATGCGATGCACTAATAACAACACCTGCATCCGCTCTAAAGGTTGATGCTAAATAAGCAACAGCAGGTGTTGGCATAGGGCCCACAAATGCCACATTAACACCTGCAGCTGAAAGGCCTGCTTCTATGGCTGACTCAAACATATAACCACTGTTACGTGTATCTTTACCTATTAGAATCTCTTTTGTACCACTAGAGGCTAAAACAGTGCCCGCGGCCCAGCCTAATTTCATTGCAAAATCAGGCGTGATAGGAAAAGTACCCACCTTACCTCTTACTCCATCGGTGCCAAAGTATTTACGTGGCATAATTATTCCTTTTAAAATGTTAAATGCGCAGTGCACATATAATTAATATTTGTTAGCTCTATTATCTTAAAAATATAGCTTTATTACAAAAAGCAAAAAGCGCGAGTTAAACTCACGCTTTAAATTTCATTAAATATAAAAGCTAAGTACATAGCTTTAATTTGTCAGAATATTGAATAAATTATTATCAACAACCTTACTCAGCCTGATCGTTATTTATTATTTTAAAATACAGTTTCTCTCAACTTAGTGTGTAAAATAATAACTTAATTAATATTTACAACATTCTGTTTATTTCCCTTGGTCAGATCCTTTTTTGCATTCCACACCAAATCACATATACCATCAGTTGGATTAAAACCAGTGGGTGCATCTAGCAACAATTGACGAATTGTTTCATGATCAAAGTTATGACACGCAATATCTAACGCTTCTATAAACACATTAAGCTCGGCTAAAGGTAGCATTACCTCACTGGCTGTCATTATGCGTTCGTGTGTTGTTTCACCCACGTTATTACCAATTAACAGTTCTTCATAAAGCTTTTCGCCTGGGCGCAAGCCCGTACACTTAATCTCAATATCACCATGTGGATTAGTGTCGCTTTTAACTTCAAAACCAGAAAGTCGGACCATTTTAGTCGCAAGATCTTTAATTTTAACTGGTTCGCCCATATCAAGTACAAACACATCGCCGCCTTTACCCATAGCGCCTGCTTGTATTACTAATTGAGCAGCTTCTGGAATCGTCATAAAAAAGCGTGTTATATCAGGGTGTGTGAGCGTTATTGGGCCGCCCTCTTTTATTTGCCTGCGAAATAGCGGTACAACAGAGCCACTAGAGCCAAGTACATTACCAAAGCGCACCATACAAAAGCGTGTTTTATGTTTAATACCTTGCTCTTGCGCTAAGCCCTGTAATACTAATTCAGCCATACGCTTAGTCGCCCCCATTACATTAGTCGGGCGTACTGCTTTGTCGGTAGATATAAGTACAAAATTTTCAACGCCAGCATTAACTGCTGCTTTAGCACAGTAATAAGTACCAAACACATTATTACGTACACCTTCAACAACGTTATGCTCAACTAACGGTACATGCTTATAAGCTGCTGCGTGATAAACTGTATGCACGCCAAAGGTTTTCATTACAGTCTCAAGACGGTTAATACGCTGAACAGAACCCATTATAGGAATTAGCTCCAATCCTAAAGTATTATTACAAATATACTCGTTAAGCTCTTTTTCTATTGAATATAAAGCAAACTCACTTTGTTCAAATAAAATTAATTTAGTGGGTTTTTGTTTAACTATTTGCCTACATAGCTCTGAGCCAATAGAGCCCCCTGCACCAGTTACCATAACCACTTTTTTAGTAATATTGGCCGTCATTAAATCCATTTTAGGGGCTACGGGGTCACGGCCTAGTAAGTCTTCTACACCCACTTCTGTTATTTCAGCAAGCTTAGCTTTGCCTTCTACAACATCAGCCATTCCGGGGATTGAAAGTACCTTAATTGTTAATGGCTCTAATTGGGCTAGTATTTCTTTACGGCGGGCACGTGTTGCACTAGGTAATGCTAATAAAACCTTGCTAACTTTACGTTTATTAATTAATTCGTAAATACCTTTAAAGCATACAACAGGTATACCCTGAATTATTGAGCCATGTTTAGATACATCGTCGTCAATAAATGCACTAACAAAATACTCAGGGCCAGCACCTAAAGCAGTGGCTAGTTGTCGCCCTGCTGAGCCCGCTCCATAAATAATCACAGACTCTTTTTTACTCGTAGTCATTTTGCCAATAATCGCACGTACCAATACACGGGCACCACCTACGGTTAGTAAACACAGCCAAGCAAATATAAACGGCATAGTACGGGGTATATCTATACCTATCAAAAAGGCAATTAAAACCAAACTAACTGTAGTTATAACGGTACCTAATACTATTGCCCATATGGCTTGAGAGTTCATGTACCTAAGTACTGCACGATACAAACCTAAGCTTATAAATGTATATAAGCTTACAGGTATCAACACCGCTAATAAAAGCCAATTATCTAAACGCTGCAGTGGTTCAAAGCTATCAAGCCTTACAATAAGGGCTAACCAAAAAGCGATTACGATAAATAACGTATCGATAAACAAAGTAATAAGGCGTTTTTTAGCGCGAGATGCATTTAAAATAGAGCGTATAAAACTATCCAAGACACGTTCCTTTACGGTTTAAGTACAGAGCTAACCCTGTATAGTATTTAAAATTAACAATATGGTAACTATAACAAAAACAAACTAGTGTAATTAGCTTTTAGCGAGGTTTATTCGCTAAAAGCTCAGTTGGCAGTTGCTATGCCAGAGCTCGCTTTTAGAGGTTAAAATGAGCTAATAGGTTACTATTGGTATAATAGGCAATGGTAGAATGCGCCTCAGTTCAGACACATCTTAAGAAAATCACTATTTAAATTAATGCATTAAAAACGTCAAAAAGAGTATCCAATAAGCTAGGCATAGCATGCTCTACTTAACCCTGTCACCACTACCACTACCAGTCACAGTCATTAGTATATATTTAAAATAGTTACCTATTGTGAGTGTATCAATCATTTCACGATCGGTTTTAGCAAGTAGTTCAGGAGTAGACATATCAATTTCGTTAACTTGAGCTAAACCGGTAATGCCAGGGCGTACTGCAAATACATTTTTAGCATCGCGCGCTTTAGTTAATTCTTCTTGGTTAAACAAACCAGGGCGAGGGCCTACCAAGCTCATTTCGCCTTTTAATACATTCCAGAGTTGTGGCAACTCATCTAGTTTTGTTTTACGTAAAAACCCACCAAATGAGGTAATTGACGCTGTACTTGCTAAGTGACTAGCAACCGATGCTGTATCAACAGTCATAGTTCTAAACTTAATCAAGGTAAATGGCTTTTTATCTCGTCCAACACGCTCTTGCATAAATATAGGTGAGCCAGTATCAAATAAACCAATAATGTATAAAATTACTAAAAATGGCATTGCAAGCAACAAACCAAAAAGTGAAAACAAAAAATCGAGTAAACGTATCATTTATAAATCCATTAATTACTTTGTTGAAGGCGTTTTAGAGGCAAGTTTAAAACCATGTTCGACTGAGTATGGAGGTATCCAGTTAAGTGTATTTTTTGTATGAGTAATATCTAATTGAAGAGAACCGATAAGCCTATCAACCACATAAGCTTTATTAAATAATTTACCTGCTAATTTAAAACACCAAACAGGCACAGGTAAAGCAAGGTTTTTTTTACCTTGTACTTTAGCCATTAAGTCTACCATTTCTGCAGTTGATAAATCATTATCATCGCTTACTAAAAACACCTGGTTAGCTGCTTTTGGGTGTTCAATACAAACTTTAATTAAATCAACCAAATTGTAAACCGAGACTAAACTACGTTTATTACTTTTTATAGATCTAAACGGTAACGGTAAACCTTTACTTACTAAACGCATTAACGACGCAAAGTTGGCTTTAACACCTTTGCCATAAACAAGCGGCGGGCGGATAATCACTATTTCCATGCCTGTTTTTTTACCAAGCTCTAACAGTTGCTGCTCAGCTTCAGCTTTAGATACTCCATATGGGTCTTCTGCTAAAGGTTTATCTAAAGCGCTATAAGGAACTTTACCGCTAGTGCTTTCACCATTTACTTTAATAGAACTTAAAAATATAAAGCGTTTAACGCCTATTTTTGCTGCTTGGTTGGCTAAATTCATTGTTCCAAGAGTGTTTACAGCCCTAAATTCATTAAGAGGATCGCTAGCAACATTATCCATAATATGAACTCTGGCTGCACAATGAACCACTACATCAACACTTTCAAGCGCTTCATCATAAAAAGAAGTTGAATCAATATTATGAGTAAAAAGCTTGCCTAAAGCAGACTGTTTTCTCCCCAACAAGTTAAGTTTATAATGTCCTAATAATTGCTCAACTAAAGTATTACCAACAAACCCAGAGTAACCAGTCATTAGTATTTTCAACGCTCACCTCTATAAATAATCATATGTCTCTGCACAACATCATCAATATCAAAACACTTTTCAGCCAAAAGCCGTCCAGATTCACCAAACTTATTTCTAAGTAAATCGTCATTTAAAAGCTTTATAATTGCTTGAGCTAAATCACCTGAACTTTTAGGTTTCACTAATAAGCCAGTTGCATTTGGCACTATTGCATCCCTACAACCAGGAACATCTGTCGTAATTACTGCTCGCCCACATGCAGCTGCTTCAAGTAAACTTTTTGGTAACCCCTCTCTATAAGAAGGTAAAACCATAATATGTGATTGAGGTATTATAGACTCAACATTCCTTGAGTATCCCCAGAGTTCAACAATACCGGCATCAACAAATGTAGCTAACTCATTTTTAGTTATAGAGTTAGGGTTATCAGGATCTAAATCACCAACTAAAACAAATTTCGCATCAACTGTTTTTTTTACGGCTTTAGCTGCAAGGCAAAATTCAATTAGCCCTTTATCTTTAAGTAATCTCGCCAAAAACATAACTGTTTTTTGAGTACTGGGCTCAGGTATATAATGAAGCTGATTCAAGTCAACACCCGATCCTCTAATTAATATACTTTGTGATTGCTTTATGATGCGACTATTGATAAAAATTGATTCATCATTTTTATTCTGAAATACTACTTGGGTATCTATACCTAAAGCTAGGCGATATAATCTTTTTACAACAAACTTGATTACTTTTGCTTTGGTTGACTTATCAATAAAGACATAGCCAAGACCTGAAATTGAAGCGACTCTGGTTCTTACTTTTAAAAAGCGAGTAATTAATCCACCATATATAACGCCTTTAATTGTAACAACATGACTAACATCAGGCTTTACTTCTTTTACTATGTTCCATAACTCTTTTAAAACATTTAATTCTCTGAATATGCTAGTACCACTTCTTGATAACGAAATAGGGTGTACATTGATACCTACAGATTCCAAATAGTGCTGCTTATCTGTCACTCCACATGCAATATGAACTTCATACCCATTTTTAATAGCCTCTAGAGCTATTGGTAACCTATGCGATACAAAAAACCAATCTACATTAACTATAAATAGTAATTTCATTAATTTTTCTGCTCACTATTTATTTCTATACTATCCCAAGCAATAGTATACCTATCAACCATAGCTTCGATGCTAAAGTTATCTCTAATTCTACTGACACACGAGGCCTTTCTCGTTTCCCACTTATTTTTGTGTTCAAATTCTTGCAATGCTAAAAGTATATTATTAGAAAGTGCCGCAGTATCTTTAATAGGAGTTATCCACCCACAATCCCCAAGTATATGTTTTGCAGAACCTGCATCGGTAGTAACACACGGTATACTACATGCCATGGCCTCAGCTAAAACATTAGGAAACCCTTCGCTAGAGCTTGAAAGAATATGCAAATCCAACTGATTCATAAAGTTTGGGATATCATTAACTGAACCCATCAAAATTACCTGTTCAGATATATCAAACTTATCGATTAGCTCAACTAGTTCATTATTATCAGAAGACATACCATGCCCCGCAAGTACAAGGTAAAGTGGAACACCTTTAGAGACCAGCTTACTTATTGCGCCAAATAGATTTGATTGATCTTTTTCTGGGGTATATCGACCAACCATACCTAATAATGGTATAGACGAGCTTATATTAAACGTTTCGCGTATAGTCTCCTTAACTAACTGCGGTTTAAAATGACTCAAATCATAGCCATTACCTATAATGTCAAACTTTGAAGAATCATATCCAAGGTTGACATGAGCTACTTTAGCTTCTTCAGCGCAACAAATAATTTTTTTCGGTATCCAAGAGCTGAGCTGAGCTGAAAGCTTTGCTACATATAAAGTAGATTTCTTTGTTTTCGAGGGTTCTAAACTCGAGTGCCTGATATTCCAGATGACATTACGGATGCCAGCAAGTCTAGCTATAACACCACCAATTAAATCGGAATGATACATCCACGTTTGCACTACACAAGGTTTCTTTTTCCTCAGCAAACGATACAAAAAAAACAATCCAGATAATCTAAGTCGTCCAGTCGGCATATTTAAGTGAATAACTTCAATATTTTCATTTCTTAACATTAAGCTATATTTAGCCTCAGAAGTAAGCGTTATAACGATATGTTTATTTTTAGTATCATGCTTACAAAGTCGAAATAAAACCCCTTCAGCTCCACCTTCTCCTAAGCTTGAAATGATATGAATAATATTCTTTTTGCCAATTATTGAACATTTCTTAATATTCAAAAGTTCCCCCTATTGAACAACTTACATTAACTCTGATTAAAAACAAAAAACAGCTTATAAAACAAATAATAAAAAGCTCATTTTGATTAGCAAAATTCAATCACTTATTCAGAGTGTTTTTAGCAAAGGAATATAACGCACCATAACAAGCGCCTTTCCCTGAATTATAATAATCAGAGAAAGTATATTTATGTTCATCAGCGAGATGTGGTATTTGATTAGTGTTAATAAAAATACTAAGTGATGCCAACCAAGAAACAACTTCATCTAATTGGTTATTACTTACCCCTGTCATTTTTTTCCAATTTGAGGCTAATGCATCCAAGCTATAATTATTGAATACACCCAGCTCTCTGATAGCAGAACTATTTAAAACGGATAGCATTTCATCCTTAAGCTCTGTTCTCAACCATGAACCATATTGATGATACCGCTTATCAAAACTATCGCCATCACCTTCAGGTAGGTGATATAACTTACCAGTTCTTGCCCATGGTATTTGTAATAAGTCTCCTGGTAAAATCTCTAATAATTTTGCATACCATTTATTGTCTCTGATATCTGGATTTAGTCCCCACATTAATCCAAACACTGACGGTGCGGTGAACATTTGATAAAATGGTATTTTTTCAGCCACTACATGCATACATGACTGCAGCATTCTTCTCATGTAATGGTACTCTTGCTCAATTTCATATTTCCTTAAATTATTTTCTGCAACATTACAAAATGATGGTAGCTCTGCATCTTCAATAATGTGTTGTTGTACCTCTTTAAATAATTCATCTTTAATTAACCCTAAACGATTTATTTTTTTTGGTAAAATACTAGTCAGCTTAGTAACATGTTTACCCGAAAATTCAGCCCTACCAACGCTATCGCCATAACTACCAGCTAAAATAACATCAATTCCTTTTAGCTCCGCAACTTGGCTCATTGCATGATAGTGTAATGCTGAAACTTCGGCTCCCATTTTAGCCGATACATAAATGTTATTACGTAACGTTTCGGGTGTGATAGGGAAATGAACGAACTCCCAACCAAACTGTTGGCAAATCCTTTGTGAATAAATCACATCTCTACTATTGCTACTTCCCCAAGTTATTCCCACAACATTTATATTATGATTATCTAGTTGTAATTGTCTAACAACTCCTGCAACAACTCGACTATCCATCCCCCCACTGAGTAGAATTCCGACAGTATTTACACTACCAATATAATCAGCAGCTTCATTTAACAATCCATCTTTTAACTTAAGAACAAAAGCATCTACATCTGGGTTTTTCTTGCCATGTTCAGGAAAAGATTCACTTAACCACTGTTCATTTGCATAAGAATGCATCCATGGGGCGCGCTTAACGCTCTTCAGTAATGTCCTCTCTCCTAGCATATAAGGTAGACAGGCTTTTTCAACTAGCGCAACTTTATCAAGTTTGATATCTAAGCCATTCAGTTTCCTAAATTCAATAATATTATCCATATTGAAAAAGAAGTTATCTGGAGATTCTTTTGATAAAAAAGGATAAACACTACCTAAATTAGCACCAAAATTTAAATAGTTTTCTCTATAATATTTATTCATTTATAATTTCACTCTATCAAGTCAATTAAATTTCCGACAGTCATATTTTCTCATCAATTTAAAATCAAACGCCAAAGCCTCCTTGATTATACCTTGATAGCCAAAGTTGAAGAAAATAGAGGATATAACACGCAATAAATAAATATCTATATATTGCTTTAAAATCTAAAGCCCTGAGTAAAACAATTAATATAACGCTCTCAAAAATTCTCGCTGCAACAGGTAGAATGAAGTAAGTACAGACATACATAATTATGAAAAAAATAGGTAAAACATTTTTCCTGATATAACTTTCATCTTGCAATAAAAACAACCCAAGAATAACCGACCAATATATAAAAGCTAAGCCGCTCCCACCAAAATCTTCATTTTGATAAATAGATCCCTGCCTTGCACCTAAAACTTGAGCAAAATAAAGCCCAAAAAAACCAAGAATCAAACAAGCAGCAATAAAAATTAAATTTCTAATCCCATAAGAGATATTTAAATTTAGTAAGAAATTCGTACCTATAACCCCCAACAATACAATTATAAATGATGAGTGAATTAATGCAGCACAAGAATATAATAAGTACCGTTTTTTCTTTCCTTGTGAAAACCACCCTAGTATAAAAAAAGCAACACCTAATCCTTGTCGAATATGAACAATATTATTTTTCAACACCGCTGGAAGTAAAAGAAAAAGTAGAATAATAAAAAAATACTTACTGTTAGTATTTTTTAAAACATAAAAAAAAGTAGCAAAAGAGGAAAAAAATATAATTACTCTAAGTGTATTTTCAGGAGACAAAAACTGAGATAAAAAAATATTGATTAATAACCACAGTGGTTCATTTGCAAATACTGTTAATATACCATTAGATATATTCCTATTCAGTATCAGAATAGAATCCTTCGCATAGCTTAAATAATTAATACGATCCACATAACCATCAATATCTAGATTAGTTAGAAATCCAGCATAAGATAAAGCTAAGAAAAAACACAAAAAAACATAAGAATATGAATTACATCTGAGTTCAACCATATAAAATTCTACCCCTATATAAAATATAGTTACTCATAAAAAACCTCACTGTCATTTATCACACCCAACTCACTTTGTTTTGTTACTTTAGTCTTCACTTATTCTTCTAAAGTCCTCGAACTGTGTTCGCCTTGGATGATTTTTATTATATTTGATATTAATAGTGTCTGTAATTCTGGAAAATTCATATAAAAACATGCTATATAAATATGGGTGATTTGGCATTTCAATATTTTTTAAATCGTCCATTGATTTTTGGCAGGCTTCATTTGTAAACATCTCTACGGATTCTAAATGACATTGCTTTAAATTAAAACGGACAGCTTCATCGGCATTAATTAATTCCTCAATTAAATTTTCAACAGATAGTAAAGGCAAATTAAGCCCTTTTAAATTATACTCATACTCACTAACATTACCAAAATAACCATAAGACTTTGGTTCTATGACGTTTTCAACTCCAACAATTGATGGTACACCTAGAGCCGAAGATTGTATAATTGCAGTACCACTACCAATAAATAAGTCATATTGCATGACAGTTTCATCAAATTTAGAGTAATCTAGTGTGCCATTCAAATGTACGAACTCAGCCATACCCAACTGCTCAATCTTACCTTGTATTTGTTGCCTTAAAGGACCATCACCATAAATATCAAATTGAACTTTATACCCTTTCACCACCAAACTCTTAACAACATCAATCATATAGAAATTATAAGTTTTAAACTCTACTAACCTACCAATCGCTACTATTCTTAGTGGCTTATTTAATTTACCGGAAATTTTCACTTCTTTTTTATCAACTACACCTAATCGAAATGTATTAGCATTGACAAAATTATTTTTTTTGTGCTTTATATAAAGATCTCTATTTCCTTTAGAAAAGAAAAGTAAAGATTGCTGAGGTAAATAGTCAAATACAAATTTACGGTTAACTCGCTCATGCCATGCAACCCTATCTCCCCCCCATAAATATTTAATATAATGATAGAAACCTATAGTTACCGGTAACTTCTTCCCCATAACTCTAGACAATCTATAGCCCAAAAGTGCATGCATTCCATCATACACATGAATTTGATTAGTCTTTTCTAACACTTCCCTTAAGCGATTTCTCTTAATCGGTAAAAGCAACGGAGATATACGAGCCAACCCTAATATATTAAAGAATAATTGATTGGGGTATATAACTTCCGCATACTTCTCAACTTCCATCAAAAGCTTTGAGTTATTTCTATCTGGATTCCCCATTAGAAGTATTGATGTAGTGAGCCCTAACTGAAAGCGCTCTTTTGCAATACGCATAAAAAAAGTCTCGATTCCACCAAGACCTAAACTGCCGTAAATAAATAACATTTAATACCTTTTTTTAAAGTAACATTTCAAAAAATTAGCAGATTTTTTTAATCTCGTAAAAAACAAAAAACAAGTCGATGTTAATAAAACTAACCAAATTAGATAATAATTAACTATAGTAGCTTTAGTTATAACCATTAATATTGTAGCTAAAGTATAAGCAATACATGTTATATAAATTTTCCACCTGGGTAATGAACACCAGATTCTAGAACTTGCCTCTGTTTTAATTATAAAAAAAACAAAAAAGGCAACAACAGATGCTAGAGCAGCCCCTGATGCGCCATAGGTAGGAATAAATAAGTAATTTAGCACTGCATTCACCAGCAGGGCACATATCGATGCTAGCATGGAGTAATTCGAGAGCCGGGTTACTCCAATACCTACCCCTGTAGTCTCACTCAATAAATAAAATAATGGCATTGAAACACAGGCAACAATCAAATATTCAATAGCCAAATATTCTGGTGGTAAAAAGAATGGTATTATAAATGAAAATAAACCAGCTAATGACCAAATTAAAGCAACTAGAAGTACCATATTTTCAATAACACTCTGTACTTTATTTTCATCCACACTTTTTTTTGCCCATTTATATAAAATAGGATGCCACAGACTAGAAAATATTGAAGTAAGAACTGATACAGCGCCAGCAAGAGCAGCAGCTAAGGCATACACCCCTAACTCCTCAAAACCAGACAACTCTCTGAGGAAAAAACGATCCATTGTCGTCAATCCCCAATAAGCTATACCACCTGCAACTAATGGCAAACTAAACCGTAACATTTTCGTTAAGAGAATGGTATCTATACTCTTGGTAATAGCCTTTACCCAGCTTTCTCTAGTTACCCAAGCAAATATAAATAACGAAAATACAACCGAGAGAGTATTCATTAACATTAGCACTTTAAATTCTGCTGTTAAATTTAGTAACATGATTAAAGAGATTAATATTAATAATAATATTTTTGGAGCAAGCTTTGTAGCAGAGAAAGCTAAACCACGCTCTTGCATTCGAATAACATGAGCTAAGAAATTTATAAAAAAGCTCGCGAATATACCTACAAACAGTAAAAAAGTTAATAATTTAGAATCTATTCCAAATAATATAGTTGAAATAGAAAATGGTAACACTAATGTAAGAAGTGAAATTAAAACTAATAGTATCAAACCTGGTATTATACTTAATTTAAGCAGAGCTGGTTTATCTTCTTCTTCGTGATACTCACGAACATATGCTTGGTGCATAGCCAAACTAAATAAAGATACAGTCAAACCAAGCACAACTTGTAACATGGTTAAACGACCAACATCTTCAACCGAAAAAAACCAAGCAACAAAAGGTAACGTAATTAAACTCAAAATAGCCGCGCCAATAGGCCCTATTGAAAATTGTAAAACTGTTCTCACGTTCAAACAAAAAACTCCAACATTACTGTTATTACTTTGTCTTGTTCCTCTGCAGATATTCCATAATACAGCGGCAAACGTACTAGCCTTGAACTCTCTTGCGTTGTATTGATATCATTGCCTGAAAACTCTCCAAACTGTTTTCCTGCTGGGCTTGAGTGCAGTGGGATATAATGAAAAGGTGTTGTAATACCCTGCTCTTTCATATAACTAATAAATTCATTTCTTTCTTCATTTGAATTTAGTTTTATGTAAAACATATGCGCGTTATGCGTTAATAAATCGGGAATATGAGGTAACTGCTCAGCCTTTAGTTTTAGGCTAAGTTTACTGTAATAATAATCCCATATTGATAAACGAAAATTATTTATCGTGTCTGCGGCTTCAAGTTGTGCATATAAATAAGCCGCTTGTAACTCGCTTGGTAAAAAGCTCGACCCTATGTCCTGCCACGTGTATTTATCGACGATACCATGTAAGAACTGGCTACGATTTGTTCCTTTTTCACGTATAATCTCAGCTCGCTCAACCAGCTTAGGGT
>NZ_JADYXC010000036.1:0-19545 GCF_015864505.1 Pseudoalteromonas sp. SWYJ118 | reverse complement strand
TAATGTGCCCTCAAACAAGATTTGAAGATCTGATCATGACATTGAGATTTAGTTCAAAAAAATCCCCGCTAATTTCTTAGCAGGGATTTGTGTATAAGAGACAGCTAATTAGCGCCTTTTTTAATGTTTTTTAATTTAATTGGCTTATTAATAAACTAAAAAATGCTTCTTTGTTGTTGCACGTGTGGGCATTCAAAATAAGTTGCTCGCCTAGTGCTAATGTTTGTTTTTGCACTATAAGACGCGCCTTATCATCACCAATACTATCTATATCGGTTACATGTGCGAGCCCTATGGTGCGCCTAATTAACTCAGCACCACAGTAACCAATGGCGTCTTGTAATACCCCTTTTATAAAGTATTCACTGTAGCCTGTAACCTTTAGCGCAACTTCAGTAGTGTGCTCATTTATAAGCGTAAGCCAATGTTGTTCAAATAAGGTATAGCATTCAACAAGGGTGCTTAATAAGTGGGTTTGATAATTACGACGAGTCAAAAAATCTTCAATATGCCCGTATTGTGCGCAGTAATTTAAAAGTAAATTACCAATAAAAGAGCCAATATCGAACCCAGTAGGACCAAAAAAACCAAACTCAGGATCGATCATCTTTGTATTATTACAATCAACAAAAATACTGCCGCTATGCATATCACCATGGAGTAATGTTTGCGGGTTAGATAAAAAATTAGCTTTTAATTTTGCTATTTCTAACTTTAATGCGCTGTTCTTGTGTATTGCATCAACTTCGCTTTGTAGTTGCTTTGGGTAGTTATTGCGTTCGTGCTCAATGTACGGATCGCTAAAAAATAAGTCTTCAGTGATTTGGCAAAGCTCAGGGTTAGTAAATTGGCTAACGAGCGCTTTTTTAGTTTGTGCGGTTAAATAAAAATCTGAATTATAAAAACCAGTATGGCTTAAGTAGGTCGCTACGTGCTGCGCTAATTTAGGAAATTGCTCAGCATTATTTTGTGCAGTTCGCAGTATTTGTAAATTACCTAAATCTTCTAAAATAGTCAGTGCTTGCATTTCACTATAATGTAAAACCCTAGCAGTATAAGTTGGGCAAATAGCGCCATGATTAAGCAAAACTTGTGCTTCTATACGAGCTCTATCAAGCGTTAATGGCCACGACTCACCCACGCAACGCGCATAAGGCAGAGCTTGCTTTAAAATAACACTATTGTTTTGCTCATCAGTAATTCTAAATACTAAATTAAGATTGCCATCACCAAACTCATATGCCGATAAGGCTTGTCCGGGAGCAAAAAAATTACATTGTTTAGATTCAATTAATGTCGATACATAATCGATAGCGCGCTGTGCATTAAAAGCAACATAGTTAGTCATGGTTTAAATCTCAAAAATCAGCTTTTAAGCATTCTATACCTTTAAATGTTTAGATGTCTACAAGTCCAACTTGAGAGTTATTCAAAGTGGTGTAAAATAACGTTACGCATTTTTAATACCTTAAGCATTATGCAAAATTTAATCGCAAGCAGTTTAAAATATGAAAACGGGTCGCTTAGTGTGCTCGACCAATATTTACTACCTCACCAGCAGGTATGGCATCAATGCCATGATGTAGAAACCATGAAAGAGCTGATCATTAGTTTAAAAGTACGTGGAGCTCCACTTATTGGTTTAAGCGCGAGCTTGTTAGTGGCGTATTTAGCTGAGCAAGGGGTAGTTAAAGGTGAGCTTGAAAAAGCAATCAATGAGCTAGAAGCCACTCGCCCAACGGCGGTTAATTTAATGCATTGTATGGCTGCATTGCGTAAAGCTTTAACGCAAAGCGGTTATGTTGCCGGTATTGTTACCACAGCTGAGCGGTTGTTTATTGAAGATATTGAGCTGTGTGAGCGAATGGCAAGCCGTGGCGCCGAACTTATAAATAGTGGCGACAACATATTAACCCATTGTAATACAGGGGCGCTTGCAACCGCTGGTATTGGTACTGCACTAGGTGTTATTTACAAAGCGCAGCAAAAATATGGCAACGTACATGTGTGGGTTGATGAAACACGACCATTATTACAAGGCGGTCGCTTAACTGCCTTTGAGCTTGAGCGCTGGAAAATACCTTACACTCTAATTTGCGATAATATGGCGGCGAGTTTAATGGCTGCAGGTAAGGTGGATAAAATAGTGGTAGGGGCTGATCGTATTGCTGCCAATGGTGATTTTGCCAATAAAGTGGGCACCTATAATTTAGCCGTACTTGCGTATTTCCATAACATTCCATTTTATGTAGTTGCGCCTATTACCACGCTTGATACCAACACCGCGTGTGGTAATGATATAGAAATAGAGCAACGTAATCCTCAAGAAGTGCGCGGAGTTAGCGGTAGCTTTGGTGAGGCTTTATGGGCGCCCACTAATGCTAATGTGTATAACCCTGCATTTGATATAACGCCGGCAAAACTGGTCACAGGGTGGGTGTTAGATACGGGTGTGTATAACCAGCAACAAGTATTAATGGGTAAACTTAAAGAGCTAACTCAATAATATGCGACTGAATTCTGAAAGAAACTCAGAGGTACTATTTAGGTAGTTGGGGTAGGCTTTTTCTATTGATTTCAAGTCGCTCCCTGCAACTAGAAGCACGTTATTGTGAGTTTGTTTTTCTTGTTCAGCGTAATGCGTTAGAGCTTCTTGCTTTTTATTTTCTGCATATAAAAAGACTCGACCCATTTGTGTTTCTGTGTTGTGAACGAGTAAAGCAAAGCCTGTATCTTTCGATTTATTTTTAATTTCGTCAACTTGGAATGCGCGATTAAATGCATCAAGCTTATGAAATGCGGCTAGCTTTTTATTTAGTGCCGAAAGCTCATCAACAAAGGTCTGCGATTGTTGTGAACTTAATTGATTTGAACCATCTTTGACTGCAAGAAACTCACCCATGATAAAAAATAATCGCTTCCAATCTGTGTCGGCTGCTTGGGGATTGGTTTTTAGTGTTTCTTTTTCAATAATATCTACAATTTCAACAGTAGTAGCCCAAAGGTGCTGAAGCCTAGTGCGTAACTGTACTTCAATTTGAAAGCCTTTATAATCGTGAGATTTTAAATTGTTATAACTTTTATAAACACGATGAATACCTCTATAGCCTGTCGCTTTTGGGTTTTCAATATAATCATATGATTTAACGCTATGAACTGCTCTACTCGAATCTAAACTTGCGTTGAGTTGATATAGATGCTCTAGATTATCTAAGATTACTCGGCAGCCACCTATGTCGTGCATTCGCTTCAGATTTATTGCGTTTTCACTTTTACCATCCAACGAGGCTCTTTGTAACTTATCTATAATAGTTGGCAAGCGCTTTAAGCGTCTAACTATAGTCGCCGATTCTAGCAAATGAAGCTTTTTTACATGTTTCCATACGAGGTTTTTAATAATAGTCAGCGGATATAAATGTGCTGCACGATAGTTTTGTACAACCTCTATTGCAAAGTCAAAATCACCTTCATTTTTACGAAAAATACGACCAGCCTTTTCAACTTGCTTACGTGAGTAGGCTAGTTGTTGTTTAGACTTTTGATATTGTTCGTTCACCATTGGAAAGTTACTCTTTATCAGCTGCATTGCTAAAATAATATTACAGAGTTAAGTGATTGAAGTCATCCTGCAAATTGCATAAATACGCTTATAGAAAATATAGTTTAGGCATGCGTGCACTGAGCTTTATTAATCGAGTAAGGGAAATTGCTCTGCAATAGACGAGTCAGTACTTTTTGCTACCCAGCCCTCTGTATTGTTAAATAAGCGAATGGCAGTAAACTCAGGAGCGCTTCCCATATCAAACCAATGCGGGGTAAGTTCAGGCACTGAAATTAAATCGCCTTGTTGGCAAAGTACCTGATAAACCTTATTGTCTAAATGTAGGCAAAATAGCCCTTGGCCTTTTACAAAAAAACGTACTTCGTCTTCACTATGAGTATGTTCAAATAAAAACTTTTTGCGCAGCTCTGATGAGGCAGGATTACCTTTAGCTAGAGATATAACGTCTACTGTTTGATAGCCATTTTCAGTTTTTAACCGATCTATATCGTTTTTGTACGCACTAATAATTTGCTCATGGGTGGTGTGCTCATTAATATCTGCATTTGCTTGCCACTGTTCAAAACGTACGTTTACTTTAGCTAGTTGCTTTGCAATATCATCAGCATTTGATGTGCTTACAAGTGCTTTGTTTGCATTGTTGTCGGCATACACTGTTAATTGGCTCATACTAATTGCTCCAATTTAAATTGGCTAAAGTCATTAATATAAGGATGTGTTTTGGTGTTTGCTTGCCCATCACGAATTAAATGTAATGTTTTTATGCCCGCAGCTTGCGCGGCATCAAGCTCGCCGGCTACATCACTTAAAAAGAGTATTTCTGCTGCTTTAAACGGTAACAGATCAACAATAGTGTTATAGGCTGTTTGCTCTTGTTTTGCGCCAACTTTGGTGTCAAAAAAGTCAGTAAACAAGCTGCGAATGTCGCCATAATCACTGTATTTAAAAAGTAGCTGCTGCGCTTTTACCGACCCTGACGAGTACACATACAAAGTAATATCGTTGTTGTGTTGAGCTTGTAAAAAATCAAATGCATCTGGGTATAAATGACCTTTAAAATCACCGTGTTCATACCCTGTTTGCCAGATTAAGCCTTGTAACTGCTTAAGTGGAGTGATTTTTTTATCTTCATCAATCCAGGTAAGTAAGGTGGTAATGACTTCTTCTATATTGGCGTTTGGCTTTTCGATAAGGGCTTTTACGGCACTAATTTGCTCAGCTACATCTGGCTTATTAGCATTGGCACGTACAAAGGTAGGTAATTGCTTTGCCGCGTAAGGAAACAGCACCTCTTTAACAAACGAGATGCGGGTTATTGTACCTTCGATGTCGGTTAAAATGGCTTTAATCATTTAGTTACTCCCGCTTGAATACCTATTATTTTTAGGCGCTCTAGTTCGCAACTAAATAAAAACTCTAAGGCTTCTAGGTGGCGGCGAACTTCATCAATATTGCGCCCTACAGCATATAAGCCATGACCACGTATAAGTACGCCATGCTCTATTGGTGTATGTAAATGATGGTCACTGACCAGCAGGCTTAATCGGTCAATATCTTGATCGTTATCGAAAATAGGAATGCTCAGCGTTTCTAAATGCGAAGTAAAGCCGCTCAGTGCTTTTTGCATTTCATAGCCTGTTAAATCAAGCTGATGCCTTTGGGTAATTTGCGACAGTACGGTGGCGGCTACAGAGTGAGTATGCAAAACACACTGTGCATCAGGTATAAGCTGATACAAACTTAGGTGTAATTGTGTTTCTGCCGATGGCTTTACAGCTCCTGCTAGGCGCTCGCCTTGGTGATCTAATTGCAAAAAATGCTCTTGCGTCAGTGAGCCTTTATCGTGCCCACTTGCTGTAACAACAAAGCCAGTGCTAGTACGAGCTGAAAAGTTTCCACCTGTTGCGGGTACCCAGCCTTTTTGGCTAACCCATTTTCCGGCTTCAATAAGTTGTGAAATAGCGGTATTGTTTTGCATACATTCCTCACTAATGAGCGTAAAGTTAATTGTTTTTAGACGGCTATACTTCTGTTTTAAGCAATGATAGCATCGCTTTAAGCGCAAAACCATCATTAAGGGCATCACGTGTTTGAAAGTAAATTACCAAATTTAGGCGTTAGTATATTTAGCCAAATGAGCGGGTTGGCTAATGAGTTTTCGGCAATTAATCTCTCTCAAGGCTTTCCTGAGTTTGATGCTCCTGATCTTTTAAAAACGCAGTTAAATTATTATGTGCAGCAGGGCGTTAATCAATATTCACCTTCAAGTGGTGTACCACGATTACAGCAACAAATTGCTGATTTAGCAAAGCGCAAATATGCAGCTGATATCAACGCAGCTGATCAAGTTACTGTTACCTCAGGTGCAACAGAGGCATTGTTTGTGGCTATTCAAACAATTGTGCGCCCAAGTGATGAAGTGATTGTATTTGACCCTGCATATGACTCTTACCAACCGGCAATTGAACTCGCTGGTGGAAAGTCAGTACACATTGCTTTAAGTGCGCCAAATTACACTATTGATTGGCAAGTAGTAAGCCAAGCAATTACTAAAAATACCCGTGCAATTATTATTAATACGCCTCATAACCCAAGCGGTAAAATATTACAGCCACAAGATATAAAAGCGCTTAAAGAGTTAGTTGGTACTCACAATTTGTATGTAATAAGCGATGAGGTATATGAGCACATTACGTTTGATGAACAACCGCATTTAAGCGTATTACGCGATGATGAATTATTTGCCAAAAGCTTTGTTGTATCGAGTTTTGGTAAAACGTTTCACAGCACGGGCTGGAAAATGGGTTACTGTATTGCACCTGCAGATTTAGCTGTCGAATTTAGAAAAATTCATCAGTACGTTACGTTTTCAAGTTTTACCCCCGCACAGCATGCGCTTGCCGATATGCTCGAGCAGCAAGGCGAGCATATAGATGAGCTAAGTGGGTTTTATCAGCAAAAACGAGACTTATTAGCGAGTCATTTAAGTAACAGCCGTTTTAAAATTTTACCTAGCCAGGGCACTTACTTTTTATTGTTAGATTACAGCGATGTATCGGATTTAAACGATGTTGATTTTTGCCACTGGTTAGTTGAGCAAGCCGGTGTTGCGGCTATTCCGTTAAGTGTTTTTTATCAAAATCCACCAACCGACAAAGTCATTCGTTTATGCTTTGCTAAAAACGACAACACTCTCATAGAGGCTGCGCAAATATTATGTCAACTTTAACCATTACAGCATTGCAAAGCTCGCTTTATTGGCTTGATAAAGATGCTAATTTAGCCATGTTTAATAAGCAGCTTGAGTCAATTACGCATCAGCCCGATCTTATTTTATTGCCCGAAACATTCTCGACTGGCTTTGCTATTAATTTAGATTGTGCAGAGCCCGAAAACGGTAAAGTACTGACGTGGTTAAAGGCGCAGGCTCATAAACATAATGCGTTTATTGCGGGTTCGGTACTTGTTGCACAAGGCGATAAAAAAGCAAATCGGTTTTATTGGGTAAAACCCGATGGAGAGGTGAGTTATTACGATAAGCGCCATTTATTTCGCTTAGGCAGTGAGGGCGACTACGTTGTAGCAGGGCAAGCACGCAAAGTTTTTGAAATCAATGGTTTTAAACTATTACCGCAGGTATGTTACGACCTGCGCTTTCCGGTATTTCAACGTAATAATAACGACTACGATGTAATGATAAACGTAGCAAACTGGCCTGCTGTGCGCCGCCATATTTGGGATACGTTACTTATGGCGCGTGCAATGGAAAACCTGTGTTACGTAGTAGGCGTTAATCGTGTGGGTGACGACGGTAATGGTGTGGCGCACAATGGCGGTACCGCAGTATACGACTTCAAAGGCGATGCGTTAACTAAAGCGCAAGATGACGCAGAGCAACTAGTTACTATCACACTTGAAAAAGCACCACTGGATGAGTTTAAAGCAGCGTTTCCTGCCTATTTAGATGCAGACCCTTTTACATTAATATAGACACGTTAATTTAGCGCAGAGCCAATAAAGTGTTAAAATAGTCGCAGATATTTTTGTTGGCGGCTAATATACATTATGAACACTTTAATCACTCCTGTAATTTTAGCTGGTGGCATAGGCTCTCGCTTGTGGCCGCTTTCTCGCCAAGCAATGCCTAAACAATTTTTACCACTACTAAATGAAAACACGTCATTACTGCAAAGTACATTGGCGCGTGTTTCTAATGAGTTGTTTGATAATGCTATTTTAGTGTGTAATGAGCAGCACCGATTTATTGCCGCCGAGCAAGCTGCAAGCTCAATTCCTACTGCATTATTACTCGAACCCAAAGGTAAAAATACCGCTCCTGCCATCGCATTAGCCGCCCACTATGCACTGCAAAATGGGATTACCGGTCCGCTATTAGTGATGCCTGCCGATCATCATATTAAAAACTTTGATGTATTAACAGCTAAGCTCCCTGAAGCTGTAAAACTTGCTGCGCAAGGAAAGCTAGTTACATTTTCTATTACGCCTACAGAACCGCATACTGGTTATGGCTATATAAAACAAGGCGCGGCTATTGCTGGAACGGGTTGTTACGATGTTGCTCAATTTAAAGAAAAGCCTGACTTAGATACAGCGAACCGTTATTTAGCTCAAGGTGGTTATAGCTGGAATAGCGGCATGTTTTTATTTACCCCAGCGACCTATTTAAAAGAGCTCGAGCGGTTTGCGCCAAAAATAGCAACGAGTGTCGCTGCAGCAACACAATTTACTAAAGATTTAGGGTTTACCCGCCCAAGCAGTAGTGCGCTTGAGCACTGCCCAAGCGATTCAATTGATTACGCTATTTTAGAGCGCAGTAATAACGTAGTTGTTATGCCTGTTGATTTAAAATGGAGTGATGTAGGTAGTTTTTCATCCCTTGATGCGCTTACAAAAAAAGATGAAAACGGTAATAGCTTAAATGCTAATTATATGGCTCAAAAAAGCACTAATAACTTAGTTATTAACGAGACTGAACACACTATTGCCACGCTTGGAGTAAGCAATTTAGCAATTATTCATACTCATGATGCCACGTTAATTGCAAACCAAAATGAGCTAGATTCTTTGCCTTTGTTGCTTAAGCAAATTGCTACAACACAGGCCGATAAACTTAACCATCATCAAGTGGTTTTTCGCCCATGGGGGAATTACCGTACTTTGGTTGAAGGCACTGGCTTTAAAGTTAAAAAAATTACTGTTAATAGCGGTGCTAAGCTTTCGACGCAGCGCCATCAGCATCGTGCTGAACATTGGGTTGTGGTTTCGGGTATTGCAGATGTGTGTATTAATGAGCAAGCGCATACGCTAACGCACGACCAATCGTGTTATATCGCCGCAAAACAAATTCATAGCTTGGCTAATAATCAAAAAGAGCCGTTAATTGTCATTGAAGTGCAAACCGGTGCTGTACTTGATGAAAGCGATATAGAGCGATTTGATGATAAATATGGAAGAGGCTAATAATTAGCTATTTTTAAAGCTAATTCACTATTACTCTAACTGCCCACGCACAAACTTTAAATATTGCTCTAAGCTGCGTTGCCACAGATCTAACGCTTCATCAAGCATATCGTTGTGTGGCTTTTTATCGAGTAAACGACGTTCTATTTTTTTCAGCTCAATACCATAGCGATTAAAACCAAGTTGCAGAGCGGTACTTGCTTGGCGATGTAAAAGCTTAATGCATTGCTCTGGTTGTTGATCAATAAGCTTTTGACAGCGAATTAGCTTGTTACGCGCCGAAAGCACAAACTCATTATAAATCGACGATACTTCATCTTCACTAAACGAGCTGGTGAGTGTTTCGGCCGCTGTTTTGTCATACAACGTATCAATAAGCTCTACTGCAATACTCGCAGTTTGATTAGATTGAGAGTCGCTAAGTGCTTGGCGAAGCTTTTCGTGCTTAATAGGCTTGCCTACAATGTCTTTTATTCCTAATTCTAAATACTCTTTTACTTCGTCTGGGCTAAGGCTTGCAGTAAATGCGAGTACTGGAGTTCGTTGATTTTTATGATCAATGCGTTTTAGACGTTTAAGTACTTCTTGGCCTGTTAAATCAGGTAGATTCATATCAAGCAAAACAACATCGAAGTGGTGAGCTTGCATGAGCTCTATGGCGCTTTTCCCATCTTTTGCGAGCTTAATTTTGTGTTCATCGTCGGCCATAAATTCTATAGCAATTTTTTGATTTAAATCTAAATCTTCAACCAGTAGTACATTAAGACCTGTTAAGTAATCTTTAGTTTGATGGCGCTGCTCTACAAGGCTTAATTCACCTAAAGTAAAAGTAACGGTAAAGCTAAATACACTACCAGTACCAAGCTGGCTGGCTATTTCGAGTCGGCTACTGAGCTTTTCAAGCAGGCGACTGGTAATAGCTAAACCAAGGCCGGTTCCGCCTTTCTCTTTTCCTGCACTACTTTGTACATAAGGTTCTGTTAAGTAGGCTATCTCATCATTTTCTATACCTGGCCCTGAATCTTTGACACTAATTTTTATAGTGTGCTCAAGTTGTTTTTCTAATACTAAATCAACCTGAATTTTAACGGTTCCGTGGTCTGTAAACTTAATGGCATTACCCACTAAATTAATAATTATTTGCCTAAGTTTTTGCTGGTCGCAGTAATAACAGGCTTGCTCAGGAATATTACATATTAGTTCAAACTTGAGTTGCTTTTGCTCGGCGAGAGGGCTTAGTAATAAACATAAATTATTAAGCCATGTTTTAAACTCTACATCTTCTTCGTAAAGCGCTTCGTCACTTTGATCTAGGCTCGCGTAATCAAGGACCTTATCTACCAATAAGTTAAGTGATTCGGCAGAATTTATAATCGCTTCGCAATAGGCTTTATTGCGGGTATCACTTGTTTGGTTCATAACAAGTTGGGCGCTGCCTAAAATACCGTTTAGCGGCGTGCGAATTTCGTGGCTTATAGTTGATAAAAAGAGCCCGCGTATTTCTAAATCTTTTTGTGCTTTATCGGCTAATTTATTGAGGTGCTGCTCTCTGCGCTCATTACATAATAACGCCATACCTGCAGCATAAAACATGGGTGCAATCACGCCATTTAAAAATAGCAAAGAGCTAAACCAGCCGTTTACTAAAAGATTTTTTTGTTCAATGTTATCCATAAATAACGAGCGGCCAATAAAGCTTAAAGCAACAAGCGTTAAAATGGTTATGTATACAATACTGCCATTAGGATAGGGTTTGCGTGCACACTTAATAAATATAAACAGTAAAAAACCGGCTTCTGCTATGTGTTGTATATCGGATGCAATCACTCTTTCGTGTAAAGATGGGTCAAAAAAGGTGTAATAGCCAAGCATTACAGTGCAAAAAGCGGTCACTGAGCAGAGTAATTTAAAACCAATACCGCGATAATTTAAAAATTGACTAAGTGAAAGGCAGTGCACTATTGATGCGGCAAACATCATGCTACTGGCAGCGCTAATAATTACTAAATTATGTGTATCACCAACAAGAGTAAAGCCAATAACAGAGCCTAATAGCAATATGGGATAAAAAATGTATAGCAGCGTGCCCGATATTTGTTTGTTTGTTCGCCATGTCAAAAAGTTAAGTAAGGTCATTACGACCATGATGGCGATGCTGGCAAAATAAAGAGTGAAGGAGTCGAGCATTAATATTCCAGCAAAGTAGCTATTAAACTAAGATTATCAAAAGTATACACTTATACCAATTATCAAAACAGATCACTTAGGCAAGCAAATTGGTATTAAATAAGTGTGTAACACATACAAAAACAGACACCTAAGTGTCTGCTTTTAAATTTAAACTAAATATTTGATTAACGAATTTCATCAGGGATATTTTGTTGTGCCCACGATAGAAGTTCAATACGGTTACGACATTTGGTTTTTCTAAATGCGCTGTATAAATGTGTTTTAACAGTATGTGGACTAATACTTAAATCTTCTGCGATCTCTTTATTTTTGGAACCTTTACTCATTAGTGAGATTATTGCTTTTTCTCGCTTAGTAAGTTTAACAGGCTCAATATCACCTTCGGTTAGTTTATGCAGCGCATCTTTATTAAATTGCAGCATACGATTTAATGCATTACACATAATATCGCGACGGTACCAAAGTTGATCTTCAAGTAGTAAGCGAATACCTTTCATTAATACATCGGCGTTATCTGTTGTGTAAAATACGCCACGAATACCGCTTAACAATGCACGATTAGCAAGCTCAGGGTTTTCGTCTAAATTAAATAATATGATATCGCATTTAATACGTAGGTTTACTAGTTGTTCTTTTAGTTTTCCCCATGCATCCTTGCTTGATGTTTCAATAAACAAAAGTCGAGTCCCTTCAGGTATGTCTAAAATATTAGTACCTGTGGTTACGTCAAGGCCTTGCGTTTTTAACAAAGGTTCTAAAACGTTAATACCAATAGTGTTAATTGGCTCTTGATCTAATAACAAAAAGGCTGAACTGCTCATGTTTTTTATACTCTTTTATAAAGCTGACTGACTAAGTTTACCACGACTTCCACACCTTTTGTATTAGAAAATCGCTGATGTACTCAATAACAAATACGATATTACGATTATTTAAACACAAAATGTTGCAAATAAGTAACTATTTATTCTTTATAACTATGAAAAATCATAACATTTGTAACTAATTAATTGAGTGGAACAATTTAATAAAAACTTTTAATTATTTTACTTTTTTTACATTTTGATAAGGTGGCCAGCCCATTTCTTTACCGCCAAGCATGTGTAAATGTATGTGATAAACAGTTTGCCCACCATGTTCGTTACAGTTCATAACTACGCGGTATCCGTCCTCAGCAAAATTATGTTGCTTAGCTAATTTAGCTGCAACTACGTATAAGTTGCCTACTAAATGTGAGTTTTCAGGATTTATATCATTTATAGTAGCAATTGCTTTTTTTGGGATAATTAACACATGAAATGGCGCTTGTGGGTTTATATCTTTAAATGCGAGAGTGTTTTCATCTTCGTAAATAATATCTGCCGGGATTTCACGATTAATGATTTTGGTAAAAATAGTTTCTTGGCTCATAGTGTGTTCCTAATTAAGTGTTGTGAATTTTAAGCTCACTAATGACAAACTTTCAAAGCAGTGTCAAACTGAAATCAAATAAAGGAGTTAATATGCTTAAACCAATTTTAATAAGTAGTGCAGTTGCATTACTACTTAGTTTTTCGGCTAATGCTGAGAATATTCACTTTCCAGAAGAATTTGTACCACTGCAAGTGGGCGATAAAATGCTAGAAAGCTCTTTGTTTAGTCGTATTGATGATGTAGAGCTTGCTCCCGGAACTTATCAGCTTAGGCTAAAGTACACCGATTTATATGAAGATGATTATGACACGCACGAAGTTGTGGAGTCGGAACCATTTTGGGTAAGTGTAACTGTTGAAGCAGGTAAAGATTATACCTTAGTGTTTAATCGTGCTGAAAATGCAGTATCTGCAAAAGTATTTGCAGAAGCACCACAAGTTAGTTTAAAAGCAAAAAGTAGCGCTGTTGCTAAGCCTTTAAGTGTTATTTCTAACACGCAACTAGCAAGCAATAAACCGGTAATGCAAAATACATTGCCTGCAGGACCTTCACGTCCTAGTCAGCCGATAAAGCCGATAGCACCAATTACAGGTAAAGGAATGCCAAGTGCGCCGCAAATGCTTGATTTTTGGTGGCAACAAGCCACAACTGCAGAGCGTAAAGCTTTTTTAGAAAAAGTAACAAAGTAAAATAACAGAAAAACAAAAGGGCCAAATTTGGCCCTTTTTAGTTTCTAGTTAACGCTATTTATTCAAATAATGCGTCAATAGTACCTTGCGCAAGAGGGTGATACCCAGGGCGTGCTTTTAAGTACACGCTTTGTGCCCAGTCTTTTTTACCGTTAGTGATAAGTGATTTATATAACGGCACAATTAACTTACGACGGCCAATACCTGATAAGTGCTTATTAAGCGCAGGATAAATTGGTTGATAACCATTACCTACTGCTAGCATAAACCAAGCAAACGCACGTTCAGCGTTAGTTGATTGCGTTAGGTTAAATTCACTATCAAGCTCGCTCATTTTCTCTATGCTTAAATCGCGTGGTAAGTTATTTAAAAAGTGTAGCCACTCATGTACAGACCAATCAGCCGTTGGTAGTTGAGCTGCTGTTGTGTCGCCTTTCAACCATGCTGCTGTTGCAGTATCTACTTTATCAAATGCATCAGAAGTAGGGTTTGGTGCATCACTTGGTAAGCCAGGTTCAAAAATCCACTCGTTTACTTTATCCATGCTTACAACACCAGGATACTTTTCAATTAAGTTAGCTTTTAAGTAAGTAACAAATTGTGCAGTAGTCAGTGATTTAAACGAAAACTCTTTAAAGTACGCTTTCACAAATGGGTCAAATTTATCGCGACCGTATTTGTTTTCTAAGTAAATTAAGAATAGTTGACCTTTAGTGTAAGGCACTGAGCTAAATGCATCGTCTGGATCGCGTCCGTTAAGTTTTAAATTAAGGCGAGTGTCTGGCGCGTCAATTGTTTTAAGTTGCGCACGTAGTGATGCAGAATCAAGTGCTTGTTCCATAACCGCACGGTCACGGCCAAATACTTCTTCCATAATGCGGTTTTCAACGTACGAGGTAAAACCTTCGTTTAACCATAAATCTTCCCACGTTGCGTTAGTTACTAAGTTACCTGACCAAGAATGAGCAAGCTCATGGGCAATAAGGTTAACTAAGCTTTTATCACCGGCAACAACCGTTGGAGTTATAAATGATAAGCGTGGGTTTTCCATGCCACCAAACGGAAAACTTGGCGGTAGCATTAATAAGTCGTAGCGACCCCATGCATATTCGCCGTACATGGCGTTTGTTTTGTCGATCATGGCTTGGGTGTCGTCAAATTCAGCAACTGAGGCATCTAAAATTGTCGGCTCAGCAAATATGCCCGTTTGGTGCGACATTGCTTTAAATTCTAAGTTACCTGCGCCAATAGCAATTAGGTAAGGTGAAATTGCTTGCGGCATATCAAAAATGTAGTCGCCATCTTTATAAAGCGCATCTTTGTTATCGGCACTCATTACAGCGCGTATATCTTTTGGTGTATGAATTCGTGCAGAGTAAGTTACACGCATTGCAGGTGTATCTTGCACTGGGATCCAACTACGTGCATGAATTGCTTGCGATTGGCTGTACATAAATGGATGCGTTTTACTTGCCGTTTGCTCTGGTGTTAACCATTGCAGGCCTGATGCCTCTGGGCGGCTGTTATAGTAAATACGCACTACTTCAGCTTGGTTTTTAAACTTAATAGTAAGCTTTGAACCTTTAACGTCATCACGCTTAGCTAAATCAAAAGTTGCTTTTTTCCAGTTACCGCTTTGATCTTTGTACATTACTTTATCAATGTCTAAGTCGCGGGTATCAAGTACAAGCGTTCTGCTTTTGCTGTTGTTCCACTGAAGAGTATGCTCAACAAAACCTTCTAACTGCTTGTCGGCAAAGTCGACATCTAAATCAAGGTTTAAGTGAGTAGTAACAACATCATCAAGGTTAGCATACGAGTTTTGGTCAATCGCATTAGCCATTGCTTGCGAACACATACCCGCCATAGCGAGGCTTAAAAAAAGAGGTTTAATTTTCATCATTACTCTGAACACAAATAAAAAAGTGATGGTTTTATATCACGATTGGCACGGTGGGTTGAGTGATTTTTACAATCTAGTGCCACATTTGCGACGATGAGGTAAACTATTGCGATTAGTTACCGGTATTTTTAGAGAGCTTTGTGGCGCATTCATTACACTCCTTACATACATTCGCATTAAACAGCCAATGCCAAAATTTTGTTGAAATTACTCAGCTTGAGCAACTTAAAACGCAAAGTTTTAGTGCACCGTTTTGTTTGCTAGGCGAGGGCAGTAATACCGTATTTTTAAATGACTACATGGGTACGGTTATAAAAATAGCCTTAAAAGGTATTAAAATCACCGAGCGTGAGAGCGACACACTAATAAGTATTGCTGCAGGCGAAAACTGGCATCAACTAGTCAGTTATTTATTAGAGAAAAATATACCCGGGCTTGAAAATCTAGCTCTTATACCGGGTACGGTTGGCGCATCGCCGGTGCAAAATATTGGTGCTTATGGCGTTGAGATAGCTAAATTTATAGAGTCGGTAGAATACTTTGATATAACCACTAAAACTATGCACTCGCTAAATAATACGCAATGTGAATTTGCCTACAGAGACTCAATATTTAAACATGACCTTAAAAATAAAGCGGTGATCACGCAAGTGCATTTAGCGCTTCCAAAAAAGTGGCAACCAGTTTTAAGTTATGGCCCTTTGCAGCAGCTAGATGTTATTACACCGCAAGCAGTGTTTGAGCAGGTTATAAAAACGCGTAATAGTAAATTACCAAACCCATATACATTGCCAAATGCGGGCAGTTTTTTTAAAAACCCAATAATAACTAACCCCCAGTTAGCTGAGCTATTAAAACAATTTGCAGATTTACCCCATTACGAATATGGGGACAGCCATCACAAGGTAGCGGCTGGTTGGTTAATCGATCGAAGTGGTTTAAAAGGATACCGCGAGGCAGGTGTAGAAGTGCATGAACAACAAGCGCTAGTGCTTGTTAATCACGGAAATAGTGAAGGTAGTGACCTAATAAAAATGATTAAACATATTCAGCAAGTTGTTTATACGCGCTACAACATTATGCTTGAGCACGAAGTACGTTTAATTAATCAAACTAGCGAATGTCATATTAGTGTGGAGCCAATATAATGAAAGCACCTGATGGAAACAAACTCGCTATTTTAAATGCACTCAACCAAGGTGGCTTTGTATCTGGGCAAGCTTTAGGTGAAGAGCTTGGAATTAGTCGAGCTGCGGTTAGTAAACATATTAAAACGTTACAAGAAATGGGCTTGGATATTTTTAAAGTAACCGGCAAAGGCTATTGCTTAAATAACCAAGTGGGCCTTTTAAATAAAACGCAAATTGATCAGCACTACAAAGCGCTAGGTGCTAATACTGCCGATGTAGAAGTGCACCCTATTATTGATTCGACCAACAGCGAGCTTATGCGCCGTATACAGGCTAAAACAGCGGTTGAGTCTGGCACTGTTATTGTTGCTGAAATGCAGCAAGCAGGGCGCGGCCGACGCGGCCGTGTTTGGCAATCCCCATTTGGCGCTAATTTGTATTACAGTTACTTTTGGCGTTTAGATGACGGGCTTCAAGCTGCAATGGGTGTATCAATTGCGGTAGGCCTTGCTGTTTATGATGCAATTAAAGCGTTATACCAAATTGACGTAGAGCTTAAATGGCCTAACGATATTTATATAAATAAACAAAAACTTGCAGGTGTATTGGTTGAACTCGACGGACAGCCGCAAGGACCTTGTCAGTTAGTGATTGGTATAGGTATTAATTTACAAATGCCTGAGAGTTTTAGCCAACATATAGACCAAGCGTGGACCGACTTAAATCAACATACTCAAAAGCTTGATAAAAACCAGCTGGTGGCGTCACTTACTTATCATTTAGAGCAGCGTTTAGTGCAGTATAGTCAAACTGGTTTGCAAAATATGTATGAGCAATGGAATTCACTCAATGCGTTTGCTGGCGATTACGTTGAGCTAAATACTGGGCACAGAAGCTGGCGTGGAATATGTGAAGGCATTGACCCACAAGGTGGAATACGAATTCGCCAAGACGGTGAAGTAAAAAGTTATTACGGCGGGGAAGTCTCTCTTCGAAAGGCGCAAGTATGAGATTACTGATCGATGTAGGAAATACATCACTAAAAGCTGTGCTGTGGCATAACGAGCAAGCACAACCAGCAGATATAAATAACCTACCTTGGGTGCAAATAACCGAAGTGATTTATGCATGCGTAGGGCGCAGTGATTTACTGAGCGATATTTTCGCGCAAGCGGCTAGCAATAATATCATTTGCTTTGAAGCTAAGGTAACCAAAACGCTTGGAGGATTAATCTGCGCATACGAGCATGTGGGTAACTTAGGTATAGATAGGTGGTTGGCGCTTATTGCAGGCTTTAAGTTATACCCACATAAAGCATGTATTGTTGTTGATGCAGGCACCGCCACCACAATTGATGTGCTCAATAGTGAAGGGCTACATTTAGGTGGCTGGATTTTACCCGGGCTTGATTTAATGACCTCGTCGCTTACGCAAAACACCCAACGTGTTTTTGATGACGGTAAAACACCATTTACTAATGAATTGGGTAAAAACACGCCAAATGGTTTAAAAAATGGTGCATTAGTGGCAACCATCGGGGCAATTGAGCAAGCTAAGCTGCATTTAACGGCTCAAAAAACAGAACAAGCAACACAAATTATTTTTGCTGGTGGCTATGGCTCACTATTACAGCAGCAATTTGCAGGAAGTATTTTTGATTCATTGCTTGTAATGAAGGGACTAAATTATTGGCGCGAACTAAGCAAAATAGTATAAAAAAGTGAAAAAAACGTGTTTTCGCGTGAATATTGAGCATTTAAACTAAAAATTTACACTTTTTTTAATTTTATTGTTGCATCCCAATAAACCTTACTCTAATATCTCGCCCCGTACTAAAGCAGTGCCGACTTAGCTCAGCTGGTAGAGCAACTGACTTGTAATCAGTAGGTCAACCGTTCGACTCGGTTAGTCGGCACCACTTTCCTTTTACCGGAAGTGAATTAGTAGAGAATTATCGTGGAGGGGTTCCCGAGCGGCCAAAGGGATCAGACTGTAAATCTGACGGCTCAGCCTTCGCTGGTTCGAATCCAGCTCCCTCCACCACTTTATTCTTGACGGTTAGAGGTAGTTTAAGAACAGATTTTTATGCGGGCATCGTATAATGGCTATTACCTCAGCCTTCCAAGCTGATGATGCGGGTTCGATTCCCGCTGCCCGCTCCAGTTCTTGTGTTGCTGATATAGCTCAGTTGGTAGAGCGCACCCTTGGTAAGGGTGAGGTCGGCAGTTCGACTCTGCCTATCAGCACCAGTCCTAAGAATCTCCTTGATTACTTCCTTTATCTGTCAGAAAATACTATTTGAAAAAATTAACTTAATCTACCTATGGTGGATTATTTTCATATGTAATTTAGATACACAAAACTGATAGGTTCCGTCATGGCAAAAGAAAAGTTTGAACGCGTAAAACCGCACGTAAACGTTGGTACAATTGGCCACGTTGACCACGGTAAAACTACACTAACTGCAGCAATCACTAACGTACTTGCAAAAGTATACGGCGGTGTTGCTAAAGATTTCGCATCAATCGACAACGCTCCAGAAGAGCGCGAACGTGGTATCACTATTTCAACGTCTCACGTTGAATACGATACTCCTTCACGTCACTACGCACACGTAGATTGTCCTGGTCACGCCGATTATGTTAAAAACATGATCACTGGTGCTGCTCAAATGGACGGCGCGATCTTAGTAGTTGCTGCGACTGATGGCCCTATGCCACAAACGCGTGAGCACATCCTTCTTTCTCGTCAAGTTGGCGTTCCTTACATCATCGTGTTCATGAACAAATGTGACATGGTAGATGACGAAGAGCTACTTGAACTAGTAGAAATGGAAGTTCGTGAACTTCTTTCAGAATACGATTTCCCAGGTGATGACTTACCTCTAATCGCGGGTTCTGCGCTTAAAGCGTTAGAAGGCGAGAAAGAGTGGGAAGATAAGATTGTTGAGCTTGCAAACGCACTTGACACTTACATCCCAGAGCCAGAGCGTGACATCGATAAGCCATTCATCATGCCTATCGAAGACGTTTTCTCAATCCAAGGTCGTGGTACAGTTGTAACTGGTCGTGTTGAAGCTGGTATCATCCGCATCAATGACGAAGTAGAAATTGTTGGTATCAATGATACAACTCGTTCTACTTGTACTGGTGTTGAAATGTTCCGTAAGCTTCTAG
>NZ_JADYXC010000035.1:0-26299 GCF_015864505.1 Pseudoalteromonas sp. SWYJ118 | reverse complement strand
GCTTTAGCGTCTCAAGGGATGCGAATAATACACCCTTTATTTTTCGAGTCAACACTTAGTTTTAAACTTTCTTTTTAGATAATTTAAAACCGAAGTTTTATTTAACTCTCTGAGTAGTTCGCTCCTCGCTAGGCGTTGGCGTTTCCCGTCTCAGTGGGGTCGCATTATAGGGAGATCCGAAAACAGATCAACCCTTTTTTTAGATCTTTTTACTGTTCGAACAAAAATAGAACAAAACCACATAAAACCATGCAAAACATTTCCTAAACTGATGCTTTTTTATGCTCTTCTTTATTATTTAATACAAATATCATTGCTATGTTTGATTTAGACGTTAAGATAGCAAGTTCACAATGTTAAATTAATGTTTATTTCCTGTTTATTGGTAGATCTAAAATGAAATTACCCGATCAAAAAGCTTTTATCTTTTCAGTTATTCTTGCTGTAGTTGGTTTTATTGTTGTTAAGTTTGCTTTAGCAAGCTTAGCACTAGACCCTGCACTTCTATTTGGTGTTGGCTTATTAGTAGGCGCACTTGTTATTGCAGCAATGTCGTCTGATGTTACTGAAGAAGCCGAAGTAAAAACAAAGACTCTTTATGTTGGCAATCTTCCTTATCGTGCAAACGAAGGTGTTGTTCGTGCATTATTTGAAGAACAAGGCAAAGTATTCAATGTTCGTTTATTAAAGGATAAGAATACTGGCAAGCGTCGTGGTTTTGGTTTTGTTGAAATGGCGCAAGCTGATGCAGACAATGCAATTGCTAACTTGAACGATAGCGAGTTCCAACAACGTACTTTAAAGGTACGTGAAGCAAAACAAAAACAAGAAGACGATTCTAATGCTCTACGTACTGAGACGGATCAGTCAGTGTAACTAGCTTTACCGCTAGCTTATTGCTAAACACATCAGCCGTTGCATAATATTGCAGCGGCTTTTTTATGTCTGTTAGTTTATTCACGTATAAGTTAAGTTGGTTAAGTAGGTAGTTGACTCTGTTTGCTATCGCTACACCTGAATCAAGCAATTTTACATTCCCTTCAAAATACTGACTAATAGGCTCTGCTAATATTGGAAAGTGCGTACATCCTAATACAAGTACATCTATAGTTTTATCTATATGTAGGTCATCAAGCACTTGATGCAACTTGTTTGTATCCAAAGACTCTGTAAAAAAGTATTGCTCAGCTAAAGTTACTAACTCCACACTGCTATATAGATTAACGGTTACATTACGTGCATGCTCAGTAATTAATGTTTTAGTGTATGAACTGGCGACCGTTGCCGGTGTGGCTAATAAGCCAATATGATTTGAACGTGTTAACTCTGCCGCAGGCTTTATTGCTGGCACAACACCTACTATAGGAATATCTGTCATTTGGCGAACAGCGCTAAGTGCAGATGTAGAAGCGGTATTACACGCTATTACAATTAAATCAACGTTAAGCGTATTAGCTTTGATGAAATGAATAAGTGAGCATAATCGGTTAATGATTGTTTTTTGGGATTGAGCACCATAAGGTAGTAATGCATTATCCATAAAATAACTGTACTGAGCATTGGGGATACTTTGCTTTATATGCTCAAGTACAGTAGTTCCACCAATACCTGAATCAAAGACCATTATATGCGCTGACAAACTACCGTTCCCACTTTACTTTAAGAACGGCAGTTTGCCATGAGGTATTTATAAAAGAAAGTAGTTTAACTTTGCGTGGTTTCTAAATCAGCAAGCTCGTCGGCTGCCGAATTTAACTGATTAAGATTTTCGAACATAGACTTTGTGTAATCCACTAACTTATCTATTTGCTCCTGATCTTGATTTAACCATTGGAGAATGCCAGCTAGCTGATTTTGTAATCCAAGCTCACCCGCTTTTTCAAAAGCATTTTTAAGGTCATCATTAAAAGGAGCTAAACCTTCCGCTACTCGTTTTTCTGGTGCTGGTCTATATTCTTCATAGCTTTTAACTGTTGCTATTGTTTTTGTTTGGCGTAAATCCATAGAAAAAGCCACCAGCTGATCGCTGTCTAAACTCAGCTCTTGCGCTTGTTCAAATGCTTCATCTAAATCACCACCAAAAAAGGTTTTACTTAAATCTTGTAAGTCTTCCATCATTGCATTAATAGCTTCTTGCTCTTGCTCATTTAAGTCACCATTAACCGACATCGAAAATGATACCTGTCGAGATTGCGATGATGAGCTTGCAAACGACTCGCTATTACTGTTTTGCTGATAGCCACTTGCCGACTGAGATTCAAATGCATCTGCAAAGCTAATACTTACCTCGTCACCCTCTGCGGTGGTAAATTTATACTCTGCATTACTCGTCATACTGACATATTGAGCCTGGCTTATATTTACGCTGGCAGGTTGTGGGTTAAATAACGACTCTTCAAACTTATCGAGCCCATTGTAAATTCCCTCTTTGGACTTATTAATCCCCTCTTCCATGTCATCATTAAATACACCTGTACCTTTGAGTTCATCAACAGCGTCGTCAATCCCTATTTGGACTCCTTTGCGCGCGTCGCCTAACATATCTTTGAGCTTTTCGTCATCAGCGCCATTAGCTTTTGCTTTATTAACAGCACTACTTACAAAATCGAGTACGTTTTTTACTATTTCATCAAAATCAAATAGTGGTTTATCTGCTTTTTTTTCTGCGATAGGCAATCCAAGCTGCTCAGCCATTTTATCGCCAAGCACCTTTGCGGCCAACTCGCGGCCTCGTTGTTGATAGCTATCTTGAGGAGACGTAATTGTAGGTTGCTGTATATCAGCTTTATTATTGAATTTATTGATGTTGTTGTTTGGCGTAAAGCCATAATTACCTATTTTCATGATTCGTCTCCTAAGCGTGCGTAGTTTATTATCGGCTATAACAACAAAAACTAAAGTACAATGTTCAATAAAACAGCATAAATGCTAGCCAAAACTAGACAAATACGCAGCGCTCCCTACAATAGCGCCGATAAACAGATCTTAGATAAGGTAGTAGCGTTAATGGCAGTTATTAAAATAGATACCACACAGTACCAAACGCAGTTAAGTGAAAAAGAGCAGCGTATTAGTGCGCAGTTTCAACGTTTTGGTGTGGAGCAACTAGAAGTATTTAGCTCAGAGCCAACTAACTACCGCCAACGTGCTGAATTTAGAGTATGGCACGACGGTGACGATCTGTTTCACATTATGTTTGATCAACAAACAAAAGAAAAAATCCGTGTTGATACATTTGATCCAGCAGCGCCTCTAGTTGGTGAAATAATGCAGGTGATGATTGAGCATCTTAAGCCTTGTGAAATATTACGTCGTAAGTTATTTCAAATCGATTACCTATCCACGCTAAGCGGTGAAATTTTAGTAAGCTTGCTTTATCACAAACCACTTGATGATGAATGGTTAAGTGAAATTAAAGCGCTTAAAGAAAAACTAAGCAGTAAATACAAAATTGACTTTATCGGCCGTGCTCGCAAACAAAAAGAAGTGCTGGGTGATGACTTTGTAACTGAGCGTTTAACAGTTAATGGTCAAGAGCTTATTTATCAACAAGTAGAAAATAGCTTTACTCAGCCTAATGCAAAAGTAAATATTAATATGCTGGAGTGGGCGCAAGATTTATGTAAACCACTTAAAAATGATTTATTAGAACTGTATTGCGGTAACGGTAACTTTTCAATTGCGTTAGCGGGCTGTTTTAATAAAGTATTAGCAACAGAAATATCAAAATCATCTGTTCATTCTGCTCAATACAATATTGCTAAAAATAACGTAGAGAACTTAGATATTATTCGTATGTCTAGTGAAGAGTTTACTCAAGCAATGAATGGCGAGCGTACTTTCTCTCGTTTAGACGGTATTGACCTTAAAAGCTATGACTGCCAAACCATATTAGTTGATCCACCGCGCGCGGGCATGGATGAATTAACGTGTGACTTAGTAGCTAACTACGAAAGCATAATTTATATATCGTGTAATCCTGAAACCCTTGAGCGTGACCTTGATCACCTAACACGTACGCACAACGTTAAGCGCTTTGCTATATTTGATCAGTTCCCATATACACATCACATTGAGTCGGGTGTTTTCTTGCAGCGCAAATAAATACGCTCAGTAAACGTTACCCATAAAAAAAGCTCCTTGTAGGAGCTTTTTTAGTTTTAGCTAAACTTACTTGTTAGCTAAGTAATTAATCAGTTTGCTAATATCTTCTGGTTCAGTAATACCCGACTCACGACCTAGGTTTAATTTATACTTACCATTTACAATAAATGTAGGTACGCCACGTAGTGCGCCTTTTTCTTTAAAGTAGTCTTGATCGCGTTTCATTTTAGAGCTCAGCGTACGTACCGAGAAGCTTTTAAACAGCTTATCAAACTTATCGCCATCAACGCCCTGCGCTACAAATATATCTTTTACATCTGCAAGCTCATTAAAACTAGCGCGCTTTGTATGAATATGATTAAAGATTGCAGAGACAATTTTATCTTTTTGCGGAAGCACTTCTGCAGTAGCGAGTGCTTGGCTCATCATCTGTTGGTTTTCTGGGTCGCGTACACCTACAAAATCAACATGGCTCTTTTTAAATTTAACGTTTTTATCAAGCTTAGGCTTAAACTCACCAATTAGTGCTTCCATGTTATTACATGCAGGGCAGTAAAATGAGAAAAACTCTTTAATTTCTGGCTTTTTTGTTGCGCGCTCAGAAACAACGTCGTAATGCACGCCTTCTTCATACGTTGCTGCAAAGCTTGTTGCCGCCATAGGAAGTAGTACTGCAAGCAAACCTGCTTTAACTAATTTAATCATTATTATGCTCCGAAATTTATAGTGCTAATAAAAACGCTACTAACTCATCAAGTTCTTTTTGATTTTTGATGGTGTTGAGGTTTATTTTATATTTATCGTTAACAATAAAAGTAGGTACACCTGTAAGTGCGCCTAATTTTGAATATTTATTTTGTTTGTTTTGCATTGCTTGCTCAGCCGAAATAACTGGCATGCTTGCAATTTCTTGATCAAACGTTGCGCTATCAATACCGTTTACTTCAAGTAATTTTTTAACGTCTTTCATTTCAGTTAAAGGAGCACGCTGAACATGAATACTTTTAAAAATTTGATCGCTAATACTCTGCGCCTGACCATGCTGCTTAGCAATTAAGTAGGCAAAGCTTAAATTACTTTGTGCTTGTGGCGACACGCCACCTAAAAAGTTCACGTGGTTTTTAATAAACTCCGCGCCTTCTGGCAAGCCTTGTTCAATTGCTTTTGCTACTGGTTCAAACTTAAAGCAATGTGGACAGTAAAATGAGAAAAACTCGGTTACTTGTGGTGATGTACTTTTGTCTACATCAATAACAGTGTATTGATTATCAACTTCAAACTGTGCAGCAAGTGCTGCAAATGGTAAACATAAAAGTAATAAACTCAGTTTTAATTTTTTAAGCATTTGTATCTCGTTGTACTTGTCTTTAAATAAAATATTACGGCAATAACTTTAACGGTGCTTCTTGCAGTGCTGCAAGTTGCTCCTTCAGTGCTAAAATTTGTTGCTCCCAGTATTTGTCATCAGCAAACCATGTAAAGTTCCGCACAAAGGCAGGATCGCTCCATCGTTTAGCTACCCATCCCATATAATGGATAATACGCATCGCTCGCAGCGGTTCAATTAATTTGAGTTGAGAGTGATCAAAATCACAAAACTCTTCATACGCACTCACAAGGGTGTCTAACTGTAACAGTTGCGTCGCTCTATCGCCACTGAGCATCATCCATAAATCTTGGATTGCAGGACCTTGGCGGCTGTCATCTAAATCAACAAACATTAGCGCATCACCTGCCCACAAAATATTACCAACGTGGCAGTCACCATGTAAGCGAATACTTTGCACATCTTTATACTGTTTTTGCGCCTGCTCTATCACTAAATCTAAAATAGTATAAAAGGCAGTATTTATTCCCATAGGCACTAAGTTACTTTTTTGAAGATGAACTTTGGCTGTATGTAAATACTCCTCGCAAGTAACTGTTGGCCTATAAGTAAAAGGCTTTGTTTTAGCTACTTGGTGCATACGGCCAATTAAACGCCCCATTACATCAAGCTGGTCTAAGTTATCAACCTCAAATAAACGCCCGCCGACACTTGGAAACAACACAAACAAATAACCTTCGTGTTCAAACAAGCTTTGCCCATTATATAAAATAGGGGCAACAACAGGCACTTCCGCTTCTGCCAGTTCAAATGCAAAATCATGCTCTTCTTGAATTTGCTCTTTACTCCAGCGCTCTGGGCGATAAAACTTCACTACGTAACGCAGGCCATCATCGGCTTTAAATTGGTACACTCTGTTTTCATAGCTATTGAGTGCCAACAAACCAGATTCAGCGTACACACCTACGCTTTCTATTGCATCGAGTATTAGGTCAGGTGTTAAGTCAATAAAACTAAATTTACTCATACTCTTCTTATATAAAATAAAAAGCGGGTTATATACCCGCTTTTGTTAATTGCTATATCAACTTACCTATTTAAGGTAGGTTGTGATTATCGCGCTTTAAAAAAGTTACTCGACTGCGATATTGTTTCATCCGGCTCATCTACCGGTGAAAGCACAAAATTAAACTCTGTCATTGGCGCTTTTAAATCATAAGGGTCCATTACAAGCGACAATGGCACATTATGAGATTGCCCTGCCTGCACAGTAAATGACTGCTTACCAATATACTTAAAGTTATCTAACCCTTGTACTTTAATATTAAAGGTTTGCTCGTACTGCGCTTTATTAATTACCTTTAATGTATAGGTGTTCTCTACTAAACCATCAAAATCGACACGATATAATTGGTTTCGATCACGAATGATATCAAAGTCCATTGTTTTACGCAGCGCTATATTAGCTACAAGTGCTCCCGTAAGCACAACAAGTATGACCGTGTAACCAATGATTTTAGCTCGTAGTGGATTCGTTTTATTTTCTGGGGTTTCGAGGTTTCGCTCTGTCGTATATGAAATAAGTCCACGCGGGTATTCCATTTTATCCATTACGCCATCACACGCATCAATACATGCACCACAGTTAATACACTCAGCTTGCAGCCCATTTCTAATATCAATACCTGTTGGGCACACTTGAACACACAGGTTGCAGTCGATACAGTCGCCTAGCTCTAAATCTTCATGATCTACTTTACGTGAACGAGGACCACGGCTTTCACCACGGCTTTCGTCGTACGTTACAGTGTATGTATCTTTATCAAACATAGCTGATTGAAAACGTGAGTAAGGGCAAATGTGTAAACACATAATTTCTCGCATCCAACCGGCATTACCATAGGTACACGCAGCAAAGAAAATAATACTGACTAGTGCATAACCACCCACGTTAAACGTTACAAAATCAGGAAGTAACTCTCTGATTGGCGTAAAGTAACCCACAAAAGAAATAGCGGTATATAACGAAAACAATACCCAACTAGTATGCTTTGCCGTTTTACGCCAAAACTTATCAAAATTCATGGGTCTTTGATCGAGTTTTTTACGCTGATTAGCCGTGCCCTCAAGCTTTTCTTCAAACCAAATAAAAATAAAGGTCCAAACAGTTTGCGGACATGTGTAGCCACACCACACCCGTCCATAGAAGGTGGTCACTAAAAACAGCGCAAATGCTGCCAGCATAAAAATAAACGCTAATATGGTAAAATCTTGAGGCCATAGCGTTAAACCAAAAATATTGTATTTTTGACCAATTAGATCAAACAGCACTGCTTGCTGGCCGTTAAAATTAATCCAAGGAAGTAACATAAACGCAAGTAGGCCTAAAAAGCCAATGCGCTGCCTAAGTAATTGATGTAGGCCTTTTACGGCACGCACATAAATACGATTTCGGGGATTGAACCTATCATCTTGACGGCTTAAATCCGGTTTTTGGATTTTCACCTCTACAGGGATATTCTTTACTTTAATTTGTTTGTCCATCGAAGTTCCTCAACGCCGCTTGGAAATAAAAATCCAGCAATACTCAAGTACTCTATACTTAAAGCTAGCAAGTTACTTGCTAGGCAGATTTACTTTAATAAATTGCCTTCTCGAATACTTTCAGATATTTCAGAAATATCTGACTGCTGTTAACCATTATAACAATGTTGGTTAAAATTACTGGCATAGATCGCTAATAATTTATTCATCCCAGTTACTTGCTTTTAAAATGCAGTTTATTACACTGCATGGTAATTCAACCCTACTTAGATCAAGGTTTACGTATCCATGAAAAAATTTATTATTTTGGTAGTTGTGATCCTTGCCTTTTTTACAATCGATCATCCGCTTATAAAAGAACCTCGCGAAAGGTTATTAGGTGAAGGCATTGGTTTTTTAAGTGATGCAAGTAAGGTTAACAGAAGCCCTGCTGCAAATATGGCTAAAAATAGGATCAGCAGTCAACTTAAATTGTCTGAATCTGAGGGTGAGTACGTAGAAAAAACGTTTACAACAGATGACTCTGTTCAGTTATTTCACCTACGCTATTGTCGTAAACGTGACTTAAACCTTTATTTTTATGGCGATCGTTTAAATACAGTATGTAAAATAGTGACTGAAGCATTAGAGCAAAAGCGAGCAAAGTAGTGGATTTTTCAGGATTAAATAAAAAAGCAAGCGACTCATTTCATAAACAGCGCAACATGCTTAAACAATTAGCACAAGGCAAAACGTTAAAGTGTGAGAAATGTAATGGAGTTTTAACACTTGATTTAGCCACCTGCGAGCCTGGTAAAGGTATGGTAAAGTGTAAGCAAGGCTGTACTGATATTGTATTAGAACTAAGCGCTTAGATTACCTAAGCGCTTAAGCTAAAACTATTCGTCCCAGCTGTCATCAGTTATTAAACCACTGTTAATGGCAACAACTTCTATGAGCTCCGCAAAGCCTAGTGCAAAGTCACCCATTGATTCATATTGATACTGGCATAAGGCTTCTTTAGTCATACTATTTTGCTGAGCAATCTGAGTAATTGCTTGCTGATCAAGAGCAAAAAAGCTCAGTGTACTTAATGCACTCTCTAATGCTTCTTTAAATTCAGCATCTAACTCAGGTGCATTTAAAAGTGGCTCTGCATATGCTTTAGTAGCCACTAAAAAGCCTTCGCTCCATGGTTTACAAAACTCAATAGTAAACTCAACGGGTAGTTTGTATCCTGTTTCAAATACTTGCTCACTAATTTTATGGTATAGCGCCATAAACAAGAAAAGTACTTCTTCATCTAAATCATTAGCTGTATTTGGTAATATCTGCTCAAGCCACTCATGCACATCTAATGGATTGGGCGAACAAATAACGCCAAATAAATAGCCTTGGCTTTGTTGAAGGGTCATTGCTTGAGATTGGGTATTTAAAAATGTGCTGAGCTGCTTTGCGTGCAGCTCAGTAAATTGGGGTATTTGCATTAAAACTCTTTATATTCAAACATTAAAAGTTGAGCGGGTAACGACCTTGGCTATCTGGTCGGCCTAAAAATTTAACCGCATCATGTACATCTTTAGGTAAGCTAGCATCTGGTTTTACATAACCTGCCACACTAAAGTCGAAATTAGCTTTAAGTGTAGCATCTGCCTCAAGGCCAAGCGTATTATCTGGGTCAATTAATATAGCAATATCGCCCGACTTACAGCTTAACTTACCAGCCAGAGGGCCAATATTAAACCACCCATTTAAGCCTTGCACGTCAATATTAGGGCTCGCTATTTCACCTTTTAGTGAATCACAATAAGGTGCACCTGAGCTGTATTCATCAAGTTCTAAAATTACACGCCCTTTAGCGGTTACAGGTAGGGGAAGCTGCACGCGCTGCATTGCACGCTCTACTGTTGAGCGCACTAGGCCGTCAGTCACTTTAACTTCTTGATTAAAAAGCCCATAACTTACATCAGCATAACCCGAGATATCACTACGCTCTCGTGCATTACCAAACTTCACATTCGCATTTAGCTTGCCTGTAAATAACTTCCAGCCAGCAATGTCCCAGCGAACATTATTTAACTGTTCACCATCAAAACGAACTTGCATCATTTGACCTTGCCAAACAGTGCCTACAGTTTGCCCTACTTCTAATTGCTTTGGAAAGTACGGTTTTGCTATATCTAGTGCAATATGTGCTGGTAATTTAATAATACAAAACACAATAAAACTAATTAAAAAGACAGCCGATAACGTTATTATTTTTTTCATTAATTAATTCTCTAATACTAAACGGCTTACACGCACATAGCCTGATTTATCATCGCGGCTCAAATCTAAGTTTTCAATTTTTAAGCCGTGCTGATTCACTAGCTCATCTAACCACTCTATTAACTGATTAAATTCTACAGAGTCGAGCGTCAAACGCAGCGAATCACTACTTGGCTGCATTTTACTAATACTTATTTGATGGCGCCCACGTGTAGAATTAACAATTTGGCTTAAGTTTGCATTGCTAGCAACACTGGTGTTACCCGCAGCCTTTAGTTTAACAATACTGTCATCAACCCAAGCTAATAGCTCTTGTTGTTTAATTTGAGATTGCTGTGCCTTTTCTATCGCATTATTTAATGGTCTAAATATTCCCATTACTAAAACAAAAATAATAAACACGCCACCAGCGACCATTACCAATTGTTGTTCTTGCTCTTTAAGCGAGCGCCATTGTTGCATTAACTGCTTTTTCATACTGCACCTCGCAGTTTAATTTCACCAACGACATAATCACCGTCGTTATTTAAAGACCCTTGCTCAACAGTTAAACCTTGTTTTTCAAGTATGATTTTTACTTTACCAAAGGTTTGGAAGTCTTTAGCACGTGCACGAATGCGCAGCTCATTGCGACGTTTGTCATAACGAAGTGTTTCAGGTGTAAATTCGCTGACTTGCGAAAATACATCAACCAAATTAGTCGTTAAGTCTAAAAAGCCCGACTCACTTGAGCCTTGCACTTTATCTAACGCGCCTTTAATTTGGCTTTTAATTAGATTGGGGCGAACTTTAGTTCCTGGGAATGCTTTTTGGTATCTGTCGACTACTTGATCTTTAGCTACTTCTACTTGTGTATTAAGTTGGTGTAACTCAATAGCTTTTATTGTAATAGTAGAAACCAATGCAACACTTGCTATAATTGCGGCGCCTTTCCAGTAACCCCACCATAAAGCGCTTTGTTTTTTAAGCTGATACATACCTTGGCGTAAGTTAAAGTTAACGCTATCTAACTGCTTTGCAAATAATGCTAGAGGTAAGTCGTACTCACTCGTTTGCGCTTGTAAGTTAACGCTTTCTGGAAACTGACTAGCTGGGCTAAAATGCTTAATATCAGGATTACCCATGGCTGTTAAGTAGCCATTTAACCAACTAGATTCAACCGCACCTATATGCCATTGCCCCTGCTTAAATAACCATTGGTTATTGAGCTCGATAGCGGTAACTGCGCCATCATCTGCAAGCGGTAACAACAAAGCATCGGGTAATATTCTGTATACTGATAGATTATGCTCTACAAATAATGCGAGCCATTGTTCAAACCATTCACGGTCTGTCATTGCTACACGAATTGCATGTTGCTCACCAAGCATTGTCGGCTGCGCTACTGCTATAAACAGTTCATCTACGTCACATGCTATGTCTTCTTCAAGCATGTATGGCAATGCTTGCTCAAGCTTGCGATTCCATTTTGTTGGCAAAGCGACCGTTTTTAATTGCACTTGATCACTGGGTAACAACACGACCACTTCTCGGGTAAGTGCTTTTTCGCTTAGCTCACTTAAATGCTCTGCATTTGGTAACTCGCCACTGGCTATTATTTCTTGTTCTTGTGGTGAGTAAATTAACCAATTAAGCAATTCTTGCTCGGTTTGACCCGTGCGGATCAACAGTATTTCTGTCACTGTACGCCTCCAAATTTTCGCGCCAGTATCGTTACGTCACCGTCTTTAGCGTGCAGTAATGTGGTCATCGAAAAACGCAGGTCGACAAAGTTTGCCTGCGTTTGTAATTTAAAATATTCGCTTTTAATACTAAATAGACTTTTTATTGAGTCAGTATTAGTACCGCCTTGCTGCTTCACCTGTTCAAAAAATTCATCGATGGTGTCAAAGCCAGTTTGCGGTCTTGCGCCTAACACCGCTTCTGCGCCAGATAAGCTTAAGCTTTCTATTAAGGCACTGAGTATGAGTGCTTGCTCTGGGATTAATGTATTTACGTTAATAGATAAAAGCGTACTGCCTGGTATTACACATACATATGGCAGTACTTTTTCCATCACTAATGGGTTAAAGCCCTTAACCAAGCGTAATTCCGATGTTGATGCAAATAAACTATTGGCTGTCATATACGGAAAATCTCGTGATAAATACTCGTCTTCTTCTGCGCCTGAGCGATATGTAATACTGTCCTCGTCAAGCCAATCAAATACGCTATCTGCCATTGTCTCTTCTGATTCATCAGCAGGTAAATCTTCAATGTTTTCAAGTAATGCAAATAGTGCTTTATGTGCAGGGTTTGTTTTACTTGCGCTATTTTCTTCTGGCGCTATGGCTAAAGCATTTAAATTTAAACATGCTTGTAAATCAGTAATTTTGCCACTTAACGTGCCGTTATCAACAGGGTATGAAGCATCACCTTGAGTTGCCCAAACTTGATCAAGTGTTGTTTTATCAGCATCATCTTTTTTACTTTGTATTAGCCCTTTAATAGCAAGCTCTTCTGCACCGTAGGCGTACCATTTAGCTTGCTGATGACCTTGCAAATTAGTGCTTTTTTGCACTTGAACCATTAAATTAGCACTCATTTCTACTGCTAAAATAGCCGCTAATGCCACAATAAACAAAACAATAACAAGTGCTGCGCCGCGCGATGATTGCTGCTTAACCATTATTCACATCCGTACTTTGTGTAGCAACAACTTTGCCTTGCCCAGGAACTAAAAATACACGACGAATTGGCTCTGCTTCTATTTGTTGCAAAGTAACAGCAACCGCTTTAGGGAGAGCTTTAATTTCCCACTGTTCTTGCCATTCGTTTTTATCATCTAAAAACTCAAACTTAAGCTCTTCAACATTTTCTAGTATACGTTGAACTCGCGGTTCCATATTATCAAGCTGATCAACATAAACCCGATAAACACGCTCAAGGTTATCGTCTATCACTCTATAACCAACGGCTTGTAGTTCTGAACGTGGCAATAAATTAATTGGATTTATCCAGCCATCTCGTACAAACGCAATACCATCGTATTGGCTTTCTAAAACGTAACGACCAGCAAGTAAATATTGTTCTTGAACATCACCAGATTCGTTTCGTACTGCACGTTTAGTCATTTGGCTAAAATCTTGATCCATTAACCTAAATGTTGTTTGCAACCCATTTAACTCAGCAATTTTTTCATCGGAGGCATCTTTTGCTCTTGTTGTCGTCTCTAATATTTGATGAGTAGCAATAATAACAAAAGCTAAAATACCCAGTGCTACCATAACTTCAAGTAATGTAAACCCGCGCTGCTTCACTTACTTTTTGCCTTTATTTAGATACGTTGATAACTCATATGCCGAATGCTCATATTTTTCATCCGTAAAAACATTTATGGTTAACTTAACAAAGCTTTTGTCAGCAGTGGCTGTTACTTCTTGCTGCCAAAACCATTCAACACCGCCCATTACTTCGCTGCCTTTAAGGTTATTTTTGCCTTGCCATTGTTCGCCTTTAGTACGCTGTTCAATAATAACGTTTTCGGCGACCCAAGATGCATAGGTTTGCTCTTCAATAGTCGTTAAGTGGTGTATGTGCTCGCTTGTTGCTTGCATTGCAGCTATACCCGCCATGGCACAAATACTTAATGCCACTAATACCTCTAATAAGGTAAACCCTTTAGTGCGCTTCATTATTCTGGCTCTCGGCGAAAGTTTACTGGTGCAGCAAATTCACCTTCAATGTAATACACAGGCTCGCTTTGCTCTTTTAACTCTAATATAAGTTGAAACGCGCTTACCTCACCTGATGACAAAATAAGTACTTGTGGGATTTTCAACTTTTTAAGCTCAAGTAAGCTGTCTTCATCGCCGCCACTCATAAGTTCGCGCCAGTTAGATTGCTCTAAGAGGTTATCTTGCGCCCACGCTAAATCTTCTAAGTTAAGAGTGAGCTTTAATCTTTCATCTAACTCTATTGGTTTAAAAAGGTCTTCACGGTCAAAGGTAATCCACTTTTCACCATCGAAAACTAAATACTCTAACGTATTTTCTTCTACTAATAAGCCCAATTCAACTTGGTTTAAAATGGCAAATTCCGATGCCATGTTAATGGTGGTATGCAGCCTTAATGCTTGAGTATCTAACTCTTCCTCAGCACCGCCTTCTAAGCTATATACCACCATTTTTGTAGCAAAAGCGATGATCACTAATACCACTAAAATTTCTATTAAACTAAAGCCTCTGCTTTTTGCATGGCGCTGCTTAAGGCTTGCTTTCATAGCAAGCCTCTAGCATTAACATGTTCATACAAAGCAGTGTACTTAAACATTATTGTTTTTCTTCGTCCCAGTTACCGATATCGTCATCAGTACCTACTTCACCATCTGGGCCCATAGAAAAAATATCAAACTTGCCAATTTCACCTGGGCTAATTAGCTGATATAGATTACCCCATGGATCTTCTGGTAATTCATTAATAAAACCACCGTCAGGGAAACGTTTTGGAACCGGTTCAATGCTTGTTTGAGTAACTAGCGCTTCAAGACCTTGCTCTGTGCTTGGGTAGCTCTTATTTTTAAGCTTGTATAAGCTCATTGCATCTTCTAATTGTTGAATATCTAGATGCGCTTTATCGATAGCAGCCTCTTCTTGCTGACCCATAATGTTAGGTGCAACAATTGACATAATCATTCCGATGATAACCAGTACCACCATCACTTCTAGTAAAGAAAAACCTGATTGTTTATTCACGTAATTACCTCATTATTCTAAAAACATTAAGTAAAAATGGTTTAGGTAAAACCATTAATATATTTAAAAGTTTATTCTAACTTAAAGTCCAACAGCTTTATTCATCGCCATTATTGGCTGCAATATTGCCATTACTATAAATAATACAATAACCGCCATTGAGGCGATCATCGCAGGCTCTAGTAGTTTAAGCGATACATTAACCATGCTCTCAAATTCGCGATCTTGGTTATTTGCAGCACGCTCTAACATTTGCTCTAGTTCACCTGATTTTTCACCACTTGCTATCATATGCAGCATCATTGGTGGAAACAACTTAGTTTGCTGAAGTGCAGCTCTTAAGCTTGCACCCTCACTCACTCTATCGGATGCATCTGCAACCGCTTTTTTAATTTTTTCGTTAATTAATACACCGCCCGAGATACGCATCCCCTCGAGCAATGGTACCGAGCTTGACGATAAAATACTTAAAGTACGCGCAAAACGTGCGGTGTTAATACCACGAGCCACTTTACCTATACCTGGCATATGTAGCACTCGGTCATCCCACCAAAAACGTATTTTAGGCTGCTTAAGTGCATGCTTAATACCAATGGCTATAGCTGTAATCGCTATTAAACTAATAAACCAATAATTTTGCACAAAATGGCTGCCTGCCATAACCCATTCGGTTGTCCAAGGAAGTACTTGTTTCGTTTTTTCAAACGTTTTTAATATTTTTGGTACTACGGTGCCCAGTAATACCGACACAATACCAATTGCAAATACCACTAATATAATGGGGTAAACCATAGCCTGAGTTATTTGGCTACGCATATGTTGGCGCTGCTCGGTATAGTCGGCTAAACGATTAAGTACTTGGTCAAGGTGACCCGACTTTTCGCCTGCGGCTACCATTGCACGATATAAGTCGTCAAAAACATGAGGAAACTCACTAAGACCATCGGCAAGGGTGTAACCTTCGACTACTTTTGAGCGTACCGACATAAGCATCCGCTTTAAACGCGGCTTTTCGCATTGCTCAGCAACCGCCATAACAGCGCCTTCAACAGGAAGTGCCGATTGAATAAGTGTTGCTAATTGCCTTGTAATTAATGCTAAGTCTGAGGTTGAAATTGTAGGCTTAAAAAAGCCACCGAGTAAAGGGGCTTTTTCGCCTTTGACTTGTTTATCACTTTGCGCCGCAGGGACAACTTCAAGCGGCGTAAGTTTTTGATCACGTAAAGTTTGGCGAATTTGTTTAGCTGTATCAGCTTCTAAAATGCCTTTTTTTTCTTTACCTCGGCCATCTAAGGCACGGTATTCAAACGCCGCCATAGTTAACCTTCCTCACGGGTAACACGCAATACTTCTTCAAGTGTTGTTTTACCTACAAGTACACGGCTACAACCATCTTGGCGAATACTTGGGCTGCGCTTACGAATGTATTTCTCTACGCTTTGCTCGCCTTTACCGTTGTGAATCATTTCGCGTATTGTTTCATCAACTACAAGTAACTCGTGAATACCCGTACGACCACGATAGCCATTAAAGTTACACTCTTCACACCCTACTGCTCGATAAATTGTCGGTTGGCTTTCAAAAGGAACCCCTAACAGCTGGCATTCATGCTCATCAGCCGTGTGACCTTCTTTGCAGGTATTACACAATGTACGTACTAGCCGTTGCGACAACACACCGAGTAACGACGATGAAAGTAAGAATGGTTCAACACCCATATCTTCCATACGTGTAATTGCACCCGATGCGGTATTAGTATGCAGAGTAGACATAACAAGGTGGCCGGTAAGTGACGCTTGAACACCAATTTGCGCAGTTTCAAGGTCGCGTATTTCACCCACCATTACTACATCAGGATCTTGGCGTAATATTGCACGTAAACCACGTGCAAATGTCATATCAACTTTTGCATTAACTTGTGTTTGCCCAATGCCTGGAATTTCGTACTCTATCGGATCTTCAACGGTAAGAATATTGCGATCGCGTGAGTTAATTTGGCTCATACCAGCGTATAGAGTGGTACTTTTACCAGAGCCCGTTGGCCCTGTTACTAAAATAATGCCGTGGGGTTTACTAATTAAATCTGAAAACAATGCACGGTTATCTGCGGTCATACCTAAATCTTCAAGGTTTAAACGCGCGTTGTTTTTATCAAGTAAACGCAGTACTACACGCTCACCAAAGCTCGATGGCATTGTAGACACACGCACATCAACTGCACGCCCGGCAATACGTAAGCTAATACGGCCATCTTGTGGAATGCGTTTTTCGGCTATATCAAGCTTAGCCATTACTTTAATACGAGACACAAGTAACGATGCAAGTTTACGATTAGGCTTAAGTACTTCTTTAAGCACGCCATCGACCCTAAAGCGAATAACAAGCTCTTGCTCGAAGGTTTCGATATGAATATCAGAAGCCCCTTCTTTAATCGCTTCACTTAGCATGGCGTTAATAAGCTTGATTATTGGCGCATCATCGTCACCAGCCAGTAAATCTTCAGTTTGCGGAAGTTCATCAGCAAGTGAGAATAAATCAACCTCGTTGCCAATATCTTCCATCATTTGTTGTGTTTCAGAGCTATCACGTTGGTATGACGCTTCAAGCAATAGCTCAAATTTATCATCAGCCAATTGCTCAAGTGTAAAACCATGGCCTGCGATACGGCGTACTTCTAATAGTACTTCCACATCTAGCTCACCACGGTAGTAAACTATGCGGTGATCTTTGTTTTTGCCAAGTAACACACCTGCACGTCTTGCATAGGAAAACGGCAAACGCTTTGCTGGTAACTCAACTAACACATCACTCGTTAATAGCTCATCCTGATTATGCGTTTTAGGATGAACCACATCTTGGTTTATCTCTTGAATCGCATTAGTCATCTTTACGCTCTTGTGCATTTTGTTTACGCAGAGACTCTTCATACGTAGGGGGAAGTACTAATTCGTCATTCCACTCAGGTAAAATAGGCGTATCAGTCATTGGCATTAACTCAATACCGTCTTCTTTTTGTTTAAACTGCTCACCACGAATAAAGTTATATTTATTAAAGCTTAACTTATTCATGCTTACACCATCACGAATAATGGTTGGGCGAATAAACACAATAAGATTACGCTTACGGCGCGTTGTATTTGTTGATCTAAACAGGTGTCCTAAAATAGGGATATCGCCTAATAACGGCACCTTAGAAACGCTTTCTTGTACGTCTTCGTCAATTAAACCGCCAAGTACAACCATACCGCCATCATCGGCCATAACAGTTGTTTTAATTGAACGCTTATTTACTGAAATATCAACCGCAGTTGCACCACTTACGCTCGATACTTCTTGCTCAATAGTAAGCTGTACTGCTGAACCATCATTAATCTGTGGCGTAACTACCAGCTTAATACCTACTTCTTGACGCTCAACTGTTTGAAATGGGTTAGCATTATTACTGCCTGTTTGTGAGCCTGTAATAATAGGTACTTCTTGACCGACTAAAATAGAGGCTTCTTCGTTATCCATTGTAGTAATAGAAGGGGTAGCCAAAATATTTGAATTTGTATCAGTGGCAACAGCCTGAATAATTGCGCCCCAATCATTTTTAACAACGCCCAGCGCTAAACCATTAATGCCACTAAGTAAGGAGGCTAATGGACCATAGTCACCTTCTGTTGTTTCCGTATACGGCGTTACCGTACCAGATTCTGTTCCTATTATATTTTTAGTAACGGTTACATCTTGTGCTTGCTCTGCAGCAACAGCTAACGAGCCCACGGGAACCGTAGTGCCGTTGTTAAACTGCAGCATACCGCCCTGCTCAGAAATCCACTGCAGGCCTAAGTTAACCCCGTCGCCTTCCATTACTTCAATAATAATGGCTTCAACTAGTACTTGGGCACGGCGAATATCAAGGCGTTCAATTACAGATTCAAGTGATCGCATTGTGTCTGGCTGTGCGGTAATAATTAATGAGTTTGAGTCTGGGTGAGACTCTATACTGCTTTCATTATTGCTTCTGCTACGAGTTTTAGTAGTACCGCCTTGTGCATCTTCAACAAGTGACTTACTAACACCCTGCAATACTTTGACCAAATCTTCAGCTTTAGCATAATTTAGGTAAAACACCTTAGTATTACCTTGGCTTTCTAACTCACCATCTAAGCGCTTAATTAGTTCAATAGCACGTGTACGGGCTTGGCCTTCACCGCTTACAATAACGCTATTAGTTCGGCCATCAGCCACAACTTTTGGAATTAAGAATTCAGGTACACTGCCTTTACCGCTGTCTTTATAAATATTATCTACCACAGAGACAACATCATCTGCCGTCGCATATTTAAGCTTAACGATGTCTACACGCTTGTCACCCGCCTGATCAACAGAGCGAATAATCTCAACTAAGCGATTAACCGATGCAGCATGACCTGTTAGCATCATTACGTTAGCCGCATTAAAGTTAGCAACGTGGCCACCATCTTTTTGATCGCTAAATTGACGAACTAGAGGACCAAGCTCCTGCACACTTACATTTTTAACACGTACAACACGCGTAATCATCATGTCGCCGCTAGCTTCACTACCTTCGTCAATAAGTGGCACATTTGATTTTTTAGCGTCTGAACTTTTTTCTACCTTAATTATGCCATTGTCCATTTCAACAGCTGAGTAGCCATAAACTTCCAATACATTTAAGAAGAACTGATAATAAAGTGCTTCGTCCATTAACTCGTAACTGCGAACATTTACCTTTCCACGCACGTTAGGGTCAATAATTACTGTTTTATTAAGGTTTTTACCAACAATGTTAATGAACTCATTGATATCAGTTCCTTTAAAGTTAGCAGCATATTCAACAGCAGAAACAGACAAAGAAATACTTGCCGCCAAAAAAAGTGCTGCGTACTTAGCTAACCCTTTTTTAATTTTTTTGAGGTGTAGCACCTGAACCATCGTATTAAAACTCCAAAGCTAAATTATTGCAGACTAAATTGCACATCAATTTGTTCACCATCACGTTCTATAGTGATATTGGCATCTGTACTATTACGCAGCTCATTAATAGCTGACATAGCCTGTTTTAAATCTGTTAATTGATAGCCATTTATAGAAATGGCTAAATCGTTATTTTTTAAACCCATTTGCTTAAATAGCTCAGGCTCTTTACCTGGACTTAAGCGATATCCAATTAGCTCACCATCATTCATGGCTTGTGAAACACGTATATAGTCAAATAGCTTGCCCGGCTCTTCGAGTAACTCTTCACGTGTTTCTATAATTGCTTCTTTAACGTCCGGATCTGCAGTGGCATCTATTTGTAGATCACTTGGTTCTAATTTTTGCGGACCCATTTCAGAATCATCACGCGCAGCGAGTACTGGCATAGACACCTTCTTACTGAAATCGAGTCCATCAAGCATTAATGTTTCAAAGCGTCCATTAACACTCAAAATAATACGATCCGGCAATATTTGTGCAACTTCAGCACGCGTACCCGATACTACTTCATCAACAAGATAGCTTACTTGCTTACCTTGTGATTCAATAATTGCGATACCTGCTTTGTCATCGTTATTAACCGCTACGATACCGGTTAAATTGATACTTAAGCGCGTTTCTGGCGCATTATTTATTACCTGCGATTGCTTTGCAGTATTATTGTTGTTTGTTACAGTTTTTTTACCAAATAAAAATTGCTCAATAATATGCTGCGCTGAGTTGTTACTCGCACCAGATGATTGGTTAGCATAATGAGTAGGGGTAAGTAGAGTTACTGGTGGTTTTGGCCACAAAAGCCAAACAAGTTTTGATAATAAAAATGCAAGATAAACAACAACTAACAGTGTCACTAATGCACTTAACTTAGCATGCGGTAAACGAGTTAAAAATTGTTTTAGTTGTTGGATTTGCTGTTCCATAAATAGTGTTCTTATTTTAATTTACTGCGTTAGCGCGTACCCATAGTACCCTTTCATTTTTCTTTCAACAAGCACACTAATATTAAACTTTGTAAACAGATTAAATTAACTTTACATAACAGTACAAAAAGTAGACTGCCGTTGTAATACCTTCATCCTACGATGATTTCATGATAAATTTTAAGCTATAAAAACGTGGGGAAATGCCTTATGAGTAAAAAAAGTAATGCTAATACCAGCTCAGACCCTGTAGATGGGTTAAAAGTTCGATTAGATAAATGGTTATGGGCTGCGCGATTTTATAAAACTCGTGCAGTTGCACGCGAAATGGTGCAAGGCGGCAAAGTACATTATAATGGGCAACGTACAAAAGCGAGTAAAATAGTAGACGTTGGCGCAAAAGTAAAACTGGCTCAGGGCGTAGATGAAAAGCTGATAACTATACTATCAGTGCTTGAAAAACGTCAAAGCGCCCCCATTGCACAGACCATGTATCAAGAATCTGATGCAAGTATTGCTAAACGCGAAGAAAACAGCATCGCACGCAAAAATAACAGCTTTTTTGCTCCTCATCCGGATAAAAAACCGGATAAAAAGCAAAGACGCGAACTTTTAAAAATGAAATCAAGTTAGGTATAGCCGCTCATGCAACAAGATTTACTTCACCGTTATTTATTCAACGAACTAGATGTTCGTGGCGAACTCGTACAAATCGAGAATGCTTATAATGAAATGATTGCCGACCATAATTACCCAGACCCTGTTAAAGCATTACTAGGTGAGTTACTTGTTGCAACCTGTTTATTAACCGCCACTTTAAAGTTTGAAGGTGAAATTGCAGTACAGCTTCAAGGTGATGGACCAGTTAAATATGCAGTTATAAATGGTGATGATAAACAAAACATGCGTGGTATTGCACGCCTGCAAAGCGAAATTACGGGCACAACTGTAAAAGAGCTTATTGGTCAGGGCTATATGGTGATCACTATTACACCAAGTAAGGGTGAACGTTACCAAGGTATAGTTCCGCTAGAGCATGATACTCTGAGTGAATGTATCGAAAGTTACTTTGAGCAGTCAGAGCAATTAAAAACACGCCTTTGGTTTGCAACCGACACAACAGAAGGTAGCGCAAAAGCATGTGGTCTATTTTTACAAGTACTCCCAGTTGATAAACAAAAATCAATTGAAGACTTTGCACACCTAGAAGCATTAAGTAATACAATTAAAGATGAAGAACTATTATACCTTGATGCTAATACTGTCCTTACACGCCTTTATCACGAAGATAATCCTCGCGTATTTGAACCTCAAGCGATTAAATTCAAATGTGGTTGTAGTCGTGATAAAACAATTACTGCGCTTGTTAATATTGGACAAGAAGAACTACTTAAAGACGTAGCTGAGAAAGGGTCTGTTAATATTAACTGTCATTACTGTTTAAAAGAGTATGTTTTTAACGAACAAGATATAAAAAGCATTTTCAACTAAATGTTCAGCTTCATCTATATATAGTAATTAAAGCCGCAAAATATGCGGTTTTATATTATAAAAAGATGATACCGGTGTCATCTTTTCTGCTAATTTCATGACACCGGTATCATTGAAATTATTCATGTTTTTTCTTAAATATATGTGTTTTTAGAGGCTTTACGGGCTCGAATATCTTAAAACCTTCTGTTACTATAATTTCAGTTTAAGGGCACTGATAACCCCAGAGCTATCCGTTCAAACTCTCACACATAGTTAGGTATAAACATGACTACAGGCGCTACACGTTTTGTCGATTTAACCGCAGCTGAACTTGTCGAGCATGCGATCCGCCGTGGCGAAGGTACTTTAGCCGCAAATGGTGCTTTTGTTGCAATTACAGGAAAACGAACTGGTCGTTCACCAAAAGATCGTTTTATTGTACAAGAAGCAACAACTCAAAATGATATTCAATGGGGCAATGTTAATCGTCCATTTGATGCAGACAAATTTGACGCATTATGGGCTCGCGTAGAATCACATGTTCAAAGTAATGACCACTTCACCTCTCACCTAGAAGTTGGCGCAGACCCTGAGCATTATCTACCTGTAGTTGTAACTACAGAAACAGCGTGGCACCATATTTTTGCCAAAAACATGTTTATCGAACCGCAGAACTATAACGCTTTAAACTTACCACAATGGCAAGTAATGAACGTTCCTTCGTTTGTATGTGAGCCAGAACGTGATGGCACAAATAGCGATGGCACCGTCATTATTAACTTTGCACAGCGTAAAGTATTACTAGCAGGTATGCGTTACGCCGGTGAAATGAAAAAATCGATGTTTTCTGTACAAAACTTCCTACTACCAGCAAAAGGTGTATTACCAATGCACTGTTCTGCTAATGTTGGTGAAGCAGGCGATACAGCATTATTCTTCGGTTTATCTGGTACGGGTAAAACAACACTTTCAGCAGACCCTACTCGCTTTCTAATTGGTGATGACGAGCACGGCTGGGCACCTGGAAGCGTGTTTAATATTGAAGGCGGTTGTTATGCTAAATGTATCGACCTGTCACAAAAGAATGAACCTGTAATTTGGAATGCTATTCGCTTTGGCACTATTTTAGAAAATGTAGTGTTAGATGAAAAAGGCGTTCCAGATTTTAACGATACTAGCCTTACTCAAAATAGCCGAGCAGCATATCCACTTGAACACGTTGAAAAACGTAAAGTAGAAAACCGCGCAGGCGAACCTAAGGCTGTTGTATTTTTAACTTGTGATGTAAGCGGTGTATTACCACCCGTCTCTATACTTAGCGAAGAAGCTGCTGCTTTTCACTTTTTAAGTGGATACACAGCAAAAGTTGGTTCTACTGAGATTGGTTCAACTAGCGATATTGAATCAACATTTTCGACATGTTTTGGCGCGCCATTCTTCCCACGTCCTGCTGGTGTTTACGCTGAACTTCTTATGAAGCGTGTACGCGAGTTTGGCGCTAAAGTGTACCTTGTGAATACAGGTTGGACTGGCGGCCCTTACGGCACAGGTAAACGTTTTGATATCCCAACTACTCGTGCAGTAATTGATGCAATCGTATCTGGTAAATTAGCTGGTGTTGAAACTCAGCACATTGATGTTTTAAACCTAGATGTACCGGTAGCAGTTCCAGGTGTAGATACTAACTTACTTAATCCTATTAACACGTGGGAAGATAAAGCTAAGTACAATGAATATGCAGCAAAACTTGCCGCAGACTTCACTGAAAACTTTGCTAAGTATGACGTATCAGACGATATAAAAAATGCAGGACCTAAAGCTTAAATAAGCTTCAAGCTTGTATTTTAACGCCAGCCAAGGGCTGGCGTTTTACTTTCTAAATACCTAATTTAATAAGTGCGACAAAATGCCGCACAACTCATATCAAAAACCATATAATATACCGCGTAATTAATCATTCCTTAATGCCCAATAAACCTGCATTACTCATTACGGCTATTTAATTAATGACACTAAAGCTTTCATGGCGAAAAACATTCAGACGGTTACATTTATACTTAGGCCTATCAGTAGGTGTTTTACTTACTATTATTAGCCTTTCTGGCTCCGTATTAGTTTACTATCCGCAAATAGACTTACTGCTAAATCCAGAAAATGACGCTACTACAAACATAAAAACGCCTAATTGGGAGCAAGCATATAATACGCTGAGAGCCAATTTCCCTTCAAAGCAAGGGCCATGGCGATTAGAAAACACAGGTATAAACTCAGTAATTCCCGCGCGATACTACAATCCAATAGAAACAAAAGAGCAAGGCTTTGCTCCCTTAATGGTATGGCTATCTAGCAGTAGTGATAAAGTAATACGTAAAAACTATTGGGGAAAATACTTAGTAACTTGGATGTACAACTTACATTTTTCATTACTAACAGGAGCAACGGGCACTCTCGTTGTTGGCTATATAGGCATAGCCTCAATAGTTCTTCTTATCTCTGGATTCTTTGCTTGGTTTCCAAAGCCTGGGCAGTGGGTAAAGGCACTAAAATTTAAATCTCGTAGCTCTAAAATAGGTTTGCTATACGACTGGCATAAACTAATTGGTTTAACCTTCTGCATACCGCTACTAGCTTTAACTGTTACAGGTGTTATGCTCGCTATTCCAAAACAAACAGATCCTATATTAACCGCTCTAGTTAGCGATATAAACTCTCCACCAAAAACACAAATTCAACCGAGCAAACAAACCAATATTCCTTTATCACAAGCGGTATTAATAGCTGAAAAAGCATTACCGAATACGCGTTTAGCTTGGATTGAAACACCATCAAACTTAAATGCTATTTACAGATTAAGATTTCAAACTGTAAACGATCCTTCGTATCGCTTTCCACATAGCTATATAGAAGTTAATGCACTTACAGGAAAGTTAGAGAGCGTGTTTAATATAGATAAGCAAAGTACGGCTAGTAAAATAAAAAACTGGATACACCCTCTACATGACGGCAGCATTGGCGGTAACATTTTAAAAGTCATTTGGGTGCTGAGTGGCTTTGGACCTGCTGCATTGTTCTTTATTGGCGTATATAGGTGGTTAGTTAGAACCAAGAGAATATAAAAATAAAATAAACTTTACGCCAATCTACCTAGTTAAATGATCTATTTGAGGTCAAAAATTTCTTTATTTCGTTGTTCTCGCCTATTACTCCTAAGTTGCTCAACCTTCTGTATCCATGCAATCGTATATCAGAAATTTCTAACGCAATTAACGTCAAGTTCAATCCACCAAATTGATTAGGTATTATTGCCGATTAGTATAATTATCAGGTATGTGTATTTATTCTGCACGCGCTAAAACTACAGTTAGTTACAGATGTAATGCGGTAAATCACTTAGGTAAACTTAGCGCACAATAGTGCCCCCCAATTAATTGCTTACTAGTGTCTGTAAATAAGGCTATATACCTAATGGGAATGTCTAATAGGCTACTGAATAGTTATACCAACCTGCATAAATTTTTGATCAATTTAACGAATTAAATTGCACTATAACGTCGTTAAAAATTTTTTATTTAGAACAACTAGATACAAAAATTTTTGCCTAGTTCTAGCTTAATTTTCTTAACGTTAAATAGACCCCATATATAAGCAGATTGGTATTAAAGCAAGGCTCTTTACAATGTGAAGCCTGCGTAATGTCACGATACCCACAGCGGTGGAGAGTCACGTAGTAAATGCTACTTTATTGGCCGAATGGGGTATCGAGGGTTTTTGTTGTGATTTTAACGTCGGGAGTCGCTGCGCTACGTGATGCGTGTTGATGTGAGTGTGTGTTAATTACGCACATTTCACTTTTCTGCAGACGTAAAAAAGCCCGAATCGTTAGATTCGGGCTTTCTACAATTTGAAGCCTGGTAATGTCCTACTTTCACATAGCAAATGCTACACTATCATCGGCGCTGTTTCGT
>NZ_JADYXC010000034.1:0-27356 GCF_015864505.1 Pseudoalteromonas sp. SWYJ118 | reverse complement strand
TGAAACTTGAAAAAAGCTGTAAAAAAGGTCTGAAAGCTAAGCGTTTCAAAGCTGCACTCGATACTGATTATGCAGATAAAGTTTTACAGCTTATTTATTGAGCTTACGTAATCTTACCCTGCCTGAAGGCGTAAGTAGTTCTCTACCGTATTTACAATAGTGTAAGTTTGCTGATCAACTTCAATATTAAACTTGTCACCCACTTGCGCTGCACCAATATTTGTAATGGCGAGTGTTTCTGGGATTAGGTGTAACCAAAAGCCTTGTTCGTCAACTTCGCCTACGGTTAAGCTTGCGCCATTAATAGAAACAAAGCCTTTATACAACACATACTTTTGCCACTCTTTTGGTAAGCTGAGTTGAATTTTGCAGTTATTCTCAAGTTTCACTATTTGAGAAATTTGTGACGTACAATGAATATGCCCAGACACTATATGCCCACCCAACTCAGTACCAAACGTAACAGAGCGCTCATAATTAACTAAACTACCTAGCTCAAGCAAACCTAAATTAGTTAGCTTTAAGGTCTCGTCAATTACATCAAAGTGTACTTGCGCCAACACATCATGGTTACTTAGTTCAACCTGCACAACCGTTAAACAACAGCCATTAATAGCAATACTTGCGCCTAAATCTAAATGTTTAACGTACTCATCGCTTACCGATACAACTAAGCGTAAAACACCGTCTGTTTGAGTTTTAGAGACCACCGTAGCTTGCGTTTGCACTATTCCTGTAAACATAAAATCACTTTAAATTATTACAAAGTGCTAGTTTAACGTATCAACTCATAAAATCATTCACTCCTGTGATTTTTATTTGAAACACAATAGATTACAATTGCCGCCTGTTTTATCAAATAGCTGTTTTTATGACCTTTTGTAATTGGGAAGCTAAGCGTTTACTTTCCCTCGCTTTACCTGTTTTTTTAGCGCAAGTAACTCTTATTTTAATGTCGGTCGTCGACACAATTATGGCCGGACAAGTAAGCCCTACCGACTTGGCCGCACTTTCTATTGCTACTGGTATTTGGAACCCTCTTTTACTTGGCCTTCAAGGTATTCTATTAGCGCTTACTGGTATTATTGCGCAGTTTTCAGGTGGCGGCGATCGCAAAGGGATTAGTCATTATTTTCAACAAGCTCTCTATTTAACGGCTATTTTATGCTGCGTAGGCTTTTCTATTACCTATTTAGCCGACACCATTATTTTTAAACTAGACACCAGCCCAGCGATTGCAAATCTTGCGTATGATTACATTCACTTTGTTAAGTGGGGCATTTTTGGTTTTTTAACTTTTACCGTATACAGAAACGTTACCGAAGGCATGGGTATGACTAAGCCCGCGTTTTATATAAGCCTGCTGGGTTTAGCTGTAAATATTCCGGTAAATTATATTTTTATAAATGGCTTATTTGGCTTACCCGCTTATGGCGGCGCAGGGTGTGGTATAGCAACAGCCATTGTTTTAACCGTTATGGCAATAGCGCAAGTTACCTATTGCCACACAAGTAAAAAGGTAGATGCCAAAGGCCTGCTTTCATCATTTAAAAAACCTAACCTAACCACTATTGGTATAATTACAAAATTAGGGATACCAATCTCACTCGCCACTTTTTTTGAAGTTACTTTATTTGCGTGTATACCGCTGTTTATAGCGCACTTAGGTGCAGTTGCAGTCTCTGGTCATCAAATAGCAGCAAGCGTTACTACTTTGTTATTTATGATGCCGTTAAGCTTATCTATCGCTATAAGTATTCGTATAGGCAATTTATTTGGCCAAAATAAAATGACCGAACTTAAAGTTGCGGTATCTACTAGCTATATTTTAGCAATTGCGATTGCATTATTTTTAGCACTCATAACATTCCTCGGCCGTGATTTAATTAGCCAGCTTTATACCGACAGCCCTGCCGTAATGGCATTGGCTTCATCAATTATGATTTTAGCGTGTGTTTATCAGTTACCGGATGCACTACAAGTTGCAGCCAATGGCATACTTCGAGGGTTAAAATACACCACGCCTATATCGTATATCACGTTTATATCGTATTGGTTAATCGGCTTTTGTTTAGGTTACGTATTGGCAAGAACAGACATAATTGTGCCAGCAATGGGGCCTCATGGCTTTTGGGTTGGAATAATAGTTGGCCTAAGTGTTGCTGCTATTTTATTAATGCTAACGGTAAAAAAACGTCTAAAATATGAATTTCTTAAAATTGATACACTTAATCAAAGCTAATAAACTCAGCCTTAAAACATTACCAGCTACAATGCTGGTAATGTTCGTTTTTGCACTTACCGGCTGTAGTAAAGCACCCAGTAGTGTAAACGCAACTTATGTTGAGCGCTTAAGTAGCACCGTTAATGTAAATACAACACAGCCTGCGCCACTTAAGCAACTCCCTTTACTGCAGCCTACCCCAATAGCACAAAGTGACTTAACACTGAGCATTGTTGAGCTTGCAGGTATTAGCCAATGTAAGCTTAACGTCCTTATAAGTGAGCACAACAATCAATTAGGTAAAACCGCCAGTGCTGCGGGGCAATTAAAGTATCAAATAAACTTTATTAAAAGTGCTCAAGTTTGTTTAAATACACTGGATAAAAATAGCCCTAGTTACACAAAAATACTCGCTGCCAAAAACTACAAAGAAACACACCTAATGCACTTTTTTAACGCCATGCTATTTAAAGAACCAGAGCTTAATAAAACATGGCTGTTAACATCAAACGAGCTAAGTAGCGAACCCGCAGGATTTAGTGATACCTTGCAGGCGCTAAAACAACTTGTACTTATTAAACAGCAAATTAACGCTAAACAATTTAGTAAAATTAATAGCGATTCTATTTTTAGCGCACTCGAGCAGCTTAATAAATATCAATTTAATCAAGCTTTAATTCAGTCAGCCCGTAAACAAGTGGTGTTAAACAACAACGCCACACAGTTTGTAAAAACACTAAACTTTAATACGCTGTGCCCAGAGGGTAAAAATAATATAAACGCAAAAATCATAAGCAACATATTTCAAAAATTTTATTTAAAAGAAATTCAGCCCTATCAAGCGCAGTTAACTGGTTATCTAGAAGTACTACAACCGCTTTATAATGAGCTTTGGTTTAACGAAAGTATCTCAAGCCCTCAAATTAATAACTTAGTAAAAACGGGCTCGACAAGTAACTTACTGAACTTACTAAAAAGCTCTGCTAAAAATCATGTAATTTGGTGGCAAGGTTTTTATAAAACGTGTGAAATAAGCCCAATATGAATAAAAAAACGGCAAATAAACTCAAAAACAACAAACTTGCTTGATTCACCAACCGCCACGCTATATATTAGCCGCCGTTGTTAAGCAATTAACACCTACTTAAATAAAGTAATACGACTGTAGCTCAGTTGGTTAGAGCACTACCTTGACATGGTAGGGGTCGGTGGTTCGAATCCACTCAGTCGTACCAACATTTAAAAATCCTAAAAAAATTGTACGACCGTAGCTCAGCTGGTTAGAGCGCTACCTTGACATGGTAGAGGTCGGTGGTTCGAATCCACTCGGTCGTACCAATTAAACTCTATATTTCAAACAGTTAAAAATCCTATTCAATCTACTCGTTTAATTTTTTGTTGAAAATTAAATTCTTAGTTTTTTTATTATTTTGTATTCAAAATTTTAAAATAACGAGAGCCAAGCCTCAAAAGATCATCCTAAAAATTCCAGTTTTTATCGATTTGTGCCCAAACTTGTGCCCAAGCGCCCAAACCACTTTTTTAGCTCTTTAATCTTCCTCAAAATTAGACCCCTACCCTTGCAAATTCACAAACCTCAAATCACAAATTCCAAACCAAAAATTTCAAATCAGGTGACCACTACCCTAATATTTTCCGTGTCATTTCATGAAACATCCTATGACCCCTATTCTATAAACGTAAAAATCCAAGCAGTCACGCTTAACAGAGTTGATTTAATTAATTGTAGATATCCTTAGTTTCTTACTGGATATTATGCACAGAAGAATTCTTAATGGCTGGAAAAAATCAATTGGACAACAACATCAAAAAACGAAATCTAACAAATTAATCCACTAGATTACATCACCTCAATAATGTTTTGTCAGCCAGAGGCAAAGTCAACACTTGATTACTAGCTTTCAGTGCTTACTGATCTTAGTAATCGTGTGTTAAGGATATTTTTATTACCTGTGTTGATGAGTTAACAGGTTTTCCTGAGGCCATTGCGACTATTTTCCCAGAAACCGAAACTCAGCTATGCGTAATTCATCAAATCCGTAACTCAATGAAATACGTAGCGTCTAAGAATCAAAAAGCATTTATGGCTGATTTGAAACCTGTCTATAAAGCAGTCAGTTAGGAATAAGCTCAACTCGCACTTGATGAGTTAGAGGCTAAATGGGGAAATGCTTATCCATTAGTCATTAATTCTTAGCATAGGAAATGGCATAAATTACCCCATTACTTTAAGTACCCAGAGCGCATCCGGAAGATTATCTATTCCACCAATGCAGTGGAAGCAGTACATCATCAGTTCAGAAAATTAACCAAACCAAAGGGCACTCCCTAATGAAAATAGCTTACTGAAATTATTGTACGCAGGCATATTAAATGCGTCAGAGAATATGTAGGACGATGCCAATTCATAATTAGAGTCTCTGCTTATCCTAACTAGCTATTTATTTTGAAGGGCGTTTAGACAGCGTACTGGATATTTAAATAATTTAACTTTTCTTTTACCGTAAAATCAAAATACACGTGTAGGTTAGCTGTACAACGTAATTTAAAAGCGTTTGCTAACCTACAGAACCTCAATGTATCAACATGAAAATTCGACTGTAATCTCTCCTAAACCTTCGTACTTTATTGATGTTTTTTTATTTATATCTAATTGCATTAGACCGTTATAAGAGCCGGTAATAAAGATATGTCCTGCTTTTAATTCAAACCCATTTTCCGTTAAAAAGTTAATAGCCCAATATAAAGGAAGCTGCGGCAAACCTGCCGGATGCTTCCCTGCATAGCTTTGTAAATCTTCGCCCTGTTTAACATCAATATTTATATCACTGCTCTCGTATGCTTTTTTAACGTCTACTTTAGAGCCTAAATATACACCTTGATTAGATAATCCATCGGCCAATTTTTCATAGTGTGTTGCTTGATAACCCTCTGGAAATCTGTTTTGAATAAGCTCCAACGCTAAATGGGCACTACCAATGGCATTATCTATATCCTCATTTTTATATTCTTCATAGCTTGCTAGGTCTTTGTTTAACACAAATGCAATTTCTGGCTAAATGAGCGCTTTATTATTTTTTGTGAAAAGAGCACAACGTCCCATAGATTTAACCGGAGCATGCAAAAGTGGCGCGAGGATAATCGTGCCATCACCTGATGGAAGCATACATTTCCAACCATACACTTTTTGGTTATTTAGCTTAATCATCAACTTCTGAACTGCTAAAACGTCGTCTATAGAATTAAGCGTTATATCTGATGATAAGTCTGGTATCGCAATGCCTTGCTCTCTTTTATTTAGTAAATGCTTAGCGATATGTTCAAGCAAGATTGAGTTATCCACTGTAGTTCCTTTTTTGCTATTGAAAGTTATTTGCATAGTAATAATAACAGTGTTCTTGACAATTAAACATATGATGTTTAGATTTGTCGAACGTTACTCTTTTGCGAATTTACTTCTTGTTAAGTGAGTAAACTCTCAAAGGTTGAACTTTACCTGACGACACGACACACAAATATATGGAGATCACTATGCGTTCAAAGAAAAAAATTGCACTCGGTGTTTTAGCCGCTCTCTCAAGCTGTTCATTTGCTCAAGCTGCTACAAACGATAAAGTAAAAGACGATACTGAAGTCATTGTTGTAACGGGTGTTCGTTCAAGTCTCGAGGCCGCATCATCTCTAAAACGTTACAGCGATAGTGTTCAAGATAGTATTGTTGCTGAGGATATTGGTAAGTTTCCCGATCAAAATGTGGCTGAGTCTTTACAACGTGTTCCTGGTGTTTCAATTAACCGTGTAAATGGTGAGGGCTCAAAAATAACCGTTCGTGGTTTTGGCCCAGAATTTAACGTTGTTACATTAAACGGGCGCACATTAGCTACTTCTGAAATTGGTCGCTCGTTTGATTTTCAAGTATTAGCAGCTGAGCTAATATCGGGTGCTGATGTCGTTAAGTCGCCTACGGCTAAAACACCTGAAGGGAGCATTGGTGCTTATGTTAACGTTAAAACTGCACGCCCATTAGATAACCCCGGATTACATGTACTTGGCTCTATAAATGCCAAATACAGTGAACTTTCTGGCGAGACGAGTCCTGAATACTCTGCGTTATTTAGCAATACGTTTGCTGATGAAACATTTGGTTTTAATATTGCCCTTTCACAACAAAAAAGTGATAACCGATACGATTCAATGGGCACTACCCGTTGGTTATTACTCAATAATGAGCCAGGTGTGATTGAAGGCGACATTCATAATTTAGATGGCAATGTGGTTACGCCAACTATGCTTCGCCATGCTGGGCGAATTGAATACGCATTAGGGCAAGAGCATCGCGAACGTACAGGCATTAATACCAGTTTTCAGTGGGCACCAGATTCAAGCTTTACCAATACTTTTGATTACATGTATACGGATCTCTCAGTAGAAACTCAAACTCAAGGTTTGCAAGCCGGTTTACAGTATCCTAATTGGCGAAATGTGGTTGTATCAGACAACGGTACTATTTTATCAGGCACTAAGTTTTCGGGTAAAACACTGGGCGGAACTGGTGAAAATGTAGATTTTAGAATTGATGGTTTATTTCAAGAGCTGGAGTCAAAATCAAAAACACAGGCATTTGGGTTTAATTCTATAAAAGAATTTGATGTATTAACGCTTGAGTTTGATATAAGCCATTCAACATCAAAATCAACGCCGCGTAGCGACTTATTAGTTCCTAATTATATTTCACCGGAGCGAAACGACAGTTTAAATTTTGATTTTAGAAACACTGATACCGTTAATTTAGACACAACCATTGATTATGCTTCGCCGACAAGCGTGAGAGCACATTGGAATCAAGTTTCACATTACGAATTAGAAGACACGATTACGGAGCTGCAAACAAAAGGGAAATACCTACTCGATTTAGAGTTTGCTGAAAGCCTAACCTTAGATTCAATCGATTTTGGTATTGCGTATTCAGATCGCGAAAAAGTAAGAGATCGCTTTGAAACATTCCATGAAGATAACTGTGGTTTAGTAGCACCGAATGCCGATATTTGTGGCGAACTTAGAGATATGCCTGATGACATATTTTCAGCAAGTCCCTATTCAGATTTTTTAAGTAGTGAGCCAGGTAATTTTCCGCGTGACTTTTTGTTTGCTGATATAAATAAATACCATAGCGCTATTCGTGATATGACCAAAAATCCAAATTGGCCAAACGAGCAATATAACGAAATCGCATCATCAAGCGTCACCGAAGAGAAAATAAGTGCTTATTCGCAGTTTAATCTCAGCGGCTTAATTGGTGATTACGATTGGCGCGGTAATGTGGGAGTCCGTTATGTAAAAACGGATACAAGCTCAAGCGGTTACGGCAAAAGGCGCCTAGGTTATACGGGCGAGCTTGATAATGGCCAACCTTTATTAGTTGTTGATTACACAGACTCAGGAAGCCTTAAAGCCAAAAATAGTTACACTAACTGGTTACCTAGCGCTAATTTTAGTATTAATTTAAGTGATAACTTATTGGTAAGAGCCGCAGCGGCTAAAGTTATGTCGCGCCCTGCCATTGACGACATTGGCGTACAAACAACGTATACCGATATGCAAGCAGGTAGCTTTTCTCAAACAGGTGGCAATCCTTATTTAGCACCTTATAAAGCTAATCAATACGATTTATCTTTTGAATATTATAGTGATAGCGGCGATTCTTACGCGGTTAACTTTTTCAAAAAGGATATATCTAGCACAATTGCACAAATAACTTATCTAGATAATACGCCTGATATTTGGGATGGGTCGCAATACGTTGATTCATCAGTAAGTATTGATGGATACGGCAATGTAAACGAAACTATTAATACTAAACAAAACCAATCAGGCGGCTCAATTACTGGAGTAGAACTTGCTGTACAACATAATATGGATTATTTACCGAGCTTTTTAAATGGCTTAGGTGTGCAAGCAAACTATACATGGGCTGATACTACAAATAAAAACACACAAAAAATAGAGCTTCCAGGTGTGACCGACCCAGGTGATAAATTAGAGGGATTTGCCGAAAACTCTTATAACATTGTTGCCTACTACGACAAAAATGCATTTCAAGCGCGTTTAGCCTACAACTGGCGAGATGACTTTTTAAGTAGCCGAGCAGGTATACGCAGTGGTGGATTACCAGAGCATACTGCAGCTTATGGTCAGCTCGACTTTAGTATGTCTTATGCGGTTAACGATAACTTTACGCTAACAGGCGAAGCAATAAATATAACTGATGAACGTACCTATCAATATGCCGATGTAAAAGAGCGCGTTATTAATACCCAATATACTGGTCCGCGTTACCGTATAGGTATACGCGCTAAGTTTTAACGCTTTATTGAAATAACCCAAATTGCTATAAAGATCGCTCATCAGCGATCTTTATTATATCCCCACTATGTCAGTTTTAAACATATAAACAACGATTAAAATTAGTTACCACTCCCCCTATTTTGTGCACATTACATTGACCAGTCAAACATAATATGTTTATATTAAAGATATGAGCGAACTTATATATTACGACCTAAAACAAACATCAGGAATGGCAGCAAGCCTTTCTGTTCAAGTGGCTAAAGAAATTGGCAGACGCATTGTGTCTGGATCATTTGAAGCCGGCAGTTTAATTGATGATGAAGATGCACTAGCTAAACGCTACCAAGTAAGCCGCGTAGTAGTACGCGACGCGGTAAAAATCTTAGTAAGCAAAGGCCTACTTGATGTACGCAGAGGTATTGGTACGCGTGTACTACCTCGTGATAGATGGAATATGCTAGACGATGACGTATTAGCATGGCATTTATCAGCACCACCTAATCGTAAATTTTTAGAGCAATTAATGGACGTGCGCCTAGCCTTTGAGCCAAAAGCAGCACGTTGGGCAGCTGAACGTGCGCGCCCTGAGGATTTAATTGAAATTGCAGCCGCATGCGAGCGCATGGCTAAAACAGATAACAGCGTAGAAGATTTTATTATTGCTGATTCTTTATTTCATAAGGCCATTATAAAAGCAGCGCAAAATAGCTTTTTAGCTTCTATGGAAGGCGTTATTTATTCTGCACTTTTAGTTAGTATTAAAGTAACAAATAAAGACCCGCGCGATAACGGTGCATCTATTCCGTTTCATCGTGAAGTGTACGAAGCCATTGCTGCAAAAGATGGCGATAAAGCCGAATTTCTCACCGAAAAACTCCTAAAAGATGCCAGCTTTCGTCTTTCTGCGACAGTAAATAACAAATAGCCATTGTTTATTGTCGCAAATTCATATAAATAGTACGTATAAATAAATAATACGGACACTAAGATACTATGAGCGAATTAACATACTACGATCTAAGACGCAGCAGCGCCATGTCACCTAGCTTACCGGTACAGGTAGCTAAAGAATTAGGCCGTAGAATTGTTGCTGGCACATATACTCCTGGCACACTGATTGATGATGAAAACCGTTTAGCTGAACGTTTTCAAGTAAGTCGAGTTGTTGTTCGTGATGCAGTAAAAATTCTTGTTGGTAAAGGGCTTTTAGATGTACGCAGAGGCATTGGCACTCGCGTAAAAACCCGTGATAACTGGGCGTTGCTTGACGATGATGTTCTTGCGTGGCATTTAAGCGCACCACTTAATCCTGAGTTTTTAACTCAATTAATGGAATTTCGTTTAGCATTTGAGCCCAAAGCAGCCAGTGTTGCAGCGCTTCGCGCAGAGCCTGAAGATATTAAAGCCATTGAAGATGCATTAAATGAAATGCAAAGCTCGGTAAGCGATTTAGATAAGTTTGTTATTGCTGATGCGCATTTTCATGGCGCTATTTTACGCGCTTCTCATAATGAGCTATTTATTTCGATGGAATGCGTTATTTTTTCAGCGTTGCTTGTGAGTATTAAAGTAACAAACCAAAGTGCACTAAGTAATCATGCTTCTATTCCGTTTCACCGAGAAGTATTTGATGCTATTGCCACCGGTAATAGCGAAAAAGCACAAGCCCTTACAGAAAAGCTTTTAGCTGATGCTAAATCAAATTTAGCTAAGTTAATGGATATTTAATTTATTTTAAATAGCACCGCTAACTCATCATTTATTGTGAGAGGAATGATGAGTAGCGATGCAAGCACAACAACGTTTTATCGCAATTTTATTAAAAATTAATTAAAGATAATATTCAGCATAATTTTTAGCATTAGTCGTAAATTCTTCTAAACCCATTCCGGCTTTATACAAGCCGCTTCCTAAACCAAAACCAGTTGCCCCTGCATTAACAAATTCGTCCTGATTTTGAGGCGATACACCGCCCACAGGGTAAATATCAATACTAGAAAGCACCGTTGTAATTGCTTTTAAGCCTTTTGGGCCAGCTGTATCTGCTGGAAATAACTTAAGCGCGTCGGCACCAGCATGCAGTGCAGCAAAACCTTCAGTGGGTGTATAAAACCCTGGTACGCTGTACAATCCTTTTAATTTACTATAACGGATCACCTCTACATCGCTATGCGGCGATATAATAATACGCCCACCCGCTTCAATCACCTGATCAACTTCGTCTTTAGTAACAACCGTGCCCGCGCCAATAATGGCTATATCTGCGTATTTATCACTTAATAACTTAATACTTTTTAATGCTTCAGGAGAATTAAGTGGCACCTCAATAACGCGGTAACCAATATCAATAAGTACTTTTGCATAATCAAGCACTTCATTTGGTGTAATACCGCGTAAAATAGCAATCAGTGGTAGTTGCTTCATAGCATGAGTTAACGTAATTAATGACATAATTGAGTTTCCTTTTTAGTTAAAAGACCGGCCTGTACAGCTAGTGTAAACATGCCTTTAGTAGATGCAGTAGCACTGCTTAAAATAGAAGAAGTGAAGCCGAGTTCTTTTAATGCTTCACAATAGAGAGTGTTTAAACTTGAGTTACCAATTAAATAAACATGCTTAATGTCGTTTAGCTTACTTTTAATACCCGCAAGCTCAGCGCCAATAAGTAAACCAGATAAGTAACTAGGTACGTTTTGCAGCGTTAATTGTTTATCTAGCTTTAAAGTACGCGCACTAAATAATGCACTTAATAAACTGCTCTGAACTTGACTAACACCAACGCCTTTTAAAAAGCTTGGCATATCTGTTGGTGTTTTATCTAGTGACTCTAGCCCTTCACCTAAAATGCTTTGTTTAGTCAATAAATCAAACATTTCGCCGGTCATAAACGTACTAAGACTTGTAATAACCGTTTTTTGGTCAGTATCTTTTGCAACTTGAACCCACTTAGAGTGAGTACCGGGTAGGCAAAACATAGTCTCACTTAAGGTTTGATTACTTAGCTCACCCGCTGTTTGCTCTACATCTAATACAGCGCCAAATACTTGTACTTCTTCACCGCGCATTACATCGCATACATTATTTTCCATAACGTATTTAACACCCGGCACAATACTAATTTGTAAGCCGGCTTTATTATTTGCTTTACAAAGCTTTACACTCATACTGTCGAGATTAGCTGGCGCATTTACATAGCCTGTATCTTGCCAACCTATAGCACCGCCTACCATACCCGCCATAATAATCGGCATTTTATGCTTTGATAACCAGCCTGATATATAACTAAGTAATACGGTTTCTAAACAGTCATTTTTAATACAAAGTACGCCCTGCTCACCATTAACAGTATCTAAAATGCTGCCTTTGCCATCGACTAAGAAAGCTCTAAAGTTAGAGCTTCCCCAATCAACCACAATTAATGCTGGTAAGTTGCTTTTGTTATCGCTCATAAGCCTTGCCCTTATTTATTAAATTGATACTTCATAATGTTTAATAAAATCAAGGTCGGGCTCAATACCAAGGCCTGGACCTTGTGGTAGCGCAACTGTTCCGTTGTTATTTTTAACTTGCTCGTTAATATTTAGAGACTCTTGCAATAGCTGCTCTCTAAATAAGTTTGGCGTTGTATCGTACTCAAGCATAGGTTGTACTGGGTGTGCAGCACCTGGTAAATCAGGTAACGCAGCTAATAAATGTAGATTAGTACCTACCGCAATAGCCGAACCCCACACATGGTTTATAACAGGTACAAAATGCGCGTGTGCCATGGCTAATACTTTTTGATATTCGGTAATACCACCGAGCGCACACACTTCTGGCTGGAGTAAATCAACGCAGCGGTTTTTAATTAAGTCTCTAAAGCCCCAGCGGGTAAATTCGGCTTCGCCACCGGCAATGCTCATATCAAGTGCTTCACATAAATCGCGATAGCCTTGATGATCCTCTGGTGCAACCGGTTCTTCAAACCAGTACACGCCTAAATTTTGCAGCTCTCGACCTAGCGGAATAGCTTCGCGCGCTGTATATGCATGGTTAGCGTCAACCATTAGGCGCATATCGCGGCCAATACCTTTACGCACAGCTTCAACAAGCTTTATATCGCGGTCTGGCGAAAGGCCTATTTTCATTTTCATGGCCGTAAAGCCCATTTCTTTAATGCGTTGGCTTTCTTCGGTAAAGCGCTCTTCCAGGTTTGGAAACTTTTGTAGCATCATGCCGTAACCATAAGCCGGAATGCGGTCTCTAAAAGCACCCCCTAGTAACTTATAAACGGGTTGATCTAAAAACTTACCTGCAATGTCCCACAGAGCAATATCTACACCAGATAAAGACTGAATAGGCATGCCTTTTTGGCCATGATCTCGCAATAAGTTATAAACTTTATGCCAAATCACTTCTCTGTCGAGTGGATCCATGCCCAAAATCATAGGCTGAATTACATGCTCAACAATTGTTTTATTGGCAAACGCAACGCCGCCACCGCCAAAACATTCGCCCCAACCTGTAATACCTATATCGGTACGAACTTCAACTAAATGTGCGGTACGTTTAGCGTAATACTGCTGCGAATAACCAAGTTCTTCTTCTAGGTCGTACTGTAAAACGTGGCTAATAATTTGTGTGATTTTCATAGTCTGTTCCTTAAACCTTTAACGCGCGAGAAACACGTTTATATGCAAGGTAGTCATCTAAAGCTAACAACGAACAATCAACACCCACGCCCGATTGCTTAATACCAAAATGAGGTAAATTAATGCTGTATTTAATGCCGTTAACCTGTACTTCGCCAAAGCGTAAATGTTTTGCAAAGTAAGAAATAGTGTCTTCGTTACTACTAAAAATAAATGAACTTAAACCAGCGTCAGTATCATTTGCATCGCTAAGTACCTGTTCGTTATCACTAAACGTAATAATACTAATAACAGGGCCAAATATTTCGTCTTTGTATAGATTCATGCTCGAATCTACATTTGTAAGTACGGTTGGTTCGTAAAAATATCCATTAACGCCTGTAGGTTTTTTACCACCTAATTGTAATTTAGCGCCTTTTTGCTGTGCATCTTTAACTAGCTCATCAATCCGTTGCCATGAGTTAGCATCCATAACAGGGCCCATATCAATAGCCTCGTTTTTATCAAAACCAACTTTTACTGCTTTTGCACGAGTAAGTACTTTTTCAATAAATTCATCAGCAACGCTTTCGTGTACAAATACACGATTTGGGGTAACACAAATTTGCCCTGCGTTGGCAAACTTAACACCACAAATTACATCGGCTGCGTTATCTAAATTCGCATCGCTACATACAATGGCAGGTGCATTACCACCAAGTTCCATTGAATAACGCTTGATTGACGTAGCACCTGTTGCAATTACATGCTTACCCACATTAGTAGAACCAATTAAAGTAAGTACAGAGGGAATAGTTGACGCTGAAATGGCATCGCCTACGGTGCTATCTGTGCCCGAAAGTATGTTAACCACACCTGCTGGCAAGCCGATTTGTTCACATAATTCGCCTACAGCATAAGCAGACAAAGGCGTTTTACTTGACGGTTTTACTACAAGCGGACAACCCGCAGCCATTGCTGGGCCTAATTTATAAGCCAAATTTAATAATGGAAAATTCCATGCTAAAAATGCAGCCGCTACACCAACAGGCTCACGCGAAAGAACGTGGCTGTGCGTACCTTCATTATCTTTTAATTCTTCATCGGCGATATTAACAATGGCATCAGCGTAAAAATTAAGGCTATCAACTAACATTTGAAAGTCGTCAGCGGTTGACTGCCATGGTTTAGCCATTTCTAAATGCACGCATTCACGTAAGTGTTGCTCGTTTGCAATTACTGCATCACGCAGTTTAAGCATCCATTGAGCACGCTCTGTTGCAGGCGTTGTTGACCAACTTGAAAATGCTTCTTGCGCAGACTCTAAGGCCATGTTTGCTTCATTAATACCTGCAGCCGAAATTTCGCCTACAACTTCGAGTGTTGCAGGATTGATAATTTCGGTCGTTGCGTCACTCGTTATTAATTTTCCACCAATATACAGTTGTTTAGAAAGCATTCTGTCGCTCCATTATTATCTACAACACCCTAAGGGCTAAATGACTAAAGTAAGACACACAGGCCTTAATACATAACAACTATTTAAACATATGATGTTTGATTGAGCAAACACAAAATACATTTAGTTAACAAAAAAACTCATATGCCAAGATTTATGAGCATTGCTTTTAATTAAGCCTTCCTCTTCACTCGCCATGGCTTTGTGTAAAGAATCGCTATTGCCTATACAAGGTTCTATCCCAAGTACAAAAGGGGGTAGCTGCTCATTGGCAGACCAACCATTGTAATTAAACCAAAGCCCTAAGTGACTTATGTTTGTTGATGAAAATTCAAACCCGCAGCTTTGCTGAGCTTTATCATCAACCAGTTTTACAATTATATTTTGATCTTTATGAGTGTCCGTATTTAAGTGTTTGCTAAAAACCTTACTTGCAAAACCACTGTTATATGGCATAACTTTATTTAGCGGCGGGACTTTAGTTGAGCACTCACTCCAGTTAATAAAGGCACTATTAACGTTATAAAAATGACTTAGCCCTTCATCAACTTTAAACTCCATATGTTTGTTATTTATTAAAATACGCATCTCTGGTTTTATGGCAAAAATAGGATGCGCTGACCAAACAAAAGGGAGATTGTGAGTTGTGTTATTTTTTACGTAGTAATCAACAAGCAGCCGCTTACTGTGTCTTTTTAAGGTAAACGTTCTTATAAATGTAAAAGTAGAGTCAAAAACCTCAGCTTGTAAGCTAAGTATTATTTCTTCATCGCTAATATGGGTATTAGTTATTTGCCATGCTTGGCACCACAATTCACCATGATCATGTGAAAAATGCGTTTTATTGGGGATATGTTCGTACAGCTGAGGAGAAATACCCGGAAAACATTCATCCCAACCACCGCTATCATGCTCAGAGAAATCATTGTTTTTTGCAGGTTTTAAAGTGATTTGTTTATCGTGAGCAAGCCACTCTCTATTGTGTTTTAAGCTTACAATAGAGATGACTTTTGCACCCAACTGAGGAATAACTGTAATAGCAAGCTCACTATTTTTTAGCAAAATAGCCTCAAAACCATGAGCCTTACAGTGTGTTAAGTTAAGCACTTTAATCGTGATAAATTACAGAACGGCCACCATCAATGATTAAGCTTTGCCCTGTCATAAAACTCGAATCTGAACTGGCTAAAAACACGGCTGGGTAAGCAATTTCTTCAGTTGTTCCATTTCGTTTTAGAGGATGTACATCGCCCATTGCTTTGCGTGAAGCTTGCGGATCGTCTGTTTGCTCCCACGACTTAAACGCCATAGGTGTTTCTATCATGCCTGGGCACAATGCGTTTACTCGTATGTTGTGCTTTGCGTATTCAACGGCTAAGTTTTTAGTTAACCCTATAACCGCATGTTTAGTTACCGCATACGGAAAATACCCCGGTACAATTTTATAAGAATGTACAGAACCTACATTTATAATACTGCCACGGCCTAACTCTTTCATATGCTCAAGTACGGCTACAGCACACTGCCACATACCTTCAACATTAACCGCAAAGCTATCACGCCACATTTGTGGCGTAACGTCATCTACGTTTCGCCCGGGGCTAATTAAAGCCGCGTTATTAACTAAAATACTGGGCTTGCCGAGCTCATTAACTACTTTTTCAACCATGTTTTTTATAGCCGTTTCGTCGCTAATATCGGTATGAGCAAAAATAGCATCAAACCCTTTGCTTTTTAGCTCTGCTACAACACTTTCACCCATTTCTTTATTTATATCAGCAACACACACTTTAGCGCCTTGCTCACAAAATACGCGTGCTACTGTTTTTCCAATTCCATCGGCTGCGCCAGTGACAATAGCAACTTCGTTTAATAATCGTGATGACATAGTTATATTCCTTATTTATTGAGCCCAGGGACCAAATCGCGTTCAATGGCCTCAATAGACTTGCCCTTAGTTTCGGGAAGTATGAATGCCATAACAATGCAGCCTACAATAGCGACGCCTCCGTAATATAAAAACGTATTTGCTGCGCCCATGTTCTCTAATTGCCAAGGGAAAAACTGCTGAATACTCCAGCTAGAAATACTCTGTACTAAGGCGGCAAAGGGTAGCGCAACACTGCGTACTCGGCTTGAAAATATCTCCGAGAATATCACCCACATTATTGGCCCTATCGACATATTAAAGGCGGCTAAAAATGCGAATAATCCAAATAAAACATACGCAGGACTAATATTTATAGAAGCATTAATAATTGCACCGGTAACAACTGGTAGCTCTTTTTTACTGTAAATAGTGGCTAGATCTGCTTTTAGCGCAACATCAGTGCTGTATATTTTATTTTCGAAAACGTGCAGCTTTGTAATATCTACTTTTTGCTCTGCAACTTTGGTTATTGCTTCACTGTTGAGTGAGTACGTGGCATTTTCAAAACCATACCAAATTGATACATGCGCAACAGCAATAAGCAGTAAACCGGTAATAGTTAATGTTCTTCTGCCAAGTTTTTCAACAAAGAATATGGCGACCAATGTAAATAATACAGATACCGCACCAAGTACTATTGTTTGTAAAAAAGAGTTTTCGACGCTCATACCTATTTGTTCAAACACGGTAGGTGCATAAAACAATACGGCGTTCATGCCGGTTGCGCCCTGCACTACCGCGTAACATACAGCAAGTAGCACAACAAAACGCATAGGCTTACTAAACAATACTTTAAGTTGCTCTAGTGCACTGTTTTTTGAATCTTCTTGAATGGTTGCTTTAATATCATTAAGTACTACTTCGGTATCGGCGTTATTGATCCCCATACCTTTGAATACAGCGCGTGCTTCTTCATCACGTTTTTTGCTCATTAACCAGCGCGGCGATTCAGGAATCGTCATTAATAACGAAAACCAAATAATATTAGGCACAATTTCAAAGCCAAGCATATAACGCCAAATATTGGCTTCATTTAACCATTCAATTGAGCCCATGTTTTTAACAAAAAAGTAATTAACAACAAACGCAAATAAACTACCTAACGTTATAAGCAACTGATTAACTGATACAAATTGGCCGCGTTTATTAGCGGGTGCAATTTCACCAATATACATAGCTGAGACAGTTATAGAGGCAAATGCGACCCCTCCTATAAAGCGTCCAACAACCAGCATGGGGTAACTTACCGCAAAAGCAGAAATAACCGTAGAGAGTGAATATGTTAAAGCAATGCCAATAAGTACCTTTTTACGACCAAATTTTTGGCATAAAGTACCTGTAAAAAATAGTGCGATGATTACGCCAACAATGGCGCAACCCACTACATTACCTGTTTGTAAACTGGTTAGCTCAAACTGCGAACTAACATAGCGTAACGCCCCCGATATATTGGCCGCGTCTAGGCCAAATACAAATCCGCCAAATGCTGCAATGAGGGAGTACTTAATTGCTTTTGTTGATTGTGTGTGTGTGTCTTTCAATGTATTACCCTTAGTTTTATTTTTATACTTTTACTGTGTTGGTAATGAGTGCTCTACAACATATAAAAGAATAACATTGATAGAATTAGTAAAAACAATATAAACATATGATGTTTATATGTGCAATGTGTTTTCCTCTCACATCTAATTAATGTAAGAGGAAAAAACACAAAATTAATATTTAAAGTGAATACGTAAAATTAAAAGCCGTCTATTTTAACGCAAGGCTCAAATACACCTTTTACCGCATTTTTAAATGCAAGCGTAGCGCCGTGAGGTATAGCATTAAATGGGGTATCTTCTAGGCCACATTGTGCTGACGTTACGTAAAGTGTTGTACCATCGTCGCCAAACGCTGGGCATGTAGGGCGAGGTGTTTGAGTCGCTAAGCTTTGAATTACCTTAGCTTCGAGCGATATGCAATCTACACGTGCGCCATCCCAAAGTGCAATCCACATGTTGCCTTCGCTATCAATTACAGCGCCATCAGGTGATACAGCTGAGCTCGAATAGTCAAAAAACAACACACTTTCTCCTATTGGCGTACCCGTAAGTGAGTCGACGTCAAATCGGTAAATTTTTTGCGTTTTTGAATCTGCGTAATAAGCTCTAGCACGCGACTTATCAAAACAAATACCATTGGGTATGGTTAAATCACTAACAACTTGAGTAAGTACGCCGTTGTGAAAACGATATATTGCCCCTTCGTTTTCGTGAGCATCGCCGTGCATTGTGCTTATCCAAAACCCACCCCACGGATCGGCACGCCCATCGTTACTGCGGTTGTCAGGTTTATCTGCTTCAACGCTGCACAAAAAAGTTTGCTTATGCGTGCTGGTATTATAGGTATTTAGGCCTTTATCACTTGCTAGTAATAAGGTTTCATTGTTTACCCAAGCCAGAGCGGTAACCATATCATCTAAGCGTTGCTCAACTTTATGGTCGCCTTTTTTGCTGTGCAAAATATGGTTTGGAAAATCAACCCAATAAAGCGTTTGTGTGATCGGGTGCCACAAAGGCCCCTCGCCTACAAAATTTAGTGTGCTGTCAAAAACAGTCGCTGTAAGTGTATTCATTTAATTCTCTAAACTAGTTACCAGTTAGTATGTGAACCATCACGCTTTGATAAATGCGGTGCTTCGGTTTCTACAGGGGTTGCCAATCTAAACGCGGCTTCGTTCACTTCAACACCTAAACCAGGTACTTCAGGGATAGTAAACTTATTGCCTGTTAATACATGCTGCTTAGGAAAAAGAAGTGGATCATGGGCGCCAAACTCACTAAACGGACCTTGGTGTGTTTCCATTAAACCTAAATTTGGCAGCGCTGCAGCAAAGTGATTTGTTGCCGCTGTACACACAGGGCCAAGCGGGTTATGTGGCATAACATCGATATAATGTGCCTCAGCCCAACCAGCCACTTTCATTGCTTCTGTTAAGCCACCAATGTTACACACATCTACACGTAAATATTGAGTAAGCCCCTGCTCTATATAAGGCTTAGCTGCCCATTTAGAACTAAACTCTTCACCAATCGCAAAAGGAATATGCGTTAAAGTACGCAGCGTTTTATACGCATCAGGAGATTCATGACGAATCGGTTCTTCAATAAAATCGAGTGTATCGGGCTTTAAACGTTGGCAAAACGAAGCAGCCTCAGCCACGCTTAATCTGTGGTGGTAATCAATACCGAGTGTAATATCAGGCCCAAGTACTTTACGCAGCTCATTTAAACAACGAGCTGTGCGCGTTATAGATTCTTGTGGTTCAAAAAACACAGGGTCGTCAAAACGACTCGGTATCACTCTTATTGTTGTCCAACCTAGCGCAATAAGTGCTTTTGCTTCTTTAACTAAATCGTCAAATTTATCAGGATCGGCCTCTGTATAACAACACGCAAAGCACGCTATGTGCTCGCGTTGTTTGCCCCCTAATAACTGATAAACAGGCACTTGTAGTGACTTACCTAAAATATCATAAAGAGCAATATCAATGGCTGAAATAGCAGCCGTAATTACACGGCCCCCTTCAAAATAATGGCTGCGGTAAAGCTCTTGCCAAATACGGCCAATTTTACGTGGATCTTGTCCTTTCAAAAATCCAGCAAAGTGATGTATCGCGCCAATAACTGCTTGCTCTCGATTTGATAAGCCCGATTCGCCCCAGCCAACTATGCCACATTCGGTTACTACTTTTACTAATAGCTGATTACGTTTCCCTACGCAGCCTAAAAGCGCTTCAACAGATTCTATTTTCATTATTATTACCTATGCGTTATTAAGGTTGAGTTGCTGGTAAACGGTATTTATCCATGCGGTCTATATCGTATTTTTCGTATTTTCTTTTTAATAACCAGCGCGGACGCTCTAACGTTAATTCCCATTCAAACAATGATTTAAACATAGTTTTAACACGTTCAGGATTTTTTGCTGCTAAATCTGTTTGTTCACTAATGTCTGTGCTTAGGTCGTATAGCTCTGCTGGGCGGTCTGGGTAACGAATAAGTTTCCAATCGTTATCGCGTATTACAGCTCTGTTTTCTTTTTTCCAGTACATCACTTTATGTGGGCGTGCTGTGTTTTTACCTTGAATATAAGGGAGTAAATCAACGCCATCAATATCATTACCTAACGCCTTACCTTGTGCGGCACTGTAAAAAGTAGGCAGTAGATCTAGTGTGCTTACTGGGTAGTCGTAAGTCGAACCTGGTTTAATATGTTTTGGCCAACTAATTAAGAATGGTACACGAATGCCCCCTTCTAACTGGTTTGATTTAGTCCCTGCAAGTGGTGCATTATTTGAGGCGTTTTTGTCAGATGGGCCACCGTTGTCGTTTGAAAAAACCACAATAGTATTATCATCTAAGCCTAGCTCTTTAAGTTTATCAAGTACATAACCACTGGCTCTGTCTAACCCTAGGGTCATTGCAGCAAGCTCTTTACGTTTGCCCGTTAAGTTTGGAAACTTAGCTAAATCTTTAGGATCTGATTCAAGCGGAGTATGTACTGCGTTAAAAGCTAGATAGATAAAAAAGGGTTCATCTTTGTTTTGTTCAATGTACTTAGCGGCTTCTTTACCTAACTCATCGGTTAAGTACTCTTTTGGCTCTTCGTAATTACCAAAGTCACGCTCTAATTTTTTATCGAAAAAATGTTTGTTTCCATTTTTCATTTCTTGTTCTGAATAGTTAAAGTAGCTTCTGTCGCCACCTCTAAACCCTAAAAAGGTATCAAAACCACGTTTTAAAGGATGAAACCTGTCGGCGTCACCTAAATGCCACTTACCAAATACCGCTGTTTTATAACCCTGCTCTTTAAGATAATCGCCCATTGTTTTTTGATCTAATGGCAAGCCCATATCTGCACCTTTAAGTGCTGAGTTATCGCTCATAAAACCAGGTACGTTAATTTCTTCGTAACCAAAACGTTGCTGGTACTTACCCGTCATTAAACCTGCGCGTGAAGGACCACAAGTAGAATCACTTACGTAACCTTGAGTAAAACGAACACCGCTTTGGGCAAGTTTATCTAAATTAGGTGTTTTAAGCTGCGTACTACCTTGAAAGCCAAAATCACCAAAACCTGCGTCATCAGCAAAAATTAAAACAATATTAGGTTTTTCTGTTTGTGCTTTTGCCATTGCATTAGCACTAACGCAAAAGCCTAAACATACAGAAAGAAGAACAAGTAGCTTATTCATCACAGTTTCCTATTTAATATAATAGTTAAGCACATAGCTAAAAAATATTAATTACACCATAGCTAACATATTGGTTATATTAGACTATTACGGCTAGTTAATTTAATGGTTGAGTTGTAAATAATGCGTTTATAAATCACAATATCGCTACACTAAACAAAACATAACAATATTGCAAACATATGATGTATGATATTTTGAAATTAATTTTTCAATTTCTCACTATTACTTAAGCCTAATAACAGCGTCAGCTTAAAGGCAAAGCTCATTTATTGAGTACTTAGCTGCGGCCTGTTATTTAGTTTTAAGTATGCATTGGTGTGCTATTAAAGGTGGATTCTAAAATGATAAATATAAAAAACAGCCTTTTTGTTGTTCTTTTTTTATGCAGCTGTTTTTCAGCGATTGCAAACGAGGAATGCCAGTCTTGTCATCAACAACAAACCCATGATTGGAAACAGTCAGACCATGCAAACTCAATGGCTTTAGCCAATAAAGATACCGTGCTTGGTGATTTTAATAATATAACCGCGACCCACTTTTCTCAAAAAGCCGTATTTTATAAAGAAAAAGAGTCCTTTTTAATTGATTTGACCGAGCAAGGCACTAAAAAAACGTACACCGTAAGTTATGTATTTGGCTTTGACCCATTGCAGCAGTATTTAATTGAAGTTGAAAAAGGCAAATACCAAGTATTTCCTTTTGCATGGGATAGTCGCGCTAAATCACTAGGCGGAAAGCGTTGGTATGCTAACTACGCTAACGAGGATGTAAAACCTAACGACCGTCTCCATTGGCTGCAACCTCTACAAAACTGGAACGGCATGTGCGCCGATTGCCATTCAGATAATTTAAAGCGTAATTTCAATAGTGAAAAGGAGCGCTTTGATACGCACTTTTCGAATATAAATGTGGGCTGTAAATCGTGCCACAGTGAGATTACTAACGAACACAAAACTAAAAAAGTGACTAAACCGGCTCAAACAAGCCCCACCAATATGTCGCAGTGGAAAATAATTGGCGATAATAAAATTGCTACTTGGCAAGGTGAGCCGCGCGATAACAGCTTTATGCAAGGTTGTTATGCGTGCCACTCATTGCGTAGCCCACTAACGGATGGTTTTGACAATAGCCAAGCGTTTTTAGACCAATTTAGCCCTTCATTTTTAGAACCGAATTTGTATCACGCCGATGGCCAAATTAAAGAAGAAGTGTATGTGTTTGGCTCTTTTGCACAAAGTAAAATGTACAAAGCCGGGGTTAACTGTGTTGACTGCCACGATAAACACACCATGAAAGTTAAAACAAAAACGAATGGGCTGTGCTTACAGTGCCACAGTGCCAGCGAATACAACAAACCCGAGCATCATCGTCATAAAGAACAATCAACCGGTGCACAATGTGTTAGCTGCCACATGCCAACCAACAGATACATGGGCGTTGATGACAGGCGCGACCACAGCTTTAAAATTCCGCGCCCTGACATATCAATAAAATACGATACACCTAATGCGTGTGTGCAATGCCACGACGGTCAAACCAACGAATGGGCAGCAAGCACGCTTGAAAAATGGCATGGTAAAGCACCGGCTTTGAGTGCAAGCGAGCACAGTATGCTTGAACTGCGCTCATTAAAAGCGATATCGCAAAATGCACATATGAGCTTAATTAATGACTTTTCGTTAAATGAAATAGACCGCGCCAGTGCAATTGCCTATTTAGGTAATTCGGGCGCTGAGCTAAACGATGCCACAGTAAAAAGTTGGGTTAATTCGCCGCTCCCGCTTATTCGCTTAGCGATTGCTAAAGTAGGCTTTTTACTCCCCGAAGCAGAGCGCTTAAAAAGCTACAAACAACTATTAACCGACAAATTAAAGTCGGTGCGTGTTGCTACAGCGCAAAACCTAAGCCAAACAACAGCGCAGTTAAACGGGCTTAATCAATCAATTATAGAGCTTGCACACGCCAATACCGTCAATACATGGCGCGGTGAAGGCAACATCAATCAAAGTATGCTCGCGCTTAATAAACAAGACATAAACGGTGCTATAAAGTCGTTACAAAAAGGCATTAGCGTTGACCCTTACTTTGATGCAAGTTATGTAAATTTAGCCGATATTTATTATCGCCTTGGTCAAACAGCGAAAATGCAAAGCACGTTAAACAGTGGTTTAAAGGCCGCACCTACGTCTGCGTCGCTGCACTATGCAAACGGTATGGCGCTTATTAGAAGCGGTAACAAACCCGCTGCGGTTGACTCGTTTAAACACGCAATGGCACTTGAGAATAATAACGTGCAATACGCTTATTTATACTTTTTAGCACTAGATAGCATTGGCTCAACAGCGCAAGCCGTGAGTGAATTAAAACTCAAAATTGGTGCTTATAATAATGCGCCGCAGCTTAAAAATTTAGGAATGAGCTTTGCTCAAAAGCTTAAAAATGCTGAGGATTACCACTTTTTTGCTCGTTTAAAATAATTTTTAAAAATTGAATTATTTTTCATTCTAAATTTGTAATTTAGATTAGAGATTAAAATTCAAACACTTAACTTAATAATCTTGTGTTACTTAAACGGTAATACAAGGTTATAACCTCAATATCACAAGCAACATTTAATAAACAAGTAATCAACACATTGCACTTGCAAACATCATATGTTTAAATTGTTAGAATGAATCATTCGCGATTATTTACACTTCTTGATTGCTTATAGCTTTATCGCAATTAAGAGTCGCTGTTTAATTAGCCTGATTCTAAATAACAGATACTGCCGTTGCATTATCTGCACACACAGTAATTATGAAGAAACGGAGTGGTTAAAATGCTTAAACACAGTAAATTGCATACAGCAATATTACTTGCATGTTGTTCTTTATCAGCTTTCACACACACTGCATATGCACAAGAAGAAACAACCGCAAAACAAGCTAAAAGCAATTCAGACGATTTTGAAGTTATTTTAGTGAGCGCACAAAAACGCGATCAAGCATTAAAAGAAGTTCCCTCTTCAATCGAAGTGCTAAGCGGTGATTTAATTCAAGAAATTGGTATAGATAATGGGTTTGATCTAGTCACCTACTTACCTGGTTTTGGCATTGATGACAGCAGTGAAATACGAACTACAACATTAAAAACACGTGGTATAGGCACTTTTACAAATTCAATTGGCTTACAGTCTTCAAACCTAGTCGTTATAGATGGTGAAGTATTACCTCGCCAATCAATGCTTAACTTACCTATTTCAGATGTACAGCGTGTAGAAGCAATGCGCGGCCCACAAGGGACTTTATTTGGCCAAAACACATCAACAGGCCTATTGCATTATGTAACTAAAAAGCCGCAACTAGATGACCGAGTTTCAGGCACGGTTAGAGCACAAGTTACTGAGTTTGATGGCACTGATTTTAGCGGCACCGTAAATGTACCACTTAACGAAAACTGGGCAGCTCGATTTAACGCACAATACAGTGATATTGATGGTTGGATAAAAAACACCATGCCTGGTGAAGAAGATTACACTATTGGCGCAAAAACAACGAAAGCTGGTCGCGGCCAACTTTTGTACGACAACGGTGAAGAGCTAAACGTACTATTTCGCTTAGAATATTCAGAGACAGACACAAATTGTTGTTCTCTTACTCGTTTAGGTGGAATAAACCCAGATTTTGGCCCTCGTCCAATCGTTAATGTAAAAGACGATGGCACTATTGAAGGCACAACCTATAACCGTGTAAATCCTGAGTCTACTTTTGAAGAAGCCGGCGGCCCGGTTACATCACGTAATGCAGAAGGTAACTTTGGTAGAACAGAAAATTTTGGCTTTTCAATATCGGCTGATTACTACCTAAATGATGAAATTACACTTAGCTATAATGGTAGCTACAGAGATTTTGATTTATATAACAGTTCAGCATTTTTTACTATTAATTTTCCTGTAGAGCGAACCGCTTTTGGTGGTAACGAATCGGTTGATGTTCTTCAACAAGAGTTTCGTATTTCGTCATTTAATAATGAAAAATTTGATTGGGTATTAGGTCTTTTTTACCATGATACCGACGGTCAGCGCTCTGAAATACGTGACGGTTGTATTGCAGGTAACCGTGGCTTTATTGAAGGCGGCGAATTAACAGGGTGTTATTCAAAGCAATCTACCGATGCTTTTTTAGCTAACTATGCAACTACTGGCGATGACGACCGCTCATTACTAACACCTTCTCGCTTACTAAATAGTGGTGATTTTACAACTGGTTTTGAAAACGTCGCTATTTTTGGACAACTTGAATACCAAATAACTGAGCAATTAGATGCTACTTTTGGTTTTAGATTATTACACGAAAAAAGTGATGCAACCTTTGCACGTACAGATTTGGTAACACCTTCTACAGGTGTTGGAATGGAAACATTCAATGAAGTATTAGAACTTGCTCAAACAGATCCATCGCTTATTTTACGCCAAGACGCGCCAACTAAATTTGATAACTCAGACACCGCATTTATATACAAAGCGGTTGTAGGTTATGACTTTACTGATGATATTCGCGGTTATGTGAATTATTCTACCGGCTATAAAGGGGCATCTTACTTTGTAACAACAAATACCGATCCTGCCGATGCAGACAACTTCCCTACCGATCCTGAAAACTCTTCAAACTTTGAAGTAGGTCTGCGTTCAGCTTATTTTGATAACGATTTACTGTTTAACTTTACGTACTTTGATATGAGAGTTGACGATTATCAAGTACGTGCCAGCCGTGTAATAGATGAAGAAAATAACATTATTTTTGCAGGCTATGTAAACGCAGCACAAGCACGTTCAACCGGTATTGAAGCCGATGTAGTGGTTAAAATATCAGATAAATTAAAGTGGTCGTTTAACTACGCTTATTTTGATGCTCGCTACGAGGACTTTGCTGATACACCTATAAACTGTCCTGCTGGTGATGGTGGTTTACTTGCTTCTCGTTGTACAACTGATTCAACAGGCCGTCAGAGCTTTGATCAAACGGGTTTATCTTTCCCTAATAATGCTGAGCAACAATTTTTAAGTACTATTTCATATAATACACAAATTGCTGATACAGGCTGGAATGCTAATACACGTGCAGTTTGGCGTTATAATGGCAGCCATACACAATCAATTAACGAACTTGCCTTTGGCGAATCAGCTAACCCATCGTCAAGCATTTGGGATGGTTACTTAAGCGTAAGCAAAGATAACTTACAGTTTAGTGTATTCATTAAAAACTTATTTGATAAGTCGTACACTACTCGCCAACGTATAAACTCTGAAGGTTTTGGGGAAGCATTCTACCCTCGTGACTGGAGTCGTTATGTGGGGGCAAGCGTTCAATATAGCTTTTAATACATAACGAAAACTGAATATAAAAAAATAGCGCTAATTAAGCTGTCTCTTATACACAAATCCCTGCTAAGAAATTAGCGGGGATTTTTTTGAACTAAATCTCAATGTCATGATCAGATCTTCAAATCTTATTTGAGGGCACATTATGATTAACGAACAT